>NZ_JAGGPC010000017.1:0-149511 GCF_018614005.1 Streptomyces sp. ISL-99
GCGAGCCGGTGTGGTTGAGGTCCTCGCGCTTGAGGAAGATCCGCGCGCCGCCCGCGTGTTCGGCGAACCGCCGTACCTCGGTCAGCGAGCTGGGCCGGCCCGTGTAGTTGACCAGCAGATCGTTCAGCTCGGCCGCGAACGCCGGGTCGGACTTGGCCTTGTCGTACACGGCGGCGACCTCGTCGACCGCGGCGACGAGCGCCTCCGGGATGAACTTGCCGCCGAAGTCACCGAAGTATCCCTCGGCGTTGGGGACGTGCCCCTCCGGTCCGGGAACGAACGAGGTGTCCGGCGTGTCGGTGGTCGTCGTCATGACCTCTCCTGAGTGGTTCCGTGCGCTTGCGAGTTCTTCAGTTCCGCCACCGCCGCCGCCGGGTCGGCCGAGCGCATCAAGGTCTCCCCCACCAGCACCGCGTCCGCCCCGTCGGCGCGCAGCCGCCGGGCGTCCGCCGGGCTTCGTACGCCGCTCTCCGCGACCAGCACGCGGTCCGCCGGGACCTGCGCCCGGAGCCGGCCGGTGAGGCCCAGGTCGATCCGGAAGTCCCGCAGATCGCGGTGGTTGACCCCGATGTTGCGGGCGCCGAGGCCGACCGCGGTGCGCGCCTCGGCCTCGTCGTGGACCTCCACCAGGACGTGCAGGCCCTGTCCTTCGGCGTAGGCGTACAGCTCGGCCAGCCGGTCCTTGGTGAGGGCGGCGACCACGAGCAGGACCGCGTCCGCGCCGTACGCTCGGGCCTCGGCGATCTGGTACTCGTCGACGATGAAGTCCTTGCGCATGACGGGCAGGCCCACGGCCTCCCGTACGGTCGCCAGGTCCGCCGGGTGGCCGCCGAAGCCCTCGGTGTGCGCGAGGACGGAGAGCGCGCAGGCGCCGCCGGCCTCGTAACTCCGGGCCAGCTCGGCGGGCCGGTAGTCGTCGGTGAGCGGGCCCTTCAGCGGGCTGCGGGGCTTGAGCTCGGCGACGACGCCCAGCCCCGGGGCCCGCAGAGCCGCGCCGAAGTCCCGTACGGCGGGGGCGGCCTGTGCTCTGCTCTCCACCTCGGCCAGCGGGACTTCGGCCCTGCGGGCCGCCGTCTGGCGGTGCGCGGCCCGGATCAGCTCCCCGAGCAGGTCGGGCATGACGGATTGGCTGGTCAACGTGGTGCTCCTTGTTCGCGTCGCGGTGTCATGCGGCGGCCTGTGCGGCAGGCCGGGCGCCCGCCGCCACCCACCTGTCCAGGACAGCGGCCGCGTGGCCGCTGTCGATGGCCTCGGCGGCCCGGGCGATGCCCGCCCGCCAGTCCTCGCACTGCCCGGCCGCGCGCAGTGCGGCGGCCGTGTTGAGCAGCACGATGTCCCGGCGCGGGCCGGGCTCGCCCGCGAGGATCCGGCGTACGGTCTCCGCGTTGGCGGCCGCATCGCCGCCCCGCAGGTCCGCCAGGGTGGCACGGGCGAGGCCCAGGTCGGCGGGGTCGAGCCGGTAGGAGGTCGTGCTGCCGTCGGTCAGTTCCACGACGCGCGACGGCGAGCAGGTGCTCAGCTCGTCCAGGCCGTCGTCGGCACAGAACACCAGGGCGCGCTCGGTGCCGAGCCGGTGCAGGACCTCGGCCATCACTTCGAGCAGGGCCGGGTCGGACACCCCGAGGGTCTGGTAGCGGGCGCCGGCCGGGTTGCAGAGCGGCCCGAGCACGTTGAAGACGGTCCGTACGCCCAGTTCCCGGCGGGGCCCGGCCGCGTACCGGAAGGCGGGCTGGAAGACCGGCGCGAACAGGAAGGTGATGCCGACCTCGGCCAGGCAGGCCGCGGCCTCGGCCGGTCCCAGGTCGATGCGTACGCCCAGCGCTTCGAGGACGTCGGCGCTGCCGCAGGCGGAGGAAGCACTGCGGTTGCCGTGTTTCGCGACCGGGACGCCGCAGGCCGCGGCGACGACAGCCGCGGTGGTGGAGATGTTGAACGTGTCGTGGCCGTCGCCGCCGGTGCCGCAGGTGTCCAGGACCCGGCCGTCGCCGGTCAGGCGGGCGCCGAAGGCGCGGGCGGTGGCGACCAGTCCGACGATCTCCTCGATGTCGGCGCGCCGGGCGGACAGCGCCATGGCGAAGCCGGCTATCTGGCCGGGGGTGGCTTCCCCGCCGAGTACGGCGGCCATGGCCCGGCCGGCCTGTTCGCGGGTGAGCCGGCCGCCCTCGGCCAGGGTGCGCAACGCGGTTTTCACCGGACCCCCTCAAGTGGGTGTGAGTGGAGCTGTTCTACGGACTCGACGAAGTTGACGACGATGCGCATGCCCTGCTCGGTGAGGACGGACTCGGGGTGGAACTGCACCCCGTACGTCGGATGGGTGCGATGGCGCAGACCCATGACCGTGCCGTCCTGGGCCCAGGCGTTGGCGATGAGCTCGTCGGGCAGGGTCGTGCTGTCGACGGCGAGCGAGTGGTAGCGGGTGGCGGTGAACGGGTCGGGCAGGCCGGCGAGTACGCCGGTGCCGTCGTGCCGTACCCGTTCCGTCTTGCCGTGCACCGGGCCCACCCGCGCCACGTCGGCGCCGAATGCCTCCGCGATGGACTGGTGGCCCAGGCAGACGCCGAGCAGGGGGAGGCGGCCGCTGAGGTCGCGGGCGGCGGCGAGACTGACGCCGGCCTGGCCCGGGGTGCCGGGGCCGGGCGAGATCAGGACGGCGTCGTGGGCGGCGAGTTCCCCGGTGGTGACGCTGTCGTTGCGGTGGACGACGGGTTCGGCCCCGGCCTGCGCGAGGTACTGGACCAGGTTGTACGTAAAGGAGTCGTAGTTGTCGACGACGGCGACGCGGACCGGGACACGGGCCTGCCGGCTCGTGCGGAGGTGGTTCGTGCGGAGGTGGCTCATGCGGAGGCCTCCGCCCGTTCCACGGCGGCGAACAGGGCCTGCGCCTTGTTGAGGGTCTCGCGGTACTCGGCGGCCGGGTCGGAATCGGCGACCACCCCGGCACCGGCCTGGACCCAGGCCTTCCCGTCGGCGATGACCAGGGTGCGCAGGGCGATCGCCGTGTCCAGGCTGCCGCCGGTGCCGATGAAGCCGAGGGCGCCGCCGTAGACACCGCGCCGCTCGTCCTCCAGCTCGGCGATGATCTCCATGGCCCGGATCTTGGGGGCGCCGGAGACGGTGCCCGCCGGGAAGGTGGAGCGCAGCGCGTCCAGCGGGGTGCGGCCGTCGGCGAGGTCTCCACTGACGGTCGAGGACAGGTGCATGACGTGCGAGTAGCGCTCGACCTCCATCAGCCGGTCCACCCGTACGGTGCCGGGCGCGGCGATCCGGCCGATGTCGTTGCGGCCGAGGTCCACGAGCATGACGTGCTCGGCCCGTTCCTTCTCGTCCGCGAGCAGTTCGGCCTCCAGGGCGGCGTCGGTCGCGGCGTCGGTGCCGCGCCACCGGGTACCGGCGAGCGGGCGGGTCTGCGCCCTGCCGTCCTCGACCTTCACCAGCAGTTCCGGTGAGGCGCCGATGACGTGTCTGCCGCCGCCGAGGGCGAGGTGGAACATGTACGGCGACGGGTTGACGGCGCGCAGGTGGCGGTAGACGTCGAGGGGTTCGGCGGCGAGCGGCTTGCTGAACCGCTGGGAGAGCACGACCTGGAAGATGTCGCCGGCCCGGATGTACTCGCGGGCGGTTGTGACCATGTCGAGGAAGCGTTCCTCGCTGGTGTGCGCGCGCCAGGCGGAACGGTCCTGCTGTTCGGCGGTGCGGGCGGGGGCGAGCGGTCTCGCCCCGCCGGCGCCCGGGCCGTACGGCTGGTGCGGCTGGTCGGCGAACAGCCGGTCGCGGGTGGCGGCGAGCCGGCCGACGGCGTCCTCGTACGTCTCGGCGGCGGTGTCGTGGAGCGTGGTGATCAGCAGCCGTCGGGTGGCGTGGTCGAACACCACCAGGTCGTCGGCCTGCAGGAACACCGACTCGGGCATGCCCGGGCCGGGTCCGGCGGCAGTGGGGAGGCGCTCGAAGTGGCGGGCGCTCTCGTAGCCGAGGTAGCCGACGGCGCCGCCGTGGAAGGGCGGCAGTCCGGGGACGCGCGCGACGTCGCGGTCGGCCAGTGGCCGCAGTGCGACGAGCGGGTCGCCGTCGCCGAGCGGGACGGGGCGGGTCCGGTGCGCGATGTACGAGTAGCGGGCGACCGCGACGCTGTTGTCGGTCCCGATGACGCTCTCCAGCAGCAGACCGGGCTCCTCCAGACCGGGGCCGCACAGCCGGGCGAAGGCGGTGACCGGGGAGAGGGTGTCGGCGAGCAGCTCGATGTAGAGCGGAACGTAGGCGTGCGCGGTGGCCAGGACACGTGCCGCCTCGGGTCCGGGAACGACGCCCGCGACGACCGGGGCAAAAACGGCAACGGGAGCGGTCACGCGCCGGCCTCCGATCTCGGTAGCGGGTCCACCGCACGGTCCACGACGGCTTCGGCACGGTCGAGGGCCTGCCCGCAGGCGTCCTCGTCCGGTCCGGTGGCGACCAGCGCGGCCAGCCGCGGGATGGCCTGACGGGGCGGCAGCAGCAGCATGGTGCCGGGCTCGGCGAGGACGGCGGTGTGCGTGATGCCGGGTACGGCCGCGGCGTCGGTGAGGTCGAGCGCGCGGGCGTGGCCGTCGGTGTCGGCGTAGACGAACCGGACTTCGGCGGTGCGGTCGTGGGTCGGGGTGAGGTCGGGAAGGCGGCCGAAGGACAGTTCGGCGGCGGCCCTCACCAGGTCGATGCCGGTGGCGAAGGTGCTGATGAAGGGGATGAGGTCGCCGCCGAGCCGGGCGTTGAGCTCGATGAGGCGCGGGCCGCGTGAGGTGAGGCGGACCTCGGCGTGGGTGACGCCCGTGGTGACGCCGAGCACCTGGTGGGCGCCGGTCACCAGCGCGCGCACCTCGTCCGCCCATGGTTCGTCGTCGTACGAGGCGGCGACGAGGTGGCCGACTTCCTCGAAGTACGGCGTGAAACCGAGCCGCTTGCGGGCGATGTGGACGATGTGGACGCCGCCGTCGTGGACGGCGCTGTCGATGCTGATCTCGGGGCCGTCGAGGTACTCCTCGACGAGGATGCCGTGGCCGGTGGGGAGCGTGGCGAAGGCGGCACCGTCGGCGAGCGCGAAGGCTTCCCGTACCTGACTCTCGTCGTCGGCGCGGGTCACGCCGATGCTGCCGGCGAGGGCGCGGGGCTTGAGGACGACGGGATAGCCGAACTCGTCGGCGGCGGCGACGGCTTGGTCCGCGGTGGTGACGAGCCGGTGGCGGACGGCCGCGAGGCCGGCCTCGGACATCAGCGAGCGGGTGGCGTACTTGTCGCGGCAGTGGCGGGCGGCCTCGGCGGACAGCTGCGGCAGTCCGAGCTTGGCGGCGGCCTCGGCGGTGGCTTCGACCGCGGTCTCGTCCCAGGTCAGCAGGGCCACGGAGGCGTTCTCAGGACCCGCGAGACGGAGCACGGCATCGGCGATCGCGACCGGATCGGACAGGTCGGTGACGACGTACGAGTCGAGGTAGTCACGCTGCCAGGTCGGCTCGGCGGAAAGCACCGCGGAGAGCGTGTAGTGCGCGTGCAGGGACTGGAAGGAGTACTCGCGGTACGGGCGGCCGCCGCTGCCGACAACGACCAGGCGCTCGGCGGAGACATCGGCGGAAACAGGCACGGACTGCGGGGACTGCGGGGACGGTGACGGCAGGGACGGTGCGGTCATGGCTGCTCCTCTCAGACCTGGGCCGGCGCGGCGTCGGTGTCGGCGAGCAGCTTGGCCAGCTCGTCGAGTACGCCGCCCAGTTCGCCGGCGAGACCGGCCGGGGCCCGGAACCCGTCGGGGCCGGTCAGGTCCGCGATGCCGGGGACGGAGATGCTGCGCTCGGCGGGGCGGAAGCCGATGCGGGCGAGGATCGGGCGGAGCGCCTCGACGGCGGGTACGCCGCCGGAGGGGCCGGCGGTGTAGCTGAGGAGGGCGACCGGCTTGTCCTGCCACTCGTGGTAGAGGAAGTCGACGGCGTTCTTCAGCGGTGCGGTGAAGGTGCCGTTGTACATCGGCATCACGAAGACGTAGGCGTCGCCGCGGGAGACCGTGGCGCTCCAGTCCTTGGTGTGCTGGTGGACGTACGCGGCTTCGGAGGGGTGCTCGGGCTCGTCGAGGAAGGGCAGGCCGATCTCGGCGAGGTCGAGGGTCTCGATGTCGAAACCGCCGTGGCGGCGGGCTTCTTCGGCGGCCCAGGCGGCGACGGAGGGGCCGACGCGGCCGGGGCGGGTGCTGGCGATGACGAACTGCAGGCGGGGCATGGGCTGTTCTCCCTTGTGGACGGTCCGGTGTCACCGCGGATCGTCCGAAGGGGCGCGGGGCCCCTGCAGTGAGCAGTAGGTAAGCAGCAGGCCGGGCGGTGCGCAACCGGCGCGGCCCGCCATCCCCGCCGTACGCCCCCTTCTGCCCCGTTCTGTCCGCCGGGACCTCCCTGGCGTATTCACGACAGCCGTAAACGCGCGGCCCGGGAGGCGGCGCCGGCGGCCGCGCCCGGTGCCACAGTGAAATCACGTCACCGCGGATCGCCCCAACGCTCGCATCTGCTTCGCGTTCTTCACGTTCACGCGATTCTCCGTTGCCTCGTTTCCCTTTTCCCTTCGCCTCGCCTTTCCGATCCCACCCGGTATTTCCGGTGCCGCCGCCGCATTCGGCGGCTTCCCCTTCGCGCCGCGATCCGGCATGCCCTGATCCGGCAGAAATGGAGACCGCCCATGGAGAATTCAGCCACCGTCCGCTACCTCTGTGAATCAGCGGACCCGGACAGCGGACTGCGCACCCTGACCGCGCAGACCACCGTCCCCGCCGAATACGACAAGGCGTACGGGCACGTCCTGCTGCCCCGCCCGATCTTCGTCTCCGAGCGCGAGATCCGCGCCTTCGCCGACGACCTCGCCGCCGTCTTCCGGACCCTCGTCTCGCTGCCGCGCCGCTGCTTCGACGGCGACCTGGCGCGCTACGGCGCGGCCATCGGACTGCCGCCGGAGCTGATCGAGGTGATGAGCGAGGGCGCGACCGGCGACCCCCTGCTGTACGCCCGCGCCGACGCCTTCCACGACGGCACCGGCTTCCGGCTGCTGGAACTGAACGTCGGCAGCGAGCTCGGCGGCGTCGACAGCGCCCAGCTCAACCGCGCCTTCCTGGAGGTGCCCGCCTTCCGCTCCTTCGCCGAGGCCAACGCCCTGGGCCACACCGACACCATGGACCACCTGGTGGCCGAGCTGCGCGCGGCGGCCGCGGGCGTGGGCGCCGACCCGGTGAGCCCGGTGGTGGCACTCATCGAGGGCCCCGGGGCGCTCGGCGACCACGACAGCGTGTTCCTCTCCATCCAGGAGGACATGAGCCGTCACGGCATCGAGCTGCTGCTCGGCGAGATCCAGGAGCTGACCGAGGGCGCGGACGGCAAGCTCGCCCTGCGCGGCCGCCCCGTCGATGTCGTCCTGCGCTACTTCGCCGCCGGCCAGATCGCGGGCGACCCGGTCGCCCGCGCCGCCCTGACGCGGGTCAACCGCGCCCACGCGGCCCGCCGTACCGCTCTGTTCACCCCGCTCGAAGGGGCCCTGTTCACCAGCAAGGCCGCGCTCGGCCTGCTGCACCTGCCGGCCGTCCGCGCCGCACTGAGCGAGACGGAGCGGGAGCTGGTCGACCGGGTGCTGCCACGCACCTGGGTGCTCGGCACCGAGGGCTCCGAGGAGGCCCTCGCCCACGCCCGTACGCACCGCGCCTCGCTCGTCCTCAAGCCCGGCATCGGCTACAGCGCCGACGGCGTCGTCATCGGCCGCGATGTCACCGACGCCGAGTGGGAGGCGGCCCTGGAGGCGACCGCCGTACGCGACTACGTCGCCCAGGAGCTGGTCGTACCGGCCCTGGAACCGGTCGTCGACCCGGAGACCGGGCGCACCGGGGAATGGGTCGCGAACTGGGGGATTTTCGTCACCCCCCAGGGATTCGGTGGCGCGTTCTGCCGCGCCCTACAGCCGAAGGACGGCTCCGTCATCACGTACGCGAATCCCGGAACCCGCGGCACCTGCGTATTCACCTGCCCGGAAGTCGAATTCGAGGAGTCCCGGATATGACCGACCGTCCACACATTGTCGTGATCAACCGCTGGCGCGAGCGATACGCGGAATTCACCAGCTATATCGACCACACCGAGAACCGGGTCAGTTATGTGACCACCGAGGTCGGGACCGGTTCCGTTCCGGTCGAGGCCCACGAGGTCGTGCTGGTTCCCGCGACCGACGATCTGGAGCGGGTCCGCGCCGAGGTCCGCGCGCTCGCCGCCCGGTACGGCGCGCCCGCCGCGATCGTCGCCCTCAAGGAGGACGACCTGCTGGTCGGCGCGGCGCTTCGCGAGGAGTGGGACGTTCCGGGCCCGCGCCAGCCGTCGCAGATCGTCTTCCGCGACAAGTACGTGATGTGCCGGGCCGTCGCGGACGCCGGCCTGGACGTGCCGGCGTTCGCCGCCGCCACCGACACCGCCACGGTCCTCGCCTTCGGCGCGGCCGCCGGCTGGCCGGTCATCGTCAAGCCGCGCACGGGCAGTTCCAGCGCCGGCGTGGTCCGGGTGGACGGCCCCGAGCAGGTCACCGGCCTGGACCTGGACAGCGAACCGATGCTGGTGCAGGCCTTCGTGGACGCCCCGATCTCCCATGTGGACGGCGTCTTCGACGGGGAGCGGCTGCTGGCCTGGCGGGCCTCCCGCTACCTCAACACCTGCCTGGGCTTCCGCGGCGGCACCTTCCTCGGCTCCGTCGAGATCGACGACCCGGAGGTCAACGCGGCCATCGACCGGGCCGCCACCGCCTACCTCGGCGCGCTCTCCCCGGGCCGCGCCACCGTCTTCCACCTCGAACTGTTCATCGACCGGGGCCCGGACGGGCGCACCGTATGCCGCTTCCTGGAGTGCGGCGCCCGCGTCGGCGGCGCCGAGATCCCCTTCCTCTGGCGCGAGGTGCACGGCTACGACCTGATGCACGCCGCCTGGCAGCTCCAGGTGGACCGCCCGCTGCCGCCGGTGCCGCGGGCAGCCGCCGCGCCGCACGCCACCGACGAGGTGGCCGGCTGGATGCTCGTGCCCGCCCCGGCCGAACGGCCGTGCCGGATCACCGAGTCGACCTCCATGACCGGCCGCGCCCAGGGCCCGTACGCCGAGGTCGTCCTGCATCCGGGCGAGGTACTGCCCGACGCGGACGCCTACTACGAGCACGTCGGCGGCCGCTTCCGGTTCCGGGCCGCCGACGGAGCGGCCACCGAGGCCGCCATCACCGCCACCGCCACGGACTTCCGGGTACGCGCCGAGCCGCTCGCCCTGTCCACGACGAACGCCTGACAGGAGCATCGTGTCCAAGGACTACTCGGTTCCCGTACTCACCGGAGAAGGGGACAACGACTACACGCGCTACATGCGCACCGACACACTGCTGTCGCTCCAGCGCCGCCCGGAGGACATGATCCACCGGGACGAGATGCTCTTCCAGGTCGTCCACCAGTCGACCGAACTGTGGCTCAAGCTCGCCTGCTACGAGGTCGCGGAGGCGGGCCGGCAGATCGACGCGGGGCAGCTGGACACCGCGGCCCGGCTGCTCGGCCGCGCCTCACTCGGCGTACGCATGACCGCCGACCAGCTGGAGATGATGCGGCACCTCGCGCCCTCGGACTTCCAGATCATCCGCACCGTCCTCGGCCACGGCTCGGGCTTCGAGTCCCCGGGCTGGAAGACGGCCCGGCTGGTCAGCCAGGACCTCGAGAAGTCCTTCCACCGGCTGATCGAGGCCCGTGGCACCGACCTCGTGGAGGTCTACACCAACGGCCACGACACCGCGGAGTACCGGCTGGCCGAGGCGATGATCGACTGGGACGAGCGGATCTCGCTGTGGCGCGCCCAGCACTACAAGATGGCCACCCGGGTCATCGGCCACTCCGTGGTCGGCACCAAGGGCGCGCCGGTCGACTTCCTGGCCAAGCTGATCAGCCACAAGTTCTTCCCGCAACTGTGGGAACTGCGGACCGAGTTGACCCTGACCGGCCCCATGGGTGACGCCGAACCGGCTCCCGAGTACGCCGAAGAGGTCGCGCCGCCGGTCTGCCCGATGACCGGAGGCGGGGGCGTGCCGCCCGCCGGAACGAGTACGGCATGAGCCGCGGCAGCGCGGCCACCGCGCCCTCCCCGGCCCCCATGGCCCCCGCCGTCGCGCCCGTCACGGCCGCGGCCTTCCGCCGCAGTTTCCCGATGCTGGAGCGCACGGTCCATCTGGCGAGCTGCAGTCTTGGTGCCCGGTCCGACGCCGTCGACGAGGCGCTGGAGCGGATGCAGGAGGCGGTCGCGGCCCACGGCGCACCCTGGGCCCGGTTCGAGGAGGAGATCGAGGAGGCCCGGCAGCGCTTCGCGGCCCTGATCGGGGCCGGCCCGGACCAGATCGCGATCCTGCCCAACGCCTCCATCGGCGCCTACCAAGTGGTCTCCACGCTGTCCCTGGAGACCCGGGTCGACATCGTCACCACCGTCGAGGAGTTCCCGTCCGTCGCGCACGTCTGGCTCGCTCAGCAGCCGCGCGGCGCCCGGGTGATCTTCACGGGCGACCAGGGAACCGGCCGCATCCGGCCCGCCGACTACCTGGCGGCCATGGGCGACGGCACCGCGCTGGTGTCGGTCCCGATGTCCACCTACCAGTTCGCCGAGCGGCCGGCGGTCGCGGAGATCGTCGAGGCCGGCCGGGCCGCCGGGGCGCTGACCTTCGTCGACGCCTACCAGGCCGTCGGCGTGATGCCGGTGGATGTCGCCGACATCGGCTGCGACTACCTCGTCGCGGGGACGATGAAGTACCTCGCCGGACTCCCCGGCCTGGCCTTCCTCTACGCCCGCTCCGGTCTGATGGGTGATCAGGACCCGCAGCTGACCGGCTGGTTCGGGCGGGTGGAGCCGATGGCGTTCAACCCGCTGCGGCTCGACTTCCCGGCCATCGCCCGGCGCTTCGAGACCGGCACCCCCGCGGTGTCCGCCGTGTACGCCGCCAACGCCGCGCTCGACCTGTTCCGGGACGTCGACCTGGCCGACGTACGGCGCCACATCTCCGCCCTGACCGACCGCACCGCGCGCACCCTCGTCGCCCAGGGCGAACGGGTCCGCAAGGCCGAGACGCCGGAACTGCAGGGCGCCCACCTCGGCCTGTACGACGCCGACCCGCGCGCCCTCGCCGGCTGGCTGGCCGGCCAGGGCATCGCCGTCAGCCCACGCGGGCCCGTCGTACGCCTGTCCTTCCACTACTACAACTCCACGGACGACGTGGAGGCCCTCTGCCAGGCCATGCGCGAGTTCCGCGCACTGACCGGCCCCGCCCTTTCCGTCCCACTCCCGAAGGTGAGACCCGCAGCGTGAAAGAGCTGACCGACTGGCTGGCCGATCCCGTACCCAGCCGGTTTCCGTACCCCGCGGTGACCCACGAGTTCCACCGCGTCGGCAAGCACTTCGTCTGTGACGAGATCCTGAAGTCCCTGGCCCTGGCCAGGGAGCGGCTCGCTCCGCTGGCGCCCACACCCGCCGACGCGGCCCACCGGCTGCTGCTCGACCGGTTCCTGGACACCGCGCTCGACAAGTGGGACGGCCGGTACGACTACCCCACGTACACCTCGCTCAGCGTGCTCGGCCTGCCGACCGCCGACGACGGGCCGGCCGCCGCCCCGGCCGCCCGCGTCACCCGGGACCGGCTGACCGTCCAACTCCTGGCCGACCTGCTGCGGTTCGAGCTGGCCGCCGCCGAGGGGCGCACCGCGTGGCTCCCGGAGATGCGGCCCGACGCCCGGCTGGTGGAGAAGCGCTGCCGACTCGCCGTCCGGGTGGCCAGGCCCGCACTCGCCAGGCTCGGGTACGGCGAGCGGCTCACCGCCGCCGACCCGGCCGGCCAGGCCGCCCAGCTGTGGGAGCTCGTCGACGGCGAACTGCTGGACCCGCACGAGCGCCGGGTGCTGAAGCTCAGCGTGCTGCCGGTCTACATATCGCACGACGAGCACATGTTCATCCGGGTGCTGCAGACCTTCGAGACCACCTTCGCGCTGCTGGCCCTGAGCATCCGTACGGCCATCGGGGACCTGAACGACGCCCGGACCGGGGACGCGACCGGGCACCTCGCGGTCGCCGAGACCGTTCTCGCCGAATCGGCCCCGCTGTTCTCGCTGCTGGCCACCATGCAGGTCGAATCCTTCCGCGTCTTCCGCGAGTTCACCGACGGCGCGAGCGCCATCCAGTCCCGCAACTACAAACTGGTCGAGTCCCTGTGCCGGGTCCCCGACCAGGACCGGCTGGACTCCCCCGCCTACCGCTCCACCCCCGAGGTACGCGGGCGGATCCTGGCCGGCCAGCCCACCCTCGACGAAGCCTGCGGCGCCGCCCTCACCGACATCCGCTTCAGCGCCGCCGACCGCGAGCTGCTGACCGCCTCGATGCTCGGGTTCGCCGGCGCCCTGCGCCGCTGGCGCCAGACGCACTACCGGATCGCCGTCCGGATGCTCGGCACCCGCTCGGGCACCGGCGCGACCGAAGGCACCCCGTATCTCAGCTCGGTACGGAAGATCCCGGTCTTCCGCAGCGTCACCGAAACACCCGACGCCGACGCCCCTGGCACCGACGCCCCCACCGCCGCCGCACCCCGTACAGAGAGCGAAGAGGCAGCATGAACAGCGACCTGATCCCCGTAGGCATCGTCGGCGCCGGCCCCGTCGGTATGGCCCTGGCCGCCCGCCTGGCCTCCTTCGGCATCCCGAGCGTCCTCTTCGAGCGCGACCCCGAGCTGCGCAAGCAGGGCTCCAAGGCGTGCCTCATCCAGGGCGACGTGCTGGAGGTACTCGACAAGTTCGGCTGCGCCGAGACCATCGGCGCCGAGGGCGTCACCTGGACCACGGCCCGCACCTATGTGCGCGGCAAGGAGATCCGCGCCGCCGAGTACACCCGCCGGATCGGCTACGGCCCGTTCGTGAACATCTCCCAGTACCGCATCGAGCAGCTGCTGCTGGAGAAGGTCGAGGCCGACCCGCTCACCGAGGTCCGCTGGGCCCACGAAATCACCGGCGTCGAGCAGGACGGCGACACCGTCACCGTCTTCGCCGACACCCCGGACGGCCCGCGCGACTACCGCTGCCAGTACGTCGTCGCCTGCGACGGCGTCCGCAGCCCGATGCGTAAGCTCACCGGCGTCGAGTGGACCGGCTACAGCCACCAGGACCGCTTCCTGATCACCGACCTGAAGGTGAAGCTGCCGCTCGCCAAGGAGCGCCACTTCCACTACGACCCGCCCTTCAACCCGGGCCGTCAGCTCGTCATGCACCCGCAGCCGAACGACATCTGGCGCATCGACTGGCAGCTCGCCCCCGAGACCGACATCGAGGCCGAGCGTGCGGACGGCCGCTTCGACCGGCGGGTGCGCGCCGTCATCGGGGACGTCGACTACGAGATCGACTGGCTGTCCACCTACCGCTTCCACCAGCGCGTGGTCGAGAAGTTCCGCATCGGCCGGATCTTCTTCGCCGGCGACTCCGCCCACTCCCTGCCGCCGTACGGCTCACGGGGCATGAACAGCGGCATTCAGGACGCCGACAACCTCGCCTGGAAGCTGGCGCTGGTCATGCAGGGCAAGGCCGGGGACGCGCTCCTCGACACCTACCACGACGAGCGCTACGCCGCCGCCAAGGAGAACCTCGCCGTCACCGAGGCCACCATCAAGTTCATGGTGCCGCCGAATCTGGCGCGCCGGCTCGCGCGCAAGGCGCTGCTGTTCCTCTCCCAGCCCTTCCAGGGCGCCCGCGACAAGGTCAACAGCGGCAAGATGGCCGAGCCTCACACATACATCGACTCCCCCGTCGTGGAGTCCGCCGACCGCCACCCGCTGATGGGCGCCTTCGCCCCCGACGCGCGGATCGACGCCCCCGGTGCCCACCGCGTCCGCGAGCTGTACGGCGCCGGCTTCACCGGCCTGTACTTCGCCCCGGACCGGGACGCCGCGCGCGCCTTCGCCGAGCGGGCGCTCGCCGACACCCGCGGCCTGACCGCCCACCTGATCGTGGTCCTGCGCGAGGGCGAACTCGCCGTACCGGCCGCCGGCTCCGCGGCGGACATGCCCGAGGGCGTCACCGTGCTGCGCGACCGCGACAGCGTGCTGCGCGAGGCGTACCGGGCCGACGAGGGCACCTGCCTGATCGTCCGCCCCGACGGCCACCTCGGCGCGCTGGCCGACGCCGAGCGGCCCGAGACCTTCGGCGCCACCCTCGCCCGCTGCGCCGTGGCCGCCACTCCCGCCGCCGCCCCGGCCGCCGCGCCGCGCGTCCCCGCCACCGTCTGACCGCCCCTCACCCTTGCGCAGGAGCATGAAGTGACCACACCCGAACTGCCCACCCACGCCTGGCTCAACGGCACCGTCGTCGACTGGGACCAGTGCACCGTCCACGCCCGCTCCCAGGGAGCCTTCTGGGGCGCCAACGTCTTCGAGGGGCTGCGCGCCTACCGCCGCCCCGACGGCGAGGGCCTCGCGGTCTTCCGGGTCGACGAGCACCTGGCCCGGCTGCGCCGCTCGATGAAGAGCCTGCGCATGGAGATCGCCTTCTCCGACGAGGAGCTGAAGCAGGGCGTGCTCGACGTCCTGGAGGCCAACCGCTTCGAGGAGGACGTACACATCTGCGTCGTCTCGTACTTCAACATGGGCCCGAACGCGGACCCGCTCAGCCACACCGACGACGCCGGCGTCCACATCACCTCCACCCGCGCCCCGCGCGGCCGGGGCTTCGAGAGCGGCCTGTCCGCCACCGTCTCCTCCTGGCGCCGCATCAGCGACGACTCCATGCCGCCGCGCATCAAGGCGGGCGCCAACTACCACAACAGCCGCCTCGCCCACCACGAGGCGATCCGCAACGGCTACGACACCACCCTCCTGCTCAACCAGCGCGGCAGCATCTCCGAGGCCCCCGGTTCCTGCGTGGCGATGCTGCACGACGGCAAGCTCATCACCCCGCCCGGCACCAGCGGCGTCCTGGAAGGCATCACCGTCGCCACCATCGGCGAGCTCGCCCGGCGGGAACTCGGCATCCCCATGGAGCGCCGTGAGATCGACCGCACCGAGCTCTACACCGCCGACGAGATCTTCGTCGCCGGCACGCTCGCCGAGATCGCGCCCGTCACCAGCCTCGACCGCATACCGGTCGGCGACGGGAGCCCGGGCGTGACGGTCCGCAAGCTCCAGGAGCTGTACGACTCGGTGGTCCGGGGCCAGCACCCCGACTACCGGCACTGGTCCACCATCGCCCGCACGACCGGGGAGAAGTGACATGCCCGCCTCCGTGGACACCCAGTCCCTCACCCCCTTGCTGACCGGCCTGCTCGACGGCTCGGTGGAAGTCGTCGACCTCACCTCGCCGCTCTCCGAGGAGACCCCGCTCATCCAGCTGCCGCCGGAGCGCGGCCAGCCCTGGGCCTTCGAGCGCGAAGTCATCTCCCACTACGACGAGGCCGGCCCCACCGTCTACTGGAACAACATCCGCCTCTCCGAGCACACCGGCACCCATTTCGACGCCCCCATCCACTGGCTCACCGGCAAGGACCTCGACGACGTCTCCCAGGTCCCCCCGCAGCGCCTGGTCGGCCCCGCCTCCGTACTGGACTTCTCCGCCGAGGCCGCCGCCGACCCCGACTTCCTCCTGGAGCGCCACCACGTCGAGGCATGGCAGGAGCAGCACGGCCCGCTCGCCGCCGGCGGCTGGCTGCTCTACCGCACCGGCTGGGAGTCCCGGCAGGGCTCCCAGGAGACCTTCCTCAACGACCGGCACACGCCCGGCATCTCGCCCTCCTGCGCCCAGTGGCTGGCCGAGGAGACCGGGATCATCGGCATCGGTGTGGAGACCGTCGGTACGGATGCCGGCCAGGCCGGCGAGTTCGGGGACCAGCCGTACCCCTGCCACTGGTACTTCCACGGCGCCGGAAAGTACGGCGTCACCCAGCTCCGCAACCTGCACCGGCTCCCCCCGCAGGGCGCCGTGCTGATCGCCGCGCCGCTGCCCATCGTCGGCGGTTCCGGCAGCCCGGCCCGGGTGCTCGCGCTCGTATCCCGCTGATCCCGCTGATCTCCCGGAAGGTACGTACCCGCATGCCCCAGACGTCCGGCGACCTGCCCGCTCTGCGCCGCAGGTCGGTCAACCGCATCCTGGTCCTGCACGGCCTGTCGTCGTTCTGCTACGGCATGGTCTTCCCGTTCATCGGCATCCACCTGGCCGCCCAGCCCGGCATCGGCACCACCGGCGTCGCCGTCTACTACGGCGTCTCCGGCATCGCCAACCTCGCCGTCTCGCTGCTGCTCGCCTCGGCCGCCGTACGGATCCCGCGGCACGCCCTCGGCATCACCGGCCTGCTCCTGTGGCTCGGCTGCTTCCTCCTGCTGACCCGGGGCGACACGCTCGTCGCCGCAGGCGCCGCGGCCGTCCTCGGCGGCGCCGGGCAGGGCTGCTTCATGGCCGCCATCATCCCGATCGTCAACTCCCTGGTGCCGCCCGAGGAACGGCGCCAGGTCTTCGCCCGCCGCTACCAGATCCTCAACGCCACGCTCGCCGCCGGCTCCCTGGTGGCCGGGCTCTTCCTCACCGTCTTCTCCCGCGAGGCCATCACCTGGCTGCTGATCGCCAACGCGGTCGGCTACCTCCCGGTGGCCTTCGCCCTGGGACTGGCCCGCCGGGTCCCGGAGGTGGCCGAGGCCCCCGAAAGCGCACAGAGCGCCGAGGGCGGCAAGGCCGGCGACGCCGCGGTCCCGGCGGCCCCCGCCGCCCCCGCCGCCCCCGCGCTCGGCACCGCCCTGCTCGTCCGGGCCGCCCTCGGCGCCGCGCTCTTCCAGTTCGGCGCCTACCTCATCGGCTACAGCCAGTTCGAGGCCACCGCGCCGCTGGTCGCCGACCAGCTCATGGACACCGGCATCGGCTGGATCTCCGTGATGCTCACCCTCAACGTCGTGGTCATCGTGCTCTGTCAACGCCCCATCACCAAGCTGCTGGAGAAGCGCCCCGAGGAGCACGGACTGCGCATCGCCGTCGCCCTGTGGGCCACCGGCCTCGTCCTGGCCGGTGTCACCGCCTTCGGCCCCGGCCCGCTCCAGCTCACCGGACTGCTGCTGTACGCGGTCTTCTTCGCCCTCGGCGAGTGCGCTTACTCCTGCTCCTTCCACCCCTGGCTGATCTCCAAGGTGCCGGACGGCGAGCTCACTCGCGCAAGCGCCCTGTGCAACTCGATGATGGGTGTCGGCATGCTCTTCGGCCCCTCGATCGGCATCGCCCTGATCACCACGGACCACGCGGCCTGGGTGTGGCTGCCGCTCGCCGCGCTCTGCGGCCTCGTCGCCCTCACCACCCTGCGCCGCGGGACCCGCGGCACCAGCTCCACCCCCACCGACCCGGACCTCGTACCCGCCGGCTGACCCCACCGACCTCACCGACCTCACCGCCAAGACCAGGAACCGGAACAGGAGCCCTCAATGTCCGAAGACATCGCCACCCTCGATGAGCAGATCATCCGCCTCGTCGGCCGCCGCGCGGCGGCCGCCCGGCAGCAGACCCGCGCCCGCGTGAGCTCCGGCAGCTCCCGGACCTCCCTCGCCGAGGAGAACGTGGTCATCGACCGTTACAGCGAGGAACTCGGCAGGCCCGGCGTCAACCTGGCCCTTCTGGTGCTCGGCCTCTCCGACCGGCTGCCGGCCCGGTGATCCCCGTCCACGCCGACGCCCTTGGCCTGCGCTGCTTCGTGTACGCCCGTACGCCCGGCCCCGGCCGGGACGGCCGGCAGCCCTGGCTCCTCGGAGTCCTGCCCGGCGGCGGCCTCGAACTGCCCAGTGAGCGCCTGGCCGGGGACACCGCCCCGGCCGACGCGGCGCTGCGCGCCGTGGCCCGGCTCACCGGCCGGGCCCCCCGCCTGGTCATCCCGCCGGTGCCGCCGCTGGGGCAGCCGGGCGCGGCCGAGCCGGTGTTCCCGCCGCCGTGGTGGATCCGGGCGCCGCACAGCGGCCCCTACGAGACCGAGTACGAGTACGTGATGACCCTGCCCGGCGCCCCGCCGGCCGGCCTGGCCTGGATGGAACTGGCCGTCGCCCGGGCCCGGGCACACGCCGAGGACGACGAGAACCTGCACCTCGGGACGGCGCTCGGCACGGTCCTGGAGCCGCTACTCGAAGGAAAGATCACCCCGAGTGTGATTCGTGCGATGACCCTCGGACACAGCCGCAGAGACGTGGGCCGTCCCAGGAGCAGCGCCGCCGCGCCGTGGTGAGCCGCCGGTCGTGACCACGCCCGGCTCCACGAGCGGGGCGCCTCCCTTGTCCAGACCGATCAGATAGCCGGTCTGGAAGCGGCTCTTCGCGTCGAGTGAGCGCATGATCTCGGCCACGTGACGCTGCACGGTCCGCACCGACATGCCCAGCCGGCGTGAGATGACCTTGTCGTCGAGGCCCTCGGTCAGCAGCCGGACGATCGACTGACGCAGATCGTCGGAGACCTGCTTGGCCCACTCGCGGTCGAAGCCCACCGGGAAGGGTTCGGCTGCCCGCCAGGCGGTCTCGAAGGAGGACACCATGAACGCCACCAGGTTGGGTTCGTACACGACGACAGCGTGCGCGGAGTCGCCCTGCACGCTGACCACGGCCGCTTTGCGGTCGTAGATCAGCATCCGGTCGGGACCGTCCGCCAGGGTCCGCACCTCAGCCCCGCGCTCCATCATCCACTCGGCGAACTCCACCGTGTGCTGGCTGTAGCGGGCCGGGTGCTGGTAGATCGAACGGCTGCTGACTCCGCGGTCCAGCAGCCTCCCCATGCTGCCCCGCGCTTTGAGCAGCGCCTCCGGGTCCCTGGCGCCGCCGGGCTGCACATGGAGCGCCTCGGTCCGGCAGCTGTCCGTGAGCTGGTCGATCAGCCGCCGTACGTCGGCCAGATCGGTCAGCAGTTCCACCTCCTTGGACTGCTGACGCTGCCGGCCGTTCTGGTAGCAGGGACCCAACGCGCCCAGGGCCGTCCGTATTCGCTCCACGCTCTCGGACTGCTGCCGGATCTGGCGCTCCATCGGCCACAGCAGCTGGCCGGCCGCGAACTGCGGCGAGACCACGGTGAGCCGGTCCGGGTGGTCGGCGTCCCGCCGCAGCAGCCGCAGGGCCTCGAGCCGCTCGACGGCCGAGGACAGCTCCGTCTCGTCCAGGCCGAGCGCGCAGCGGGCCTCCTCCGGGGTGAACGACAGGACTCCGGCCGCGTACTCATAGAGCCTCAGGCCGTCGCTGGTCAGCTCCGCGGCCGGCGCCCCCTCCTCAAACGTCTCCATCGCGTTCCCCCCTCGTGTTTGCGACAGGCGTGAATACAGCGGGTCAGATGCTCTGCCGAGCTGCCCGCAATGACGGCAAGCTGACGGCGTCGAAAGCAGCCGGACCTCGGCCAGACCGGAATCTGCCGCTCAACGACGCACAGCGACGCTCTGTCCGCACCTTCAGGTTTCTCACTAAAGGACACTCCACATGCAGTCGTTCACTGCTCGAATCGCCCTGATTGTCTCTGGTTTCGCCGCGGCACTGGCGCTCATTATCGGCCACTCTGCCATGGAGTCCACCCCCGGCCGGGCTGTTGCCGACAACGGCTGGTCCACCACCGGCCCGGCGGTCAAGCTCGACAACGGCTGGTCCGCCCCCGGCCCGGCGGTCATGCTCGACAACGGCTGGTCCTAGACGAGTCGTTTCGAACGGATCATCAGCGGTCGCGGCGATCAGGGATCCGGGATCGTGTGTGACTGGCCGGCCCGTCCGAAGCCCGGACGGGCCGTGGCCCTTTCCGACGGCATCCGGCTCCGGCGCCCGAGTCGGGCCCTACGACGGCTGGTGCCCGGAGCCGGACTTGAACCGGCACGCCCGTGAGGGCAGCGAGGTTTAAGCTCGCCGTGTCTGCATTCCACCATCCGGGCAAGGTGCGCGGCTCCACAATTCGCGGGTCAGAGCCTATCCGGACGCTTCCCCCGAACAGCGGAACACCCGGCCGATGTTGTCTTATTTTATTGGCGCCTGAGGGTGTGTCAGCGCGGGTAATGCGCTGTCGGCACATGCCGGAGGCGGTGTACGGGCACAAAGGGCCGCCTGCGGGAAAGGCGGAAACTCGACTGCGCGCACCTCGCCCGGCCTCAGGGACAGCCCCCCGGGCGGCGTCAGGGACGACGTCATACCAAAGGAGGACGGGCGTACCCGGCGATGCGACTCAAGAGGGCCACCCGAACGGGCACGAGGGCTGATCCGCGGGCGCCGGACGGACGGGACGATGAAGGGGTCCCTTCAAACGTCCCACACAGGAGCGCCCTCTCGTGACCACCACCCCCACCGCCACCGCCCACCGCACCACCGCGGTGGCCGCACGCGCCACGGAGCTCTCGAAGGTTTACGGGCAGGGCGAGACCCAGGTGGTCGCCCTGGACCGGGTCACCGTGGACTTCCGTCAGGGTGAGTTCACCGCGATCATGGGCCCGTCCGGCTCCGGGAAGTCGACGCTGATGCACTGCGTCGCGGGTCTCGACTCCTTCAGCTCCGGCTCCGTACGGATCGGCGAGACCGAGCTGGGCACCCTCAAGGACAAGCAGCTCACGCAGCTGCGCCGGGACAAGATCGGCTTCATCTTCCAGGCGTTCAACCTGCTGCCGACGCTCACCGCCGCCGAGAACATCACGCTGCCGATGGACATCGCGGGCCGCAAGCCCGACAAGGAGTGGCTGGAGACGGTCATCGGCATGGTCGGCCTGTCCGACCGGCTCAGCCACCGCCCCTCCCAGCTCTCCGGCGGCCAGCAGCAGCGCGTCGCCGTGGCCCGCGCCCTGGCGAGCCGGCCCGAGATCATGTTCGGTGACGAGCCGACCGGAAACCTGGACTCGCGTTCGGGCGCCGAGGTTCTCGGCTTCCTGCGGAACTCGGTGCGTGAGCTGGGCCAGACCGTCGTCATGGTGACGCACGACCCGTCGGCCGCGTCGTACGCGGACCGCGTGATCTTCCTGGCCGACGGCCGGATCGTCGACGAGATGCTGAGCCCGACCGCGGACGGTGTCCTCGACCGGATGAAGGAGTTCGACTCCAAGGGCCGCACCAGCTGACCCACGAGAGCTCCCTGCCCCTCCGGCCGCCCCCACCCCAGGACTGACAGAAACATGTTCCGTACCGCCCTGCGCAATGTGCTCGCGCACAAGGCCAGGCTGCTGATGACCGTGCTCGCCGTAATGCTCGGCGTGGCCTTCGTGTCCGGCACCCTGGTCTTCACCGACACCCTCTCCAACGCCTACGGCAACCAGTCGGCGAAGAGCTACAAGAACGTCGCCGTAGCGGTCACGACGTACCCCGACCGCGAGAACAGCAAGAAGGACCAGGGCATAGACACCCGGACCCTGGAGAAGATCCAGGCCCTGGACGGTGTCGCCTCCGCCACCGGCCGGATCTCCGGCTTCGCCGGTGTCGCCGACCCCGACGGCAAGCTGATCGGCAACGGCTGGTCCAACACCGGCGCCAATTTCAAGCCGGGGAAGGATGGGAAGGACGCCGCTTACGACTTCACGGACGGCTCCGGCCCCGCGAAGGCCGGCGAGATCGCCCTCGACAAGGCCACGGCCGACAAGGGCGAGTACAAGACCGGTGACACCGTGCGGGTCGCGACCAACGGTCCGGTGAAGGAGTACACCCTCTCCGGTGTCTTCACCACCGAGGACGGCCAGGTCAACGCCGGCGGCTCGCTGGTGCTCTTCGACACGCCCGTCGCCCAGCAGCTCTACCTGGCGCCCGGCTACTTCAAGGACGTCACCATCACCGCCGCCTCGGGCACGTCCGAGCAGCGGCTGCTCGACGAGGTGAAGCCGCTGCTGCCCGAGGGCGCCGAGGCCCAGACCGGCAAGGAGCTCGCCGACGACCAGGCCAAGATGATCGAGGAGAGCCTGAGCGCCCTCAACCAGGTGCTGCTCGGCTTCGCCGCGATCGCGCTCTTCGTCGGTGTCTTCCTGATCTCCAACACCTTCACCATGCTGGTCGCCCAGCGCACCAGGGAACTGGCGCTGATGCGCGCCGTCGGCGCCTCCCGCCGCCAGGTCAAGCGCTCGGTGCTGCTCGAAGCGATGGTCGTCGGCGCGCTCGCGTCGGTGGTCGGTTTCGCCCTCGGTCTGGGGCTCGCGACCGGGCTGCGCTCCGCAATGTCAGCCTTCGGCGCGAAGACCCCCGCCGGTCCGCTGATCGTCTCGCCCACCTCGGTCGCAGCCGCCTTCGCGGTCGGCGTGCTGGTCACGATGCTCGCCGCCTGGCTGCCCGCCCGCCGGGCCGCGAAGATCCCGCCGGTGGCGGCGATGAACAGCGTGCACGCGGTGGCGACCACGAAGTCCCTTGTCGTACGGAACTCCATCGGCGGCTTCATCGCGCTGCTGGGCGCTGCCGGGATCCTCGGCGGCGCGGCGGCCGGCAAGGACGGCCGGATGCTCATCGGGGCCGGTGCCTTCCTGGCGCTGATCGGCATCATCGTGCTGATCCCGCTGCTGTCGCGTCCGGTCATCGCGCTGGTACGGCCGCTGATCAGCAAGCTCTTCGGGGTGTCGGGCACGCTGGCCGGCCAGAACGCGGTCCGCAACCCGCGGCGTACCGGAGCCACCGCGTCCGCGCTGGCGATCGGCCTGACCCTGGTCACCGGCCTCTCCGTACTCGGCGTGACCATGGGCCGGGCCGTGGACAAGATGACCACGGACAACATCAAGGCCGACTACATGTTCACGATGGCCGGCGGTGATTCGCTGGACAAGTCGGCGCTCAGCGCGCTGGAGAAGGTCCCCGGCGTGTCCGCGGTCTCCCCGCAGACGGCCGCCGACCTCATGCTGAAGGGCGACTACACCTCGGCGTCCGGTGTCACGCCCGGCGACATCGAGCGCGTCATCAACGTCACGCCGGTCTCCGGCTCGCTGGACTCGCTCGGCGAGGGCCGGATCGCGGTCGCCGAGGACACCGCGAAGAGCCGCGGCTTCAAGGTCGGCGACAGCGTGCCCGTGGAGTTCGCGGACGGCAAGAAGTCGAAGCTGACGGTCGGCGCGACGTACAAGGGCAACGAGTTCCTCTCGCCGGTCCTCATCGACCAGAAGACCGTCACCGAGCACGAGGCCAAGCCGTACATCCGGGAGATCTGGGTGAAGACGGACGGCGGCGCGAGCGCGGCGAACGAGAAGGCGCTCGTCGACGCGCTGGGTCAGAACCCGGCGATCAGCGTGATGGACCAGCAGGACATCCGCAATCAGTTCGGCGGCATGATCAACACGATGCTGAACATCATGTACGGGCTGCTCGGCATGGCCCTTCTCATCGCGGTGCTCGGCGTCATCAACACCCTGGCGATGTCCGTCTTCGAGCGTCAGCAGGAGATCGGCATGCTGCGGGCCATCGGCCTCGACCGCCGCAAGGTCAAGACCATGATCCGGCTGGAGGCCGTGGTCATCTCGCTCTTCGGCGCGGTCATCGGCGTCGGCCTCGGTACGTTCCTGGGCTGGGCCATCGGCCAGACGGTCAAGGACTCGGTGCCGGGTTACGCGCTGGTCCTGCCGTGGGACCGGATCGGCATCTTCCTGCTGCTGGCCGCGGTCGTCGGCGTACTGGCCGCGATGTGGCCGGCCCGCAGCGCGGCGAAGCTGAACATGCTCGACGCCATCAAGGCCGAGTAGGCAGCGGTACGCGGGGACAGTGAAGGGCCGGCCCACGGGGGCCGGCCCTTTGCCGTGCGCGCTATCGGGAGGTCGGATTCCAGGTCCGGGCACGCAGTGGCATCCCTGACGCACCGCCCTCCCCGGGCCGTACGGCGAGGACCTGGTTGACGCCGATCTTGTTGTGCTCGAAGGAGAGCGCGGAGGCCGCCATGTAGAGCTGCCAGACGCGGGCCCGCCCCCGCGAGGCCGCCCGTACCGCCTCCGGCCAGTTGGCCTCCAGGTTGGCGACCCACTGGCGCAGCGTCAGGGCGTAGTGCTCACGGATGGACTCGACGTCGCGGACCTCGAAGCCCGCTTCCTCCAGCGTCCCCACGGTCCGGCCGACCGGCGCGAGCTCCCCGTCCGGGAAGACGTACGCGTCGATGAACTCGTCCACGTGGTAGGCCTCTTCGTTGGGCTCGGGACGCCGCGCGATCTGGTGGTTGAGCAGCCGGCCGCCGGGCTTGAGCAGGGCGAACAGGTCGTCGGCGTACTCCCGGTACTGGACCGAGCCGACATGCTCGGCCATCCCGATCGACGAGATGGCGTCGTACGGACCGTCCCTGACGTCCCGGTAGTCCTGCACCCGGATCTCGACGCGGTCGGTCAGGCCCTCGTCGGCGATGCGCTTGCGGGCGTACGCCGCCTGCTCGGCGGAGAGGGTGACGCCGGTGACGCGGGCGCCGTGCTCGCGCGCCGCGTGCATCGCCATCGAGCCCCAGCCGCACCCGACGTCCAGCAGCCGCGTCCCTTCCTTGAGCGCCAGCTTGCGGCTGATCAGTTCGAGCTTGGCGTGCTGGGCCTCTTCGAGGGTCAGCCCCTCAGCGGAATCGTCGAAGTACGCGCATGAGTAGACCATCGAGGGGCCGAGCACCAGTGCGTAGAAGTCGTTGCCGACGTCGTAGTGGTGGCTGATCGCCTCCTTGTCGCGGCGCTTGGTGTGCAGCGGTCCGCTGCGGCGTCTGACCTCCTCGGGGGGCGGGGGCGGCGGCGGCCAGGGGCCCGCGAGGGCGAGCAGGCCGCGGGCGGCGGCGCGCACACGGGGGTCGCGCACCGGATGGATGGCGGACTTGGTCTCGGCGCCGCGGTCCCAGAGCAGTCCGGCGATGCGGTCGAGGGCCTCGTACAGGTCGCCCTCGATGTCGATCTCACCGGCCACCCACGCACGGGCCAGGCCGAGTTCGCCAGGCTTCCACAGCAGGCGGCGCAGCGCACGGCGGCTTCGGACGACGAGAACCGGAGCGTCGGCCGGGCCGGATTCGCTTCCGTCCCAGGCGCGGATACGGACAGGCAGTGGAGTCCCGAGGAGCTCCTCGGCAAGCGTGGTCAGCCGCAGGGCGGCGTCGGCCATGGTGCACACCTCCGTGACAGTATTGCCCGGATTACTGAGCGTTCACCAGAGATAACACCGACGGGTGTCTCGCAGCATCCCGATGGCGGGCAATGGATCAGCAAAGCGAGTGGCGTCTACATGCACCCGCCCCGTCGCGGGAAACGCCGAAGGGGCCGCCCGCACCACGGATGGCGGGCGGCCCCTTCGGGCTGCGTTACTGCGTACTGCTCACCGCTGGAGCGTCAGGACGCCTTGGCCTTCTCGCTGCCGGCGGACGCGCTGGTCTTGGCGGCCGGGGCCGGCGCGGGCTTGGCCGCCTCGTAGAACTCCTCGCGCGGAGTCTCCATGGCGCCGAGCGAGACGACCTCGCGCTTGAGGAACATCGCCAGCGTCCAGTCGGCGACGACGCGGATCTTGCGGTTCCAGGTGGGCACGGCCAGACCGTGGTAGCCACGGTGCATGTACCAGGCGAGACGGCCCTTGAGCTTGATCTTCATCTTGCCCATGACGATCATCGCGACGCCCTTGTGCAGGCCCAGACCCGCGACCGCACCCTTGTTGGCGTGGCTGTACTCCTTCTGCGGGAAGCCCCGCATGCCGGAGACCACGTTGTCGCCGAGGACCTTGGCCTGACGCAGCGCGTGCTGGGCGTTCGGCGGGCACCAGGCGTTCTCGACGCCGGCCTTGCGGGCGGCGACGTCCGGGACCTGGGCGTTGTCGCCCGCGGCCCAGATGTAGTCCGAGCCCTGCACCTGGAGCGTCGTCTGGGTGTCCACGTGGCCGCGCGGGCCGAGCGGCAGGCCGTAGCGGGCCAGCGCCGGGTTCGGCTTCACGCCGGCGGTCCACACGATGGTGTTGGAGTCGACTTCAAGCCCGTTGCTGAGCACCACGTGACCGTCCACGCAGGAGTCCATGCCGGTCTTCAGGTAGACCTCGATGCCGCGGCCCTCGAGGTGCTCCTTGCCCCACTTGCCGAGCTCGGGCCCGACCTCGGGGAGAATCTTGTCGGCCACGTCGACGAGCAGGAAGCGCATGTCCTCGCGCTTGACGCTGGTGTAGTACTTGGCCGCGTCGCGGGCCATGTCCTCCACCTCGCCGATGGTCTCGGCGCCGGCGAAGCCGCCACCCACGAAGACGAAGGTCAGCGCCTTGCGGCGGACGTTCTCGTCGGTCGTGGAGTCGGCCTTGTCGAGCTGTTCCAGGACGTGGTTGCGAAGGCCGATGGCCTCCTCCACGCCCTTCATGCCGATGCCCTGCTCGGCCAGGCCGGGGATCGGGAAGGTGCGGGAAACCGCGCCGAGGGCGACGACGAGGTAGTCGAAGGGCAGCTCATAGGCCTCGCCGACGAGCGGCGCGACCGTGGCGACCTTGCGGTCCTGATCGATGGTCGTGACCCGACCAGTGAGCACCTCGGCCTTGGGCAGGACGCGTCGCAGCGGTACGACGACGTGCCTCGGCGAGATGCTGCCGGCGGCAGCTTCGGGGAGGAAGGGCTGGTACGTCATGTACGAGCGCGGGTCGACGACCGTGACGGTCGCTTCCGCATAACGCATCTTCTTGAGGATGCGTCGTGCTGCGTACAGGCCTACGTACCCACCGCCTACTACGAGGATCCTGGGACGCTCCGTGGTGCTCATGCCATCGAGTATCCACCCCTCGGAGGGGGGTGGCTCGTGAGCCCCTTCACAAGCTCTCTGGACACCTCTGCTACACTCCGCCGCCCACGTGATCCAGGTCATGGCGCGGCAGGGGAACCACGGTATACAGCCGGACGTTGAAAACCCCCCGTGAGCTGGACGCACGGGGGGTTTCGGGGGGTGGACCACCGGCCCGCTGCGGGCCCGTTTCCCCTCGGCGCAACGCGCCCGGAACCGCCGGAAATCCGAGCGGCACCCTCTAGTTGAGCCTCCAGAGGGGCTCTGGACCCACATTCGCAGGCCGAGAGGCCCCAATTCCTTGTGAAGAACTTCACGAAGTTCCTCTGTCAGACGATGGACCAACCGATTCCGTCGAGGATGTCGTGCTCGCTGACCAGGACTTCCCGGGCCCCGGTCCGCTCCATGATCTCCAGCAGTACGAGCGCTCCGGCCCCGATCACATCGACCCGGCCCGGGTGCATGACGGGGATCGCGGCCCGCTCGTCGTGGGTCGCGGCGAGCAGGTCGCCGGTGATCTCCTTGACCCGCTCGTACGGGATCCGGGAATGGTGGATCACCGCGGAGTCGTACGCCGCCAGGCGCAGCGCGATCGCGGCCACGGTCGTGACCGACCCCGCGAGCCCGACCAGCGTGTGCGCCTCGCGCAGCGGTACGGTCTCCTCCGCGAGGTCGAGCGCGGCGCGGATGTCGGCCCGTATGGCGGCGATCTGGCCGGGGGTGGCCGGGTCGGAGACGACGCCCTCCTGCACCAGGTGGCGCTCGGTCATCCGTACGCAGCCGATGTCGACGGAGCGGGCGGCCCGCACGTGGTCGTCGCCCACGACGAACTCCGTGGAGCCGCCGCCGATGTCCACCACGAGGTAGGGCTTGAGCAGGTCGTCGCGGTCGGCCAGCCCCCTGGTGGCGCCGGTGAACGAGAACTCGGCCTCCTGGTCGCCGGTGATCACCTCGGGCTCCACGCCCAGGATGTCGAGGACACCGCGGACGAACTCGTCGCGGTTCTCGGCGTCGCGGGTGGCCGAGGTGGCGACAAACCTGATCTTCTCGGCGCCGTGCGCCTTGATGGCCTCGGCGTACTCGCGGCAGGCGGCGAAGGTACGTTCCAGCGCCTCGGGGGCGAGACGGCCGGTGCGGTCGACGTCCTGGCCGAGCCGCACGATCCGCATGCGACGGTCGATTTCGTACAGCTCGCCGTACTCGGGGGCGTGCTCGGCGACGAGCAGGCGGATGGAGTTCGTACCGCAGTCGATGGCGGCGACCCTGGTGCTGCTCACTTGCCGTCCTCCTGGCCGCTCTTGGCGGTCTTGTCCTCGCCGCACGGCGTCACGCACGGGCCCTTCGCCCACCACTCGGGCAGCAGCGCGAGCGCCTCGTCACCGAACGGGTTGACGCCGGGGCCGGCCGCCAGCGAGTGGCCGACCAGGACGTGCAGGCACTTCACGCGGTCCGGCATGCCGCCCGCGCTCGGGAAGCCCTGGAGCACCTCGATCGCGTCGCGGCGCCGGATGTAGTCCTCGTGGGCGGCGCGGTAGGCGGCGGCCAGCTCCGGGTCGTCGGCGAGGCGGTCCTGCATCTCCTTCATCAGGCCCGAGCCCTCAAGGGTGCCGATGGCGCCGGCGGCGCGCGGGCAGGTGAGGTAGTACAGCGTCGGGAACGGCGTGCCGTCCTCCAGACGCGGAGCCGTCTCCACCACGTCCGGCTGTCCGCAGGGGCAGCGGTGCGCGATGGCGCGCAGTCCGCGCGGCGGGCGGCCCAGCTGCAGCTTGAACGCGTCGATGTCCGCCTCGGTGGGCTCGGTGCGCGGGGTGGTCGGGGGTGCGGCGTCCATGCGTGCGTTCGTGCCTTCGTGTGTGTGGTGACTACGGGTCAATGACTTGCTGATTGCTCGTTACTTGTCCGGGCGGTCGGCCTGGTCGACGCCGTCCCAGAGGTTCGTGTACCAGGGGCGGTCGGCGCCGCCCTGGTCGACGCGGCGCTTGTCGCGGGCGTCCGGGTCGTACACGGTGAAGCCCGTCTCCCCCGGCCGCACGAGGTGCAGGTGCTCGCGGGCGAGGCGCTCGATGTACGCGTCGTCCTTGAGCCGGGCCTTCTCGTCGCGCAGCTCCTCGACGCGCCGGCCGGCCTCCCGCATCTTCCGCTCCTGGTCGGCGATCTCGCCGCGCTGCGACACGTACTGCCGCATCGGGTAGGCGAGGGCCACGATCAGCGAGCACAGGACCAGGACGAGCAGCGCGGCCCGTCCGGTGAGCCGGGACCGGCGGGCCTGACGGCGGGTCTGCGAGCGGTAGACACGGGCGGCGGTCTGCTCGCCGAGCAGCCGCAGCCTGGTCGCAGTGGAGAACCGGTCCCGGTCCTTCCCGGCCATGTCTCTCCCGTCTCCCCTGTACGCGCGTACGTCCCCGCACACGGTACGGGACCGGGTGCGGGGACGTAGGGAGGCTGGGGGCTTCAGCCCTTACCGGGCACTCAGCCCTTGCTGTGCCTTATCCCTTGAAACGGGGGAAGGCGCTGCGGCCCGCGTACACCGCCGCGTCGTCGAGGATCTCCTCGATGCGCAGCAGCTGGTTGTACTTGGCGACGCGCTCGGAGCGGGCCGGGGCGCCGGTCTTGATCTGGCCGCAGTTGGTGGCGACGGCGAGGTCGGCGATGGTGACGTCCTCGGTCTCACCGGAACGGTGCGACATCATGCACTTGAAGCCGTTGCGCTGCGCCAGCTCGACGGCGTCCAGGGTCTCGGTCAGCGAACCGATCTGGTTGACCTTCACGAGCAGCGAGTTGGCGGCGCCTTCCTCGATGCCGCGCGCCAGGCGCTCCGGGTTGGTGACGAAGAGGTCGTCGCCGACGATCTGGACCTTGGTGCCCAGCTTGTCGGTGAGGACCTTCCAGCCTGCCCAGTCGTCCTCGAACAGCGGGTCCTCGATGGAGACGAGCGGGTACGCCGCCACGAGCTCCTCGTAGTACTCCGTCATCTCGGCGGCCGAGCGGGACTTGCCCTCGAACTCGTACGAGCCGTCCTTGTAGAACTCGGACGCGGCGACGTCGAGCGCGAGCGCGATCTGCTCACCGGGGACGTAACCGGCCTGCTTGATGGCCTCAAGGATGAGGTCGAGCGCGGCGCGGTTGGAGTCCAGGTTCGGGGCGAAGCCGCCCTCGTCGCCGAGGCCGGTGGACAGGCCCTTGGACTTCAGCACGGCCTTGAGGGTGTGGTAGACCTCCGTGCCCCAGCGCAGGGCCTCGGAGAACGACTCGGCGCCGATCGGCGCGATCATGAACTCCTGGATGTCGACGTTGGAGTCGGCGTGCGACCCACCGTTGAGGATGTTCATCATCGGAACGGGCAGCAGGTGCGCGTTCGGGCCGCCGAGGTAACGGAAGAGCGGCAGGTCCGACGCCTCGGAGGCGGCGTGCGCGACGGCGAGGGAGACGCCGAGGATGGCGTTGGCGCCGAGGGAGGCCTTGTTCTCGGTGGCGTCCAGGTCGAACATGGCCTGGTCGATCAGGCGCTGCTCGGTGGCGTCGTAACCGACGAGCTCCGGGCCGATCTGCTCGATGACGGCGAGGACGGCCTTCTCGACACCCTTGCCCTGGTAGCGGTTCGGGTCACCGTCGCGAAGCTCGATGGCCTCGAACGCTCCGGTGGAGGCACCGGACGGAACAGCAGCACGACCGGTGCTGCCGTCGTCGAGGCCGACCTCGACCTCGACCGTGGGGTTGCCTCGGGAGTCCAGGATTTCCCGGGCTACGACGACGTCGATGGACGGCACGAGCATCTCCTTCTGGGATGTGACGCTAGGGGTGCAGGGTCACTTTGGCCTTGCGACAAGAGCCTAACCGGCTCGGGGGCATCGGTCGGCCGTTCGCCCGCCCCCTGGGACAAGAAGAGGTCCGAATACCCGCAATAGCGGACGTAACTCTTGGGGGGAAGCTGCCACGTACTGGGACTACTGGGCAGTAGCCGAACGCGGAAACCCCGGCCCGGCGCGCACGGGGGAAGCGCGCCGGACCGGGGTGCTGGGGGGTGCCGCGGCGCCGGCCGGAATCCGGCCGGGGCGCCGCGGGCCGGATCAGCTGAGGTGCAGCTGCTGACCCGGGTGGATGACATCGGCGTCGCTGACGATGTCCTTGTTCAGCTCAAAGAGCTTCTCCCAGCCGCCCTTGACCTTCTTCGCCTCGGCGATCTTGCCGAGGGTGTCGCCGGCCTTGACCTTGTATTCGCCGTCGCCCTTCTCGATCTTGGCGGGGGCGGGGGCAGGGGCGGCGGGCTTCGCGGCCTCGGCCTTGGTCTCGGCCTTGGGCTCGGCACGGACCTCGCTGCGCGAGGCGGGCTGCTCGGCGGCGCGCGGGGCGGCCTGCTGCGTGGAGGAACCGGACGAGGTGTCGACACCCGGGTCGACACCGTCGTTGGTCAGACCGCCGGCGCCGGCGCAGGCCCAGGCGCCCGGGCCCTGCATGTCGAGCAGCTTCTCGGCGGTGGCGATCTGCTGTGCCTTGGATGCCTTGTCGGCGGTCGGGGCGTACTGCGTGCCGCCGGCCGCGGCCCAGCTGGAGGCGGAGAACTGCAGGCCGCCGTAGTAACCGTTGCCCGTGTTGATGGACCAGTTGCCGCCGGACTCGCACTGGGCGACAGCGTCCCAGGTCTCGACGGAGGCGGCGGAGGCCGAGGTCGCGCCCATCAGCGGGAGGGCGACAGCGGCGCCGGCGACACCGGCGAGCGCGGCGAGCCGAGTGGCCTTGGACGGGCGGCGGTGCTTGGCGTTGCTGGAAAACAGCATGCGACATCTCCTCACCGACGCCTACGAGGTGAGCTGTCGGGTTCGGGCCAAGTGAGTGCCCGGCGCGCGACCTGCGTCGCGCGGCTTAACCCCAAGCCGGTTCCGTCCGTCTTTCGACGTCCGGGCCCGGCGCCTACCTGGGTCCCCCGCTCCTGCCTACGGCGCTTTACGCGTCAGTTCCCCCCGGCCGCCGGCAGGATTCGGCGTGACGGTCGACGGGGCCCGCGGTGGCGAGCGGTTCGACCGTAAACACATGAACCCTTGATGTTCAAAAAGGCTCATCAGGGAGATATCGCCCTTCCCGACCCTTGCGCGGTCCGCATCTGCGCAGGTCAGAGGCGGCTCGGCGGGATCGTCCGGGCCACGCAGGCCAGTTGAGGCAAAGAGACCCTTGTCTCACTTACTTCAACCAGGACATAGCGGCCCGAACTACCCTCCGAAATCACCCCAGATCGAGGCTCTGGCCAGGGAGGATGAGGTCCGGGTCGGACCCGACGGTCTCCTCGTTGGCGGCATAGAGCGCCGTCCAGCCGCCGCGTACGCCGTGGGCGTCGGCGATGGCCGAGAGGCTGTCGCCGGTACGGACGGTGTACGCGCCGCCGTCGACACCTTCAGCGCCCTCGGCACCCTCGGCGTCCTCGGCCTTGGCTGCCTCACGTGTCGGTCCGTCACCTCGGGAGGCATGGCGGCCCGATTCACGGTCGATGCCCGTTTCACCGGATACGGCGCCGGCGCCTTCCCGAGCCTCTTCGCCGCGGTGCTTGCCCTTGGGGGCGCCCTCCCCGGTGGCGGGTGCAGCGGTCTCACCGGCAGGCGCGCCAGGGGTCTTGGCGCCCTCGGACGGCGTCCCGGACTCAGGGGGAGCCGTCGGATCGGCGGACTTCGCCGTCCCGTCGGCCGCACCGGTCTCCGCGCTTCCACCGTCGGCCCCGGCGGGCGTCTCGGCCGACTGCGGGGTCTCGGAGCTCCCGGGCGTCTCGGCCGGCGTCTGGCCCGGCGCCGGCTCGGCGGTCGCGCCACCGTCGCCCGACGCGGCGTCGTCGCCCTCCGCGTCACCCTCCGTCAGGCCGGAGATGAGCGCGCAGCTCGGCCACGCCTGCGGCCCTTCCTCCGCAAGTACCTTTTCGGCCACCTGGATCTGCTGGGAGCGGCTGGCCAGGTCGGCGCGCGGCGCGTACGCCGTACCGCCGAACTTCTGCCAGACCTCCGGGGAGAACTGAAGTCCGCCGTAGTAACCGTTGCCGAGGTCGGCGCTCCACGTGCCGCCGCTCTCGCAATCGGCGACGCGGTCCCAGGTCGTGGCTTCGGCGGCGTTCGCGCCGGTCGCGCCGAGCAGCGGGATGGCGATGGCCGATCCGGTTACTCCTGCCGCGACGACGAACGCTGGAGCCTGACGGGGGCGGCGGTGTCTACCGTTCCCGGAGCGCATGCGGTGGGCCTTTCGAGTGACGGCTGAGGTTGACGGTGAACGTAGCGGTACTCGATCGTTTGTTACAAGTCGATGCAGCGCAGATCACGTGAAGGTCTCGATGTGACACAGCGTCACTTCTTTTCGGTGCCGAACTCGACCGGCAGGGTGCGCAGTCCGCGCATGATGAGACCGCCACGCCACCGCAAATCGTCAGGTTCTACCGCGAGTCGCAAGTCCGGAAGGCGTCGCAGCAGCGTCGCGATGGCGGTCTGCCCTTCGAGGCGGGCCAGCGGGGCACCGAGGCAGTAGTGGATGCCGTGCCCGTAGCCGAGGTGCTGATTGTCACGGCGCGCGAGGTCGAGGGTGTCCGGCTCGGTGAAGCGTTCGGGGTCCCGGTCGGCGGCGGCGAGTACGACGAGTACGGGGTCGCCGGCGGCGATGTCCTGGCCGCCGAGGGCCAGCGGCTCGGTGGCGTACCGCCAGGTGGCCAGCTCCACGGGCCCGTCGTAACGCAGAAGTTCCTCAACTCCGGTGGCAAGCAGTGCCGTATCCCCCTCACCCAGCGCGCGCTGGAGGCGCTCGCGCTGCTCCGGGTTGCGCAGGAGCGCGTACACGCCGTTTCCGATCAGATTGACCGTCGTCTCAAATCCGGCAAACAGGAGGATAAAGGCCATCGCGGCCGCCTCGTTCTCGGTGAGATGCTCACCGTGATCGCTGGCGCGAATCAGCCCGGAAATAAGATCGTCGCCCGGTTCTTCCCTTTTGCGGTGAATGAGTTCGGCGAGGTAGTTACGCATCTTCTTGACCGACCGCGCGACTCCCCCACGCGGCCCGCCACCGTGCCGGATCATCATCCCGGCCCAGTCGCGGAAGTCGTCCTGGTCCTCGCGCGGTACGCCGAGCAGGTCGCAGATCGCGTAGATGGGAAGCGGAAAGGCGAAGTCGTGGATGAGATCCGCGCTGCCCTCCGCCGCGAACCTGTCGATGAGCTGATCGGTCAGCTCCTGCACACGCGGCGCGAACTCCGCCACCGTGCGCGGTGTGAACGCCTTCGACACCAGACGCCGCAGGCGCGTGTGGTCCGGCGGGTCGATGTTCAGCAGGTGCGTCATCAGCTCGGCCTTGCGCTCGCCCGGAATGCCGGTCTTGCCCTTGGCGTGCGCGGAGCCGGCGTGGTGGGCCGGGTCCTTGGAGAGCCGCTGATCGGCGAGCGCCCGCCGCGCATCGGCGTACCGCGTCACCAGCCACGCCTCGACCCCACTGGGCAGCACCGTCCGGTGCACGGGCGAGTGCTCCCGCAGCCAGGCGTACGCCGGATAGGGATCGGTGGCGAACTCCCAGGTGAAGAGCTCGGGCATGGGGTCACGGGGGTTCAGATCGTGCGGCACGCGCTCGACCGTATCCCTTCCCCCTCACCCCCGGACGACTGAGCAGACCCAGCCGCACCCTGCCCGTCCGGTACACAGCGGGCACATTCACAGGGCGGAAACCGGAAGGGGTTGTCCACGATCACCAGATGGTCGCCCGCACGCACTTCGCGTGTCGGTCCGTAAGTGCGCCCGCTATCGCGACTGACGCGCATTGTCATGAGAGAGGGAGGCTCGGCGTCGTCGGCTTCGGCGGTCACCGAGCCCGCTCCCTGACCCACTCGGCAAGCCGGAGAGCTTCCTCGGCACAGAGTCCGCCGAGCTGGACCACGACCCTCTCCATCACAGGGAAATCGCCGGTGAGGCTCGGGAACGTGAACCCTGCCGCTTTGAGTGCGGCAGCCAGGTGTTGCGCCGCAAGCCTGCCCGTCGTGAGCGCGTCGTCCGCTGCTGTCTTCCGCTTGGTGCCCAGGGATCGATGTTCAGGCTGTCGCCAGGACGTGGGAACCTCCCACAAATCCCACTTCAGGACGTCCCGCTGGGAGTAAAACGTCCCTCTCAACGTCCGCAGATGTGGAGGGACACTCGCCATGCAGAACGAGAGACTGCGAGCCGTCATGGCGACTGGAGGATGGACACACGCCGCCCTGGCAGCGGCGGTGGACGTCGACCCCAAGTCCGTAGAACGGTGGGTCAACCTTGGCCGGACACCACGGCGTACGACGGCCCTGCAGGCCGCTGAAACGTTAGGGGAAGACGTGCACGCACTCTGGCCGAGGCTTCGGCAGCCCCGCGCGGCACGGGCTGTCAGCTCCGAACTGGTCGCGCTTTACGACCAGCGGGCGGACCTCCCCGTGTCGGCGTTCGCAGACCTGATCACACAGGCCCGGAAACGCATCGACGTTCTGGTGTACGCCGCTGTGTTTCTACATGAGGCGTACCCACGGCTGAACGAACTGCTGCGGGAGCGGGCTCACGACGGGTGCACCATCCGCATCGCCCTTGGCGACGCCGACAGCCCCAACGTTCAGCAACGAGGAGCGGAAGAGCGCTTCGGGCATGGCATCGAGTCGCGCTGCCGTCTTGCCTTGATGCACTACCGGCCGCTGGTCGAAGTGTCCGGTATCGAACTGCGGACTCACGGGACCACCCTCTACAACAGCGTGTACCGCGCCGATGACCAGATGTTGGTGAACGGTCATGTCTGGGGCGTGAACGCCTACGCATCGCCTGTCTGGCACCTGCGTCGCAGCGGCAACGGCTCCATGTTCGACACGTACGCCGAGAGCTTTGACGCCGTCTGGGCCACCGCCCGCCCCGTGGAAGGCTGAGCCAATGTCCCGGACCGAGTACTACGACGATCCGCACGCCCCGAAGCCCAACAGCCTCGTCGTCGCCGCCTCCGCCGTCGTCACGGACGACGCCGGGCGGATCCTGCTTCAGCGCCGGCGCGACAACGACCTGTGGGCCTTGCCCGGAGGCGGCATGGACATGGGGGACTCGCTGCCCGGGACGGCCGTGCGCGAGGTGAGGGAAGAAACCGGCTTGGACGTGGAGATCACAGGTCTCGTCGGCACCTACACCGATCCCCGCCACGTCATCGCCTACAGCGACGGCGAAGTGCGCCGCCAGTTCAATGTCTGCTTCACGGCTCGGGTGACCGGAGGAACGCTCGCCATCTCGGACGAGTCCACGGAGCTCCGCTTCGTACCGCCGGCGGAACTCGACTCGCTCCCTATGCACCACACACAGCGCCTCCGGCTCCAGCACTTCCTCGAGAAACGATCAACGCCGTACCTGGGATGAGTCACCGGTCCGGTGGAGCTAGGCGGTGTGGCCCTCCGCCGTGCGGATCGCGTCTCGGTACGTGCGGGCGGCGGCTCGCAGGGCCGCTTCCGGGTCGACGCCGGACTGCTCCGCGCGTACCGCCATAGCCAGTAGTTCGTAGCCGATGCCTTCGCCCGCCGGGAGGGGGACGTCGAGGTTCGCGTGGCGGGCGCGGGAGGAGAGCTTCGCGGCGAGGGCCAGGCCGGGCTGGCCGAGGGGGACGCCGTCGGTTGCCGAGTCGCGCTGCTTCTCGATCGCCTTCGTACGGAGCCAGTGCTCCTTGACGTCCTCCGGGGTCTCAGCGGTGTCGTCGCCGAAGACGTGGGGGTGGCGGTGGATGAGCTTCTCGACGATCGTTCCGGCGACGTCGTCGATCGAGAAGGGCTCGTCCGGGTCCTCCTGGGCGATGCGTGAGTGGAAGACCACCTGGAGGAGTACGTCGCCGAGCTCCTCGCGGAGTTCCTCCCGGTCGCCGTCCTCGATGGCCTCGACGAGTTCGTACGCCTCCTCGATGCCGTACTTCGCGAGGCCCTTGTGGGTCTGCTGCGAGGACCACGGGCATTCGAGGCGGATGCGGTCCATGACCTGCACCAGGTCGAGGAGGCGGGCGCCCGGCAGGTCGTACGAGCCGGGCAGCAGCTCCAGGTCGGGCATCTGGACCCGGCCCGAGCCGGCCAGCCTGGCGAGGCCGTCGGTCAGGGCCTGGTCACCCTCCCCCGACGGGCCGGACGGGATGACCACCACCGTGCGGTCGCCCTCGCACGCGTCGACCAGCTCCTGGGCGGTCGGGGCCGCGTGCTCGACGGTGACGCCCGCCTCGCGGAGGTACGGCAGCTGCGGGTGCTCCGCGTCGGCGCACACCACCCGGTCGGCGGCGCGCAGCGTCTGCCAGGCGGGCCAGGACAGGAGCCCTGGCGCGACGCGGTGGCTGGCGGTGAGGAGGACGATGCGGCCGGGGGCTGCCGGTGCGGGCGCGGATGCGGATGCTTCGCTGGTCACGCTGTCGAACGTACCTCGGAGGCGGCAGGCACCGGGGGCCGGCCCCCTGGCCCGGACGGGCTGGAATTCCGAGCGGGGCCGGAAGGTCCAGTCCCTGGCCCCCACGCCCCGCCGCTACGCGCCCGCTTCCGGTGCCGCCGCTTCCTTCGTCACCTGGGTGATCCACGGGGCCTTGTAGTCGCCCAGCTGCATCTTCTCGTCGTCCCACGTGCCGTAGCGCGGGTTGACGTCGATGTCGAGCGCCTTCGACGCGGCGACAAACGCCTCGTTCACCTTCTGCTGGCCCTCCGGCGTGTTCGTCGCGCCGATCTTCGCCGCCAGCTTGCCGACCAGCACGTCCCTGCGCAGGGCCTCGTCGATCTGGTCCGGGGCGACGCCGCGCTGCTGGAGGTACATCGCGGCGAGCTGCTCCTCGCCGCCGGCCTGCTCGACCGCTTCCCCTCGCGCCCGCTGGACCTCCTTGCGGCTCACGGTCGCACCGGCGTCGTCCGCCGCCCGCTGCACGATCTTGTCCACGATGAGGTCGTAGAGCTTGGCCCGCCCGAGCTGCCCGGTCGAGCCGATGAGCTGGGCGGACTGCGGCGATGCCTGCTGGGCCTGGCGTACGTCCTTGACCTGCGTCTGGAGTGCGGCGACCTCGATACGGCCGCCACCCACGACGGCCGCGGCTCCCGGATGCGCCTCGTTGCCGCACGCGGAGAGGAACGGCGCCGCGACCAGGAGCGCGGCGGATACGGAGAGCGCGGTGCGACGGCGGCGGTGCAAAGGGTGCCTCCCGGCGGTGATCGTGCGGCATAGCAACGAAAGTGCGACGAACGACCTTGCGGTGATCGATGTTAGGCAGTCGGAGTGGTCCGGGCCACTGATTCGCCCAACGATTCGTTCGTGTTCGAGGATGCGCTGTCCGGGGAGGGGCCGCCGGAGGGGCCGCCGAGCATGATCATGCGGGAGACCACGAAAGTGACCGGAATCGCGGCGGCCGCGGCGATCAGCGGGGCGTACGTGCTGTTGAGGCGCAGGATGTCCACGAGGAGATAGACGCCGCTTGTCGTGATCACGAAGTTGGCGGCGTTGGTGAGCGGGAAGAGCAGGAACTTACGCCAGGTGGGACGCGTGTTGTAGGTGAAGCGGCAGTTGAGGAAGAAGGAGCCGGTCATGCTGACGGCGAAGGCCAGGACGTGCGCGGCGACGTACGGCAGCCAGGGCAGAAGCAGCAGGTAGCAGGCGTAGTACGTCCCGGTGTTCACCACGCCCACCACGGCGAACCTGACCAGCTGGCGACGGATCATCGGCGTACGAGCTCCCGGCTCTCCCGGCTCTCCCGGTTCTCCCGACTCTCTCCGCTCTCCTGGCTTCCCCGGCCTTCCCGGCGAGCGGGCGTGACAGCCGTCGCTGTTTCCACATTCGTCGCCTTCACCAGGAAGTGCGGGCGGCGTTTCACCTCGTAATAGATACGGCCGACGTATTCGCCGACGACACCGATCATCAGCATCTGCACTCCGGCGAGCGCGGTGACGGCGACGAGCAGCGTCACGAAGCCGGGGGTTTCCACCCCGTTCACGAGGGCGACACCGACAATCCACGTCGAATACGCCATGGCGACGGTGACCAGCAGCAGGCCGAGATAGAGCGCGGCCCGCAGTGGCTTGTCATTGAAGGAGATGAGACCGTCGAGTCCGTAGTTGAGCAGCTTCGAGAAGGTCCATTTCGAGCGGCCTTCTTCGCGTACCGCGTTCTCGTACTCGAAGGTGACGGTGCTGAATCCGACCCAGGCGAAAAGGCCTTTGGAGAAACGGTTGTACTCGGTGAGTTCGAGTACGGCGTCGACGCTGCGGCGCGACAGCATGCGGAAGTCGCCGACACCGTCGACGAGTTCGACGTCGACCAGGCGGTTGATGAGCCGGTAGTACGCACGAGCGGTAAGCGTACGCGTGACCCTGTCGCCCTTCCGGGTGCGCCGGGCGACGACCTGGTCGAAGCCCTGCTCGTGCAGCACCACCATGCGGCGGACCAGCTCCGGCGGGTGCTGGAGGTCGGCGTCCATGATGACGACGGCTTCCCCCGAGGCGTTGCGCAGACCGGCCAGCATCGCCGCTTCCTTGCCGAAGTTACGACTGAAGGAGACATAGCGCGTGCGGGGATCGGATTCCGCGATCTCCTGGAGGATGGCCAGCGTACGGTCCTTGCTTCCGTCGTCGACATATACGAGCTCGACGGGGTGGCCGAGGCTGCCGAGTTCTTCCGTCACGTGCTCGTGGAAACGACGGATGATCTCCTCTTCGTTGAAGCACGGGACGACGATCGAGATGAGCACGGCTCTCTCCTCCAGGCAGTCAGCTCAGCGAAGAACAGCCGCCGGATATGGCGGAGTCCGGCTCTCCACATGACGTGTCGGCGACCAGCAAGTGAACTCGCCGCGCTTTGTGCGTTTTTAGGCAGCCGCAGTGTCATTGACGTCTCTTTTTCCGTCACATGCTGGCTTATTCGGTATCGGGCCCAGTAGAAGGATCAACATGTCGATTACGGAAGCGGCCAGAGGCCGTGCGGCGGCGCTGTCCGCGTTGATCACGGTGATCTCGGTGTGCGCCGGTGACGCGATCGCCCGCTCCTTCCCCTTCGGGCCGGACACGCGCGCCGTCAACGACCTGGGCAACCAGTTCGTGCCGTACCACGCCCGTCTGTGGGACCTGCTGCACGGGCGCGCGGACGGCGGTGCGCTGGTCAACTGGCAGTCCGGGTACGGCACGAGCTTCCTGCCCGACATCGGTACGTACGTCAGCAGTCCCTTCGCGCTGCTCGTCGGTCTCTTCCCGCGTGACGAGATCGACCTCGCCGTGTACGTGATCACCGTGCTGAAGATGGCCGCCGCGGCGGCTGCCATGACCGTGCTGCTGCTCGCTCTGCGCGGGGGCGCGGGCCCGTGGTGGGCCGCGGGGGTGCTCGGGTCGTCGTACGCGCTGTGCGGGTGGGCGGTCACCGAGGCCGTGTACAACCCGATGTGGATGGACGGCCTGATCGCGTTCCCGCTGCTGTGCCTGGTGGGCGAGTGGGCGCGTACGGGCCGTCATCGCCTCCTGGGTCCGGTGATCGTGGCTCTGGCGTGGACCGCGAACTTCTACACGGCGTACATGGCGACGCTGGGGGCCGGGCTCGTCCTGCTGATGCGGGTGCTGACCGCCGACGGCTCCGCGCCGGTACGGGAGCAGCTGGGCGTACTACTGCGTGCCGCCTGCACCACGTTGCTCGGAATCGGCCTGGCGGCGCCGGTGCTGGCGGTCGTCTTCCTCGGGTCGAAGCAGGCGTACCCGGGCTGGGCGCGGGAGTTCACGCCGTCGGACTGGACGGATGTGTTCGCGCGGGCGCTGCCCGCGACGTACAGCTTCTACACGCCCGCCGGTTTCCTCGGCACCGGCGGGCTGGTGCTCGCCGGCACGCTGCTCTTCAACCGGGCGGTGCCCCGGCGCGAGAGACGGGCGTGGACGCTGCTCGTGGTCGCGGCGGCCGTGTCGATGCAGTGGGGGCCGACGCACCTGTTGTGGCACGTCTTCGCCACGCCGAACGGCAGCCCGTACCGGCAGACGTTCGTGCTGGCCGGGGTGCTGGTGATAGCGGCCTGGGTGTCGCTCTCGTACGGCTGGCCGGGGCGGCGCGCGCTGCTCGGCGGGACGGGCGTGGTGGCGCTCCTGGCCGTGGGCTCGGCGACGAGCTCCCGGATCACGTCGTGGACGTACCCGCTGGTCGTGGCGGGGGTGGCGGCGACGGTGGGGGCGGTGGTGCTGGCGCGGCGGGCACATCCAGCAAGTCCGGCGTTTGATAACACGCCCCCAGCCGGTCCGGCGTTTGGGGACACGCCCGCAGCCCGTCCGGCGTTTGGGGGCCGGGGGCCGGGGCCGAGCCCCTGTTTCGGGAAGGGGCGGGTGGGGGAACGCCCCGCCGGGCACAGCCCCGCCACCGCACGCCGCCGCCGCCGCAAGACACTCGCCGTAGCCGCCGCGTTGCTGCTGGTCGGTGCGCAGGTCGCGCAGGCCGCCCTCACCACCGCGTACGCCGACCGCCGGCGTCTCGCGAAGCTCGACGACTACGCGCCGTGGGGCGACCGGCAGCAGGCCCAGGCGGACGCGGTCGCGGACGCGGACGGATGGCCCGCCTACCGCACCGAGCCGGGCCGTGAACAGACCACCGCCAACGACCCCTTGACCGTGGGCGGCCAGGGCGCGGCGTACTACAGCAGCCACACCCCCGACGTCCTCACCCGCACACTCGCCGCCCTCGGCGCCGGCTGGACGTCCAACGGCCGTGCCGTCCAGAGCCTCGACAACCCGGTGACCGACGCCCTCTTCTCCGTCGGCGCGCGCGTGCACATGCCGCACGACCCGCATCAGCGCTGGTCAAGGCCCGACGACCGCAAGGTGACGGTCACCCGCGCCGCGGCGCCGCAACTGGTCACCGTGCGCCCGCCCGGCCCTGAGCCGCGCTTCGCCGCCTCCCCGTTCCGCAACCAGGAGAAGCTCCTCGGCTCCCGCGTCTACACACTCCCGCGCACCGCACTGCGCGGCGGCACTCTGACCGCCGCCTGCCCCGCCCGCAGCGAGGTCTTCCTGTGGGCTCCCGGCTTCTCCGGTACGGCGCGACTCGGACGCGGCGGTACGCCGGCCGAGCTGCGCGGCAGCGTCCCCGCGCGGCGGGCCGCGATGCAGCCGCTCGGGACCGCCGGGGACGACGGCCGCGTCGTGATCACGCTGAAGGGCGCGGGGGCCGGCAAGCTTCCGCCCGGGAGCGCCGGGTGCCTGGACCGGGACCGGCTGGCCGACGCGGTGGACGGCCTCCGCTCGGGCGGCGCGACCTCGGTACGCGTCACCGACAACGGCGTACAGGCCGCGCTGCCGCCCGGCGCGAGGGGAACGGCCGTCTTCGCCATGCCGCGCATCACCGGCTGGAGCTGCCGCAAGGACGGCGCGAAGGCCCGCCCCGCCGACTCCTACCTGGGGCTGGTCGCCGTCCCCCTGGACGGCCGCACATCAGCTGTGACCTGCGACTTCACCCCGCCCGGGCTGCGCATCGGCGGGCTCGCGGGCGGACTGTCGCTGCTCGTGCTCATCGCGGTGGGCGTGCTGCCCCGCGCCCGGGCCCGGCGTCGCAGGAGCCACACGAAGACTTCACCCGAGGACCATCGGCTCGTGGCCCGCACGGCATGAGCCGCGGCGTACGGTCGGCCGCCTGCCCCCCACCCACAGGACCGAGGCCAGAGGCGAATCCGCATGCCATCTCTGCTGAGCAACCGGCTGACGAAGTGGGCCCTGCGCCCCGTCGCCGCGCTCGTCGACCAGCGCATCTCACGTCACACCGCGGGGCTCCGCCGCGAAGTCACCGAACTCCGGCGCAAACAGCACGGCGTCAGCATGCTGCTCGACCGCACCGGTCGCGGCCAGCACCGCATGCCGACGCCCGACCAGATCGACACCCTCGTACGTGAGGTCGACGCCGCGACGGACGCGGGCGAGCGGGCCCGCCGCAATGTGACAGTCGCCTACCGCAACGTGGTGGCACTGGAAGCGCTGGGCGTCGGCCGGATGGCGGGCGGTACGTCCAATGTGTGCGGCAAGCTCGCGACCATCCCGCTGCTCGCGCGGCCGGAGGGCAAGGACCGCCACGTACTGGAAGTGCTCGAAATCGGCACCCTGCACGGCCTGTTCGCGGCGGCCCTGATGCGGATGCTGCACCGGACGGGCATCGAGGCGACGCTGACGGTCGTCGACCCGCTGGCGGGCTCGCAGCTCCAGCCGGGCACCACCGACTACGAGGAGCCGACGGGGACGCCCGTGCGGGAGGACGTCGTACGGGCCAACCTGGCACTCGGCGGCGGTCGTCCGGGCACCGGCGCGCGCATCCGCCAGGGCTTCTCGGGGGACCCGCGGGTGCGGGCGGAGGTGTCCGACCGGAAGTACGGCGTGATCGTCGTCGACGGCGACCACTCCTTCGAGGGCGTCCTCGCCGATCTGGAGTGGGTGGAACAGATCGCCGCGCCGGACGCGGTCGTCGTCCTCGACGACTACGGCGACGCGCGCTGGCCCGGCGTCAAGGAAGCCCTGGACAAACACCTGGCGGGCGGCGACAGCCGGCTCACGATGGCGGGCCGGGTCGCCACGTCCGCCTTCCTGCGAGCACGCTGACGCGACCGCGGCGTCCCGCCCGGCTCGGGGGGTCTCAGACGTCCCGCATCCGCTGATGCCGGTCGAGGGCGCGGCGCAGCTCGGCCGGCAGCGGGTGGTACGGGCCGTACGTGCGCTCGGCGTCGTACAGCAGGCCCTGCAACTGGGCGTGCGCGGCGGCGTGGTCGCCCATCGCGAGCAGCAGGTTCGCTATGCGGTGGCGGATGTCGAAGGCGCGGGCGGTGGCGTCGGTCGCGGTGGCCACGCCGGTGCCGTACTGGTTCTCGTAGTACGGGAGCAGGCCGCGGTACTCGGCGAGTGCGGCGGCCGGTTCGCCGAGCTGCTCCAGGCACTGCGCCGCGTCGTACCGGAACTGGAGCGCCTGTGGGTCGGCCAGGCCGGACTCGGCGGCGCGGTCGTCGGCGAGGCGGCGGAGCTCGGGGAGGGCGCGGCGGTACTGCCCGTCGTCCAGCAGCGTCGCGGCGTACTGCTTGCGCAGAATGCGGACGACCGGGGAGCGCTCGCCGTGCTGGGCGGCGGCCGCCGGGAGGATGCCGCCGAGGATGTCGACGGCCTGGGTGATGCGCCCCTCGCCGAGGAGTTGCTTGACCTCGTCGACGGCGCCCGCGACATCCGGCTGCGCCTGCGCGGGTGTGGGCTGCGCGACGGGCGGGGTGGTGGCGCGGTCCGGCCAGGGGGCGTGCGGGCGCAGGAACGGGCGGGTCGGATCGAGCGGGCCCGACGGTACGCCGCCGTGCGCCGGCAGCAGCGGGACCAGGGCCTCGTAGACCTCCTGGGCGGACGACGGGCGGTGCTGCGGGTCCTTGGCGAGCAGCCGCAGGACCAGCGCTTCGAGCGGCTCGGGGATGTCCTGGCGGAGCTGGCGGACGGGGAGCGGCGGCTCGTACAGGTGACGGTGGAGGACGCCGAGGACGGTCGATCCGACGAACGGGACGTTGCCGCTGAGCAGTTCGTGCAGGAGGACACCGAGTGCGTAGAGGTCGGTGTACGGGCCGACCGCGCCGCCCATCGCCTGCTCGGGCGCCATGTAGGCGGGGCTGCCGATGGGTGAGCCGGTGTGGGTGAGGCGGGTGGTGTCGGTGTCGAGTACGGAGGCGACGCCGAGGTCGAGGACGGTGACCGTGCCTTCGGGCTTGATCATGACGTTGCGCGGCTTGAGGTCGCGGTGGACGATCGGCACGGCGTGCACGGCGGACAGCACGGCGCAGAGCTGGGCGGCGACCGCGACGGCCCACGGCCAGGGGTACGGGTCGTGCTCGGCGAGGTGGTCGGCGAGGTCGGCGCCCTTGACGTACTGCATGACGAGGTAGAGGTCGTCGTCCTCGCTGCCCGCGTCGTGGACGGTGACGAGACCCGGGTGGTCGACCTGGGCGGTGACGCGGCACTCGCGTACGAAGCGGCGGCGCATCTCGTCGGCGGCGGTGGCGGCGGCCATCCGGTCGGGGCGCAGCAGCTTCACGGCGACGCGGCGGTCGAGGCGCTGGTCGTACGCCGTCCAGACCTGGCCCATGCCGCCCTGGCCGATGACGGTGGACAGCTCGTAACGGCCCGCGATGATCCGTCCGTTCACCGGTCCCGGTCACCCCGCTGGTCCCGCTGATCCCGCTGGTCCTTGCGCAGGAGATCGCTGAGCTCGTCGAGCTCGGCACGGACCTGGTCCATGCGGTGGGGGTGTTGTTGGTGCGGGTGCTCGTGGGGGTGCGGCTGCTGCTGGGGCGGTTGTTGTGGTTGCTGCTGCGGCTGTTGCTGTTGCTGTTGTTGCTGTGGGAACGGGGCCGGGTTGGCCGCCGGAGTGCTCGCGTACGGGTTCGGGTAGCCGTACTGCGGCTGGGGGGCCGGCTGAACGTACGGGGGCCGCGGCGCCTGCTGCGGCTGCGGGACGTACGGGCCGTAGGGCACGCGTGGGGTGGTGGCGGTGTGCGGGCCGCCGGTGGCCGCGAGCCGCGCGTAGTGCCGGATGTCGAAGGTCAGGAAGTAACCGGCGGTCACGGCCCCGAGGAGCAGGATGCACGACAGGGCTATGTCGGTCCGCACGTCGCCTTCGGGCAGCGAACCGACGACCGCGAAGGCCGCGATCGCCACCGGGATGCTCGCCCAGGCGGCCACCCAGTCGAACCAGCGCCCGCGCAGGATCGCGATACGGAACAGCGGAACGCAGGACAGGATGCCGCAGCTGAAGACGGCACAGATGGGGAACAGCACACGCATGGTGATGACGACGCCGTCACTGCGGACTGGCGGCGTGGTGCCGGAGCCGTGCATGGCTGCTCCTGAAGACCTGGTGAGACGTACGCGGGGACAGACACTCGGTGCGGTAAGCGCTTTGAGCGTATACACCGACACCGACAACAGCCCACGGGTTGTACGGATCCGATGTGGCGCGGCTCACTGCGGGCTCACTCCGGTCGTACGGTTCCGTCCGTCAGGCCGTCGTACAGGCCCTGCACGAGTTGTTCGCCGAGCCGTCCCGCCCGCCGCAGCGCTTCCTCGAACTCCGCCAGCGCGCGGAAGCGTTCGCCGTACTGCCGCTGGTCGGCGAGCGGCAGCCGGGGCAGTTGGAGGCGGCGTACATCGAGCCGGGTCGAGGTGGAGGCGTAGCTGCTGGCCTGGCGGTTGTTCGCGGTGCCGCGCAGGAATCCGGCGAGGAACCAGGGGTCGAGGGCCGCCGGGTCGGGGCGCAGCAGTTGGAGGCTGCGGCCGAGGGCGGCGCCCGCGGTGGCCTCGTCGACGACGCGGGCCACCGTGCCGCCGCCGAGCACGGGCACGACCACGTCGCCCGCCTCTACGAGAACGGGGTCTTCCGCCGGGCCTTCGGGAAGGGTGCCTGAGGGCGCGGTTCCGGCGAGCACGTCCTGCTCGGTGAGGACCCGTTCGCCGGAGCCGGCTCCGGCACCGCCCGCGCGCAGCACGAGGGCGCCCGCCCTGGCGAGTTCGCCGACGGTCGTGGTGGGCCAGCGTGGGGGCTGCGCGGGCTCCCCGGCGGGGGGCGTGAGTTCGGTGGTCTGCCGCAGTGTCTCGGCCAGCCGCTCCCGTACGCGCGCGAGTTCGGCGGCGCCTCCGCCCGCGGCCGGGGGCGGCAGGTGGCGGGCGGGAGCGAGGTCCACGTCGTCGTCGAGCAGTTCGATGACGGACACCGAGCGGCTGACCCCCGGGCGTTCCTCGACGGTGCCGTGGCGGTCGAAGGCCTGCCAGGTGTCGAGGACGGTGGAGTGCAGGGCCTGCCAGTCGAGCTTGTCGCGGCCCGCGGCGGAGAGGTCGGCGGTGTCGACGAGCAGCAGTTCGTGGGAGGGCCGCCCGCCGGACGCGGGCTTGCGCAGCACCCACAGGTGGAGAGGGATGCCGTACGGAGGTGCGGCGCCGGCGGGGAGCGAGACGACGGCGCGCAGGGCGCCACGGCGCAGCAGGTCGGCGCGGATGCGGCGGCCGGAGCGGCGGGATGCGGCGGCAGGGGGCATCAGGAGGACGGCGGTGCCGCCGTCGCGCAGCCGGGCGAGTGCGTGCTGGACCCAGGCGAGTTCGGACTCCGTACGGGCCGGGAAGCCGTACTCCCAGCGGGCGTCGTACGCCAGCTCGTCGTGGCCCCAGTTGCGTTCGTTGAACGGCGGGTGGCAGAGCACGGCGTCGGCGGCCAGGTGCGGGAAGGCGTCGGCGCGCAGGGCGTCGGCGGCGGCGACGCGCACTTCGGTGGTGCCGGTCTCGGTCTGGAGGGCGAGGCGCAGGGCGGCGAGGGCAGCCAGGTCCGGGTCGGTTTCCTGGCCGTGGACGGCCCGCGCTTCCTGGGTGCCGGCGGACCGGTCATCGGCGGATGTGGTCCCGGCGGCACTGGCGACGGCGCGCAGCAGGGTCCCGGTGCCGCAGGCCGGGTCGAGGACGGTGCGGGGGCTGCCCGTGAGGGCGGCCATCAGGGCGGCCGGGCCCGGCGGGGTGAGTGTGTACTGGCGCGGGTTGGCGTCGAGGTGGCGGCCTAGCAGGAACTCGTACGTCTGGCGGGCGCCGAGCTCGCCGGCGAGCTCGGCGGTCGCGCGCAGCAGGGGGACGGACGGGGTCAGCTCGGGCTGGCCCGGGGTGTGAACTGCGCGGTGCGGGCCGAAGCGGGGGGCGAGGATCTCCTCCAGGGCGGCCGGCAGCAGGAACGCGAGCTTCTCGTCGGAGACGGCGGAGAGCTGGAGCCAGGCGGTCGGCCTGTCGCGTACGAGCAGGAGCACGCAGCCCGCGTGGATCAGGGCCGGGACGGCGCCCGCCGGGTGGCCGGCGAGCTGCTGCCAGACACGCTCACGCAGGGGCACCTCGGCGATTTTCCCCTGGTCACGCAGCCACTGCTCCACCTCGGCGAGGGCGAACGAGGGGCTCGTCTCGGTGCCGCCCACGGGTTTGGGGAAGTCGGGGTGGCGACGGCGCCAGTTGCTCACGGCGGCGCGGCCGACGCCGGCGAGCCGGGCGATTCCGGCGGCGGTCACTTCTGCTGCGTTGTCCGGCACCGGCCGGCTCCCCTCGTACACCTGCGCCTGCTTGTGCACCGAGCATACCCATGCACGCAAGACGGTTCGCTTCACGGCGTGAATCCAAGCCACCGCGTGAATCGTGTTGACTCGGTTCACAGGCTCTGCTGTGATTGACCCATCGCAGCAGAACGGGGCGGCAAGGCAGTCCCGCACACCCTTGTCCGGAGGACATCCATGTCTCAGTACACGCAGCAGCCTCAGTTCCCGCAGGCTCCGACGCCGGCCGCACAGGCCCGCAACGGCCTGGGCACTGCCGCCCTGATCCTCGGCATCATCGGCGCGCTGTCGGGTCTGATCCCGTTCTTCTTCTGGCTCGCCGGCATCCTCGGCGTCATCGCCCTGATCATGGGCCTGGCCGGCCGGGGCCGTGCCAAGCGCGGCGGGGCCACCAACAAGGGGGTCGCCCTGGCGGGCGCCATCCTCGGCCTGATCTCGCTGATCATGTCGGTGGTCGGCGCGGTGATCCTCTTCAAGGCCGTGGACGACGCGGTGAAGGACATCGACAAGGCGACCAGCGGCTCGTCGGCGAGCAAGGAGCCGGGCGACGGCTCGGCAAAGGGCAGCGGCAAGGACAAGGGCAAGAACCAGGGCAAGGGCGGCAGCGCGGGCAGCGACACGAGCAAGGACGCCGAGACGCTGGAAGCCGGCGACTCGGCCGTCTACGACGACAAGCTGACCGTCACCATGTCCGCCCCCGAGGCCTACTCCCCCGGCGAGTACGCGATCGGCCACACCAAGGGCAACAAGGCCTACAAGGTCACGGTCGTCATCGACAACGCCGGCAAGGAGAAGTTCGACGCCGCCCTCGTCACCGCCGAGGCCCGCGCGGGCAAGGACGGCGTGAAGGCGGAGCAGATCTTCGACGAAGAGGTCGGCGAGGTCTTCACCGGCACGGTCATGCCGGGCAAGAAGGCCACCGTGGTGTACGCCTTCGACACCCCCGCCGACGCCGAGAACCTGGTCGTCGAGATCTCCCCCGACTTCTCCCACGACGCGTCGCAGTGGGACCTGAAGCTCTGATCACGGCCACACCGAAGACCGTCCGGCCCACTCGCGCACCCCCCGCGAGTGGGCTGGACACATTCATGTGTTCCGGCCTTTGTTCAGGCCTTTCTCGCGCTCACCGCCCGAAACGGGCCGGCGCCTCGGTCGGACCGCCGCCGGACGGCAGCCGCTCGTCCGGGCACCGCGACAGCACACGCCTCATCGCGTCCCGCTCGGCGCCGGTCACCCACAGCTCGTACTTCTTCTTCACGGACACCTGACGGGCCACGTACACACAGCGGTACGCCTTGTTCCCGGGCAGCCAGGTCGCCGTATCGCCGTCGCTCTTGCGGCGGTTGGCGGAGGAGTCGACGGCCAGCAGGTTCAGCGGGTCGTTGGCGAAGGCCACCCGCTTGCGGCGCTGCCACTTTTGGGCGCCCTTCTGCCAGGCGTCGGAGAGGGCGACGACATGGTCGATGTCGACCTTGCTGCGCCCGCGCACGAACTCCACGCGCCGCCCGGTGTACGGGTCCTCGGTGAGCGTCCCGGCGGCGACCTTGCAGCCCGCACCGCCGCCGCCCCCACCACCGCCGCCCCTGAGCCGTATGTCGGCCAGATCCCGCTTCAGTATGTCGTCGCGGGTGCCGCACCCGTTCTCGTCGGTGTCGGCCCAGGCGCTCCCGAAAGCCTCCCGCTCGTAACCGGTCCTCGGGGCACGCCCCTTGACGGTGAGTGCCTCGACGGCGGCGAGCGCGGACCCGGCCGGCCCCGAGGCCTGCCCTCCGCTACTGCCGCCGCTTCCGCCGCCCGCCCCCTCCGGCGTGCAGCCGGTGACGGCGAGGGCCGCGGCCAGGGCGGCTGCGGGGAGAGCGGTCCTGAGCGTACGTATACCTGTCAAGGCGGTCCGTCCTGGCGGGTCGGTGTGCATGCCCCCCAGAGTCCCACGGCGCGCACTACACCTTGCCGATGCCCAACGTGTTCTCGGACGGCAGGAGTCCCGAGCCCAGCACGTCCACCCACAAGGGACCGGTCAACTCGGCCAGCCGCGCGGTTCCTTCCGAGCCGAGGACCCGCCAGGGCGCGGCGGCCAGTTCGTCGGTGACCCGCTCCACCTCGGCGCGCAGCGCGCGACCCGCCTCAGTGGCCACACCCTCCACGTCCAACAACCGGCGCTCGACGAGCCGTTCGCGCGCGGCGGCCCACTCCCCGTCGCTCCATCCCCGGCTGCGGAACGTCTCGGCGGAAGCCGCCCCGATGCCCGCGAAGCTGACGAGAGCCTCGACCGGGTCGAGCCCGGCGGTGAGCAGCGCCGCGACATGTCCGTCGCCGCGGTGCTCGCGCAGGATGGTCGCCGCCTGCCACAGGACGAGGTGCGGGGCGTCGGGCCAGGGCAGCGACGCGTTGGCGGCAGCGAGCGGCCGGCCCGCGGTGTTCGCGGCCTCGGCGGCCCGGCGGGCGAGGGCGGCGGCCTCGGCGATCTCGGGCCCGTCGACGCGCTCGCCGAAGAGAGCGCGGTACGCCCCGTCCATGCCGCGCGTCCGCGCGGCCAGGACCTCGGCCGGGTCCGCAATGCCCCATCCCGCCGGGACGTAATCCGCGACCATCGCGGGACTGAAGCTGTAGAAGGCCGCCGCGACGACGTCGGCGCTCACGGCCCCCAGCGGCGCGGGGCGCCAGGCGAAGTAACCCGGCCAGCGGACGTCCGTCGCGTACCCCAGCTTCCCGGCTTCCCCGAAGACCTCGGGCGCGTAGTAGACGACGGCGTGCAGCGGCTCCAGCAGGTGCCACATCTGCCGCACACGTCTCAGCTCCACAACTTCCTCAGCCATGACTCCCCCTCCGACCGCAACCCACCGATCTAGACGCCGACTAGATTCCTCGTCCGCACCAAACTTGTCAACGCCTAGATTGGGCGTAATCTGCTGGCCATGAGCAGCCGCGACACGTATCACCACGGCGACCTGCGGCGGGCGGTCCTCGCCGTGGCCCTCGACGTCATCCGCACCCAGGGTCCGGCAGCCCTGTCGCTCCGCGACCTCGCCCGCCGCGCCGGCGTCTCCCACGCGGCCCCCGCCCACCACTTCAAGGACCGGACGGGCCTGCTGACCGCGATCGCCACCGAGGGCCACGACCTGCTGACGGCAGCGCTCTCCGACGCGGCAGACCTGAGCGAGGCGGGCGTTCGCTACGTCCGCTTCGCGGTCGACCACCCGGCGCACTTCCAGGTCATGTTCCAGCCGGACCTGCTCCGCGCTGACGACCCGGCCCTCCTGGCCGCGAAGGCACGCTCGTACGAACAACTGCGCGCCGCAGTGGCCGGCCTCCCCGGCGACCGCACCACCGACCCGGAGCTGACCGGCATCGCCGCCTGGTCGGCCGCCCACGGCTTCGCCACCCTGCTCCTGACCCACAACCTGGACCGCGCCCTGGGCGACCGCACCCCGGACGAGGTGTTCCGGGCCCTGACTGCCGCGCTGTTCGAAAGCGATGCCCGGGAATAGCCGAAGCCGATCCGCGCTTGACCGTGTCGCGTGCACGTGATCAACGACATGGACATCGGAAGACAACTCGGAAGACAACCAGGGGGCGGGACAAGATGAGTTCCTCAAGTTCTGTACGGCGTACGAGTGTTGCTCTGCTTTCTGCGGCCGCGCTGGCGGCTCTGCCGGTCGTCGGCGCGCAGGGGTTTACCGGATCCGCCGTCGCCGTCGCGGCCGAACAGCGCGGCGGGACGGCGTGGCAGGGCGGCTGGGCCGCTTCGCCGCAGGCTCCGACAGCGCCGTTCGGGCCGAACTGGTCCGAGCAGGGCTTCGCGAACCACACGGTGCGGCAGGTGGTCCGGGTCAGCACCGGCGGCACCAAGGCCCGTATCGAACTGTCCAACCGCTATGGCTCCACCCCGCTGCGGATCACCGGCGCGACGGTCGCCCGTACGGACAAGGGCGCTTCGGTGCAAGCCGGTTCCGTCCGGCAGCTGTCTTTCGGGAAGGGCCGGTCGGTGACCATCCCGGTGGGCGGCAAGGTGCTCAGCGACGGGGTGCCGTTCAAGGTCAAGGCGCTGGAGTCGGTGACCGTCACGCTGTATCTGGCCGGGCCGACCGGACCTGCCACCTTCCACCATTTCTCGTCCGCGACCAGCTACCGGGCCGACGGCGACCACCGTTCGGACCGCGAAGGTACGGCGTTCAAGGAGACCAGCGACTCCTGGTACTACCTCTCGGGTGTCGAGGTCAGCGGCGGGGAGAGGTCCGGGCGCCGCGACGGTGTGGTGGCCTTCGGTGACTCCATCACCGATGGTGTCGGCTCCAACCCGAACACGGACAACCGCTACCCCGACGAGCTCGCCGAGCGCTTCGCCGCCACCGGGAAGCCGCGCAGCGTCCTCAACCACGGGATCGGCGGCAACCAGGTCACCAACGACACGGTCTGGGCCGGCGAGAAGGCCGTGGCCCGCTTCAAGAAGGACGTCCTCAGCGAGCCGGGCATCGGCACGGTCATCGTGCTGGAAGGCATCAACGACATCGGTGGCAGCGGCTGGCAGGGGATCCCGGGCGGGCCGACGCCCGAGGTGTCGGCGAAGCAGCTGATCGAAGGCCACCGCACGTTGATCCGCCAGGCACACGCCAAGGGCATCAAGGCGGTCGGCGCCACCCTGACACCCGTCAAGGGCTCCGCGTACTACACCGAGGTCAACGAGGCCAAGCGGGACGCGGTCAACCAGTGGATCCGTACGTCCGGTGAGTACGACGAAGTGGTCGACCTCGACCGCGCCCTCGCCGACCCCGCCGACCGGGACCGCATGCTCCCCGCCTACGACTCGGGCGACGCCCTGCACCCGAACGACGCCGGGTTCCGGGTGATGGCCGAGGCGCTCGACCTCGACACGCTCTGACGGACCACGAAGCCGGCCGTGCCCGCGACTCGCGGCACGACCGGCTTCGGGGGCTGTCACGGGCCCGCTACGACCCCAGGATCGTGGTCAGGAACTCGCCGGTCCACGCCAGGAGTTCGCGTCCCACCACCGGCTTCCCGCCGATCTGACCCGTCGTCGGGCGCGGCACCAGGATCTGGTGGGTGGCCGGCTTCAGCACCGTACGGGGGTAGAGGCGCTTGAGGCGCAGCTCCTGCGACTCGCGCAGTTCCACCGGTCCGAAGCGGATGTTGGGGCCCGCCAGCGTGATGTCCGCGACGCCGCAGGCGCGCGCCAGCATGCGCAGGCCGGCGACCAGGAGCAGGTTCTCCACCGGCTCGGGGAGCTTGCCGTAGCGGTCGGTGAGCTCTTCGCGTACGGCCCTGATGTCGTCCTCGGAGTTCGCCGAGGCGATCGCCCGGTACGCCTGGAGACGCAGCCGCTCGCCCGGCGCGTAGTCGTGCGGAACGTGCGCGTCCACCGGGAGCTCGATCTTGACCTCCAGCGGCGGCTCCTCCTCGACCTGGCCGTCCACCGCCGCCCGGTAGTCCGCGACCGCCTCGCCGACCATGCGGATGTACAGGTCGAAGCCGACGCCCGCGATGTGCCCGGACTGCTCGCCGCCCAGCAGGTTGCCCGCGCCGCGGATTTCCAGGTCCTTCATCGCCACGTACATGCCCGCGCCCATCTCGGTGTGCTGGGCGATCGTCGCGAGCCGCTCGTGCGCGGTCTCGGTCAGCGGCTTCTCCGGCGGGTAGAGGAAGTAGGCGTAACCACGGTCGCGGCCACGGCCCACCCGGCCGCGCAGCTGGTGGAGCTGCGACAACCCGAAGTTGTCGCCGCGTTCGACGATCAGGGTGTTGGCGTTGGAGATGTCGATGCCCGACTCGACGATCGTCGTCGAGACGAGTACGTCGAATTTCTTTTCCCAGAAGTCGACGACGACCTGCTCCAGGGCGCTTTCGCCCATCTGGCCGTGGGCTGTGGCGATGCGCGCCTCGGGCACGATCTCGCGGAGCTTCGCGGCCGCCCGGTCGATCGACTCGACCCGGTTGTGGATGTAGAAGACCTGGCCCTCGCGCAGGAGTTCGCGACGGATCGCGGCGCCGATCTGCTTCTGCTCGTACGGGCCGACGAAGGTCAGCACCGGGTGGCGCTCCTCGGGCGGCGTCGTGATCGTCGACATCTCGCGGATGCCGGTGACCGCCATTTCGAGCGTACGGGGGATGGGGGTGGCGGACATCGTCAGTACGTCGACGTTGGCGCGGAGCTTCTTCAGCTGCTCCTTGTGCTCGACGCCGAAGCGCTGCTCCTCGTCGACGATGACCAGGCCCAGGTCCTTGAACTTCGTCTCGGACGAGAAGAGCCGGTGCGTGCCGATGACGATGTCGACCGAGCCCTCCCTGAGGCCCTCCAGGGTCGCCTTCGCCTCGGTGTCGGACTGGAAGCGGCTGAGCGCCTTCACGACGACCGGGAACTGGGCGTACCGCTCGGAGAACGTCCCGAAGTGCTGCTGCACCAGCAGCGTGGTGGGGACGAGGACCGCGACCTGCTTGCCGTCCTGGACCGCCTTGAAGGCCGCGCGGACCGCGATCTCCGTCTTGCCGTAGCCGACATCGCCGCAGACCAGGCGATCCATGGGGACGGACTTCTCCATGTCCTCCTTCACCTCGGCGATGGTGGACAGCTGGTCGGGCGTCTCGACGTACGGGAAGGCGTCCTCCAGCTCGCGCTGCCACGGGGTGTCGGGGCCGAAGGTGTGGCCGGGGGCGGCCATGCGCGCCGAGTAGAGCTTGATCAGGTCGGCGGCGATCTCCTTGACGGCCTTCTTCGCGCGCGCCTTGGTCTTCGTCCAGTCCGCGCCGCCGAGCCGGTGAAGGGTCGGGGCCTCGCCGCCGACGTACTTGGTGACCTGCTCCAGCTGGTCGGTGGGGATGTAGAGGCGGTCGCCGGGCTGGCCGCGCTTGGCGGGGGCGTACTCGACGAGCAGGTACTCGCGGGTCGCGCCCTGGACCGTGCGCTGAACCATCTCGATGTAGCGGCCGACGCCGTGCTGTTCGTGGACGATGAAGTCGCCGGCCTGGAGCGTCAGCGGGTCGATGGTCTTGCGGCGGCGGGCCGGCATGCGGCCCAGTTCCTTGCTGGCGGTGCGCTGGCCGGTCAGGTCCGTCTCGGTCAGTACGGCGAGCTTGAGCCCCGGGTCGACGAAGCCGTAGTCGATCAGGCCGCACGCGACGTGGACGACGGAGGGCGTGATCTCGGTCAGGTCCGCCTCCAGGCGGGCCGGGATGCCCTCGCTGCCGAGGACTTCGACCGTACGGGCGGCCGGGCCGTGGCCCTCCGTGACATAGACCGTGCGCCAGCCGTCGGCCAGCCAGCCCTTGGTGTCGGCGAGCGCTCTCTGCGTGTCGCCGCGGTACGCCTCCGGGGCGTGCATGCCCAGCTTGAGCGTGTCGTCCGACAGCTCCTCGTCAGCCGCGAACGGCGCCACCGACCACCACAGCATGTCCAGCTCACGGGCATGTTCCCGTACGTCCGCGATCCCCCGCAGTGAGGCCGCGCCCACGTCGATCGGGGCGTCGCCGCCGCCCGCCGTGGCCGCCCAGGACGCCTGGAGGAACTCCTGCGAGGTCGCCACCAGGTCCGCCGCCCTGGTCCGCACCCGCTCCGGGTCGCACACCAGCGCCATGGAGCCCTTGGGCAGTACGTCGAGCAGCAGCTCCATGTCGTCCACAAGGACCGGGGCGAGGGACTCCATGCCCTCCACGGCGATGCCCTCGGCGAGCTTGCCGAGCAGCTCGCCCAGCTCCGGGTGGGCCTCGGCGAGGGCCGCGGCGCGTTCCCGGACGCTGTCGGTCAGCAGCAGCTCGCGGCAGGGCGGCGCCCACAGGCCGTGCTCGGCGACCTCCAGGGACCGCTGGTCGGCGACCTTGAAGTACCGGATCTCCTCGACGTCGTCGCCCCAGAACTCCACGCGCAGCGGGTGCTCCTCGGTCGGCGGGAAGACGTCGAGGATGCCTCCGCGCACCGCGAACTCGCCGCGCTTCTCGACCAGTTCGACGCGCGAGTACGCCGCTGCCGCCAGCGCCGCCGTGACCTCGCCCAGGTCCGCGCTCTGCCCGGTCCGCAGGGCCACCGGCTCCAGGTCGCCCAGGCCCTTGACCTGCGGCTGGAGCACCGACCGTACGGGAGCCACGATCACGCTCACCGGGCCCGCGGACGGGTCGTCGGCGCGGGGGTGCGCGAGGCGGCGCAGGACGGCGAGGCGCCGGCCCATCGTGTCGCTGCGCGGCGACAGGCGCTCGTGCGGCAGCGTCTCCCACGACGGGTAGTCGACGATCCCCTCCTCCGGCAGCAGCGTGCGCAGCGCGGCGGCCAGGTCCTCGGCCTCGCGGCCGGTCGCGGTGACGGCGAGCACGGTACGCCCGGTCTCGCGGGCCAGCGCGGCCACCGCGAAGGGGCGCGCGGCGGGCGGGCCGACCAGGTCGATGTGCATGCGGTTGCCGTCGGTGGCGGCCTTCACCGCTTCGGCGAGCGCCGGGTCTCGTACTACGGCATCGAGCAGACCGTGCAGGCTCATGAAGGGTTTCCGTCCGGGTAACGAGGTGACGAGGTGGACAACGCGAAGGGCCCGACACGTCTCACGGGCCGGGGGTGCTCCCAGCCTACGACGCCGGACCGACACTCGCGCGGGTGAACGCTGTGGCCCGTACAGCGGCACCGGGCTACGCTGGGGACTGGACTAGTCAGCTAGTCCACACCTTCGCCCCGGCATCCCTGTGAGGCAGTGATGGAATCAGCCCGGCAGTACAACATCCACGAGGCGAAGACCCACTTCTCCCGGATACTGCAACAGGTCGAGACCGGCGAGGAGGTCGTGATCAGCAGGGCCGGTGAGCCCATCGCCAAGGTCGTGCCGCTGCGCCCCAAGGTCAACCGGACCGACTGCGGCTCCCTACGGGGGCAGACCGTCATCTTCCACGATGACTTCGACGACATCTCCGACGACGAGGGATTCGCCGAGGCGTTCGGACTGCGCGGTGAGGGATCCGCATGAAGCTATTGGCCGACACCCACGTCGTCGTGTGGTGGCTGCTCGACTCCCCGCAGCTGTCCGAGGAGATCAAGCACTTGCTCAACACAGAACCACTGGCGTACGTCAGTGCCGTCACCCCTTGGGAACTGGCTGTCAAGCAAGCACTCGGAAAGCTGGAAGGCCCCGTGGATCTGCCGGAGCGGGCCCGGGACTGCCAGCTCAAGCCACTACCCGTCACGGCCGGGCACGGCGTTCGCGCCGGGCAGCTCCCACTGCTCCACCGGGACCCTTTCGACCGCATGCTCATCGCTCAGGCCCAGGCCGAGGGACTGACGCTGCTCACCCGCGACAAGTGGATCCCGAAGTACGACGTGCAGGTCCTCGCCGCCTGACCAAGGCAACAGCCCGGCCCCGGTGAGCATGGAGGATGCTCACCGGGGCCGGGCCCCTCACCGCACCGCCACCGCCCCGCCCCTACTCCGTGGCGATCGCGTTCAGTACGTTCATCCGCCCCGCCCGGAAGGCCGGGACCAGGGCCGCGAACAGCCCATGTCCAGGCCGAGTCCCAGCAGCGCGCCGAAGAGGGCGATCACCACCGACTCCAGGCGGATCATGCGCCGCAGCTGGCGGCGCGAGAGGCCGATGGCCCGCATCAGGCCGATCTCCCTGGTCCGCTCGACGACCGACAGGGCGAGCGTCTTCACCACACCCAGCACCGCGACGATGATCGCGAGGGCCAGCAGGCCGTAGACGATGTTGAGCAGCTGCCCGATCTCGTCCTTGAGGCCCTGCTTGAAGTCGGTCTGGTCCTGCACCGTGAACTGCGGGTAGGCGTCCAGCGCCTTCTTGAGCCCGGCGTACGCCGCCTTCTCCTTGCCGTCCACCGCCTTCGCGAACATGATCAGGTTCGGCGGCACCCGGTCGGCCGGCAGGTACTGCGCGGCGGTCGTGACGTGGATGTACATCGCGCCCTTGTCGACGTTCGACTCGTCCGAGGTGATCGCCGCGATCCGGAGCTTCGCGGTCTCGCCACCCTTGAACGCGACGGTCATCGTGTCGCCGACCTTGATGCCGTGCCGCCCTGCGTAGTCGCTGCCGACCGACATCGCGTTCTTGCCGTACGCCGCGCTCAGCTCACCGGCGACGGTCTCGCGCCGCAGGTCCTCGGCGTACGTCGGATCGGCGGCGGCCAGCTCCTCGGTCTCCTTCTTCCCGTCGGGAGAGGTCAGCTCGGCCTTGATCATCTTGTAGCTGGTGACGTGCTCGATGTCGGGAGCCGCGCGCAGCGCCCAGGCGACCAGCGCGAGGCCGATCATGAGTGCGGCGCCCGTAGCTCCCGTACGCCGAGGTTGCGCAGCGCGTTGCGCTCGGCCATCCGGCCGACCGGGCCGAACATCCGCAGCACGACGGCGCTGATCGCCTTGACCACGACTCCGGCGAGGAGCGGGCCGACGACTACGAAGCCGATCAGGGTCAGGACGACACCGCCGCCGAGGAACAGCGAGCCTTCGCTCGCCTTCTCCGCCTGCGTCGTCAGGAAGAGCAGCGCGCCGCCCGAACCGGTCAGCACCAGGCCGATCCCGGCCCGTATCCAGCCGGCCTTGCCGTCCGCCGGTGTCCCGGCGTCGCGCAGCGCGGCCATCGGGGAGACCTTGCCGGCCCGGCGGGCCGGGATGTAGGCGGCGACGACGGTGACGACGATGCCGAGCGCGAGCCCGACGACCGGGGTCGTCCAGGCCACGGTCAGGTCCTTGGTGGACAGCTCCATGCCCATCGAGCCCATGAGCTTCATCAGGCCGACGGCAAGGCCGACACCGGCGCCCACACCCAGGATCGAGCCGACGACGCCGAGCAGCAGCGCCTCCACCAGCACGCCCCTGTTGACCTGCTTGCGGCTGGAGCCGATGGCCCGCATCAGGCCGATCTCGCGGGTGCGCTGGGTGACCAGCATCGAGAAGGTGTTGACGATGAGGAAGATGCCGACGAGGAAGGCGATTCCGGCGAAGCCGAGCATCGCGTACTTCATCACGTCGAGGAAGGAGCCGACTTCCTCGCGGCCCGAGTCCGCGGCTTCCTTCGCCGGCTGGAACTTGTACGGTCCGTCGAGCGCGCCGGCGAGCTGCTGCTTCAACCGCGCGTCGCTGACGCCCTCTTCGGCGGTTACGGAGACGTGCGTGAAGAGGCCCGGCTTGCCCAGCAGCTTCTGCTGCGAGGTCGCGGTGTCGAAGAAGACGACGGTCGCGCCCGGGTTGGTCATCTTGAAGGCGGCGATGCCGGAGATTTTCGCCTTGATGTCGCCGGTGACGGCGATCGTGCGCAGCTCGTCGCCCAGCTTCAGGCCGTGCTTGTCGGCGGTGTCGGCGTCGACCATCACCTCGGTGGGCCCGCGCGGGGCGTGTCCGGAGGTGATGTCCATCGACTTGAGGTCGTTGCGCGTCCAGTTGCCGGCGATCGTCGGGGCGCCGCTGTCCGAGCCCATGTTCTTGTTGGCGCTGTTGACGACGGTCACGGACATGCTGACGACGGCGCCTTCGGCGGACTTCACGCCGTCCGCCTTCGTCACCTGCTGAACGAGGGACGCGGGGAGCGCCTCGGGCCTGCCGGTCCGCGGCCCGTTGTCTTCCTCCTCGGCCGCCTTGGGGCTGACGGTGACGTCGGCCGAGGTGGCGGCGAAGAGCTTCCGGGTCGTGGGTGACCATCACGATGGTCTGGCCCAGCTCGTCGACGGACCTGCGAAGGAAGCTCAACACCTCGGCCCCGGCCCGCGAATCGAGGTTTCCGGTCGGCTCGTCACCGAAGATGATCTCGGGCCGGGCAGCCAGGGCCCGCGCCACCGCGACGCGCTGCTGCTGGCTGCCGGAGAGCTGGGTGGGCCGGTGCTTGAGCCGGTCCGCGAGGCCGACCGTCTCCACCACCCGGTTCAGCCACGCCGCGTCCGGCTTACGGCCCGCGATGTCCATCGGCAGCGTGATGTTCTCCAGGGCGTTCAGCGTCGGCAGCAGGTTGAACGCCTGGAAGATGAAGCCGTCCGGTCCCTGCGCAACTGCGTGAGCTTCTTGTCCTTGAGCTTGGTGATCTCGGTTTCGTCGAGGTGGATCTCGCCCGACGTCACGGTGTCCAGACCGGCGAGGCAGTGCATGAGCGTGGACTTGCCGGAGCCGGACGGGCCCATGATGGCGGTGAACTGCCCCCGGTTGATGTCCACATCGACGTGGTCGAGCGCGACGACCCGGGTCTCCCCCGACCCGTACGCCTTGACGACCTGCCGCGCGCTCGCGGCAACGGCCGTACGCCCTCCAGTGCCCCCGTGCCTGGGAATGGTCATAGCCGTTGTCACGGCCGGTCTCCTAAAGTCGTGTGAGCAGCGAAAGCGCCGGCGGCACCCCAGCCGCACCCCCCCGAGGTGCGGTGGCCCGTAAGACCGCCGTAAAACCAAGCTAGAGAACGGACGCGTGCGCCTCGTCCTCCACCGGGACGAACGCCCTCTGGCCAGAAGTAAGGAGAACCCCCCAGGGGCTCTCCACCCGCAGGTGGACCCCGACTCCGGGCAGCCTGCACCCTCCCCCTGCGTGACCTGCAAGTGAGAAGGTGTCGAGGGCCAGATACGTGCACGGTGAAGGGATCTTGGTGAGCGGCACCGGAAGCAGTGCGGGCGGCAGTACCGGAAACGCGGACAGCACCAGCGCGATACCCGGCGGCGGGGGCGCCCCCGGCCGGCCGGAGGCTCCCGGAGGGACTTCCGCGCACGCGAACGCCCGCCGCGGCCCCGTCGTCGCCGCGCTGATGCTCGGCATGGCCCTCGCCGCGCTCGACGGCACGATCGTCTCCACCGCCGTCCCCCAGATCGTCGGCGACCTCGGCGGCTTCGCCGTCTTCTCCTGGCTCTTCTCCGGTTACCTCCTCGCCGTCACCGTCACCCTCCCTGTGTACGGAAAGCTCTCCGACACCTTCGGCCGCAAGCCGGTGCTGATCGCGGGCACCGTCCTCTTCCTCATCGGCTCACTGCTGTGCGCCTGTGCCTGGAACATGGGCAGCCTGATCGCGTTCCGCGTCGTCCAGGGCCTCGGCGGCGGCGCCATCCAGGGCACGGTCCAGACGATCGCCGCCGACCTCTACCCCCTCAAGGAACGCCCGAAGATCCAGGCGAAACTGTCGACCGTGTGGGCGGTGTCGGCCGTCGCCGGCCCGGCGGTCGGCGGACTGCTCGCGGCGTACGCGGACTGGCGCTGGATCTTCCTCATCAATCTGCCGGTGGGCGCCACGGCCCTGTGGCTGATCGTCCGTCACCTGCACGAACCGTCCCGCACGAAGACCACGGCAGCCTCCCGCCCCCGTATCGACTGGGCGGGCGCCCTGGCCGTGTTCGCCTGCGGCGGCCTGCTGCTCTTCGCTCTCGTCCAGGGCGGCGTCGCCTGGCCCTGGCTCTCCGCGCCCTCACTCGCCCTGTTCGGCGCGAGCGCGCTGCTGGCCGCCGCCACCGTCGTCATCGAACGCCACGCCGCCGAGCCGATCATCCCCGGCTGGGTGTGGCGCAGGCGCACCATCGCCGCCGTGAACCTCGCCCTCGGCGCGCTCGGCCTCCTCATGGTCGCGCCGACGGTCTTCCTCCCCACCTACGCGCAGGCGGTCCTCGGACTCGGCCCGATCGCCGCCGGCTTCGTCATGTCGGTGATGACGCTGAGCTGGCCGGTGTCGGCGGCGCTGAGCCAGCACGCGTACAACCGCATCGGGTTCCGCCTCACGGCGATCACCGGCATCGCCTGTTCGACGCTGATCCTGCTCGCCTTCCCGCTCCTCCCCTTCCCCGGCGCGGCCTGGCAGCCCGCCCTGATCATGCTGCTGCTCGGCGCGGCGCTCGGCCTCTTCCAGCTCCCCCTGATCGTCGGCGTCCAGTCGACGGTCGGGTACGCGGAGCGCGGTACGACGACCGCGTCCGTACTCTTCTGCCGCCAGGTCGGCCAGTCCGTCGGAGCGGCCCTCTTCGGCGCGGTCGCCAACGCCACCCTCGCGTCCAGGCTCGCCGCCGCACCCGACGGCATACGGGACGGCCTTCCCGGCGACCTCGACTCGGTCTCGCACGCGCTGGCCGATCCGGGCTCGCTCAGCGCGGAGGCGGCCGACTATCTGCGCCGGGCGGTGGACACGGCCGTCGACCACGTCTACATCGGCGCGGCGATCGCGGCCGTCCTGGCCCTGCTCGCCCTCGTCTTCGTGGCCCCGCGCCGCTTCCCCGTCATCACCGAGGAAACACCGGCCGACTGAAAGCGGTCCTGCCGGGGGCTATCCCCGTTACCGCCAGTAAGGACGCATGCCGATCGGATTACCTGCGGTAACGGACGGATCCGCCACGCCAGTTCGCACGAAAGCCTCCCCGGCGGGGATACCGATGGGTAACGTACGCGGCCCGACCAGCGCCCCGCCGCCGCTCCCCCGGCCCCGGTCGCGCTTCTCCCTGCAGTCCGCCCCGGACCCAGCCGCGCAAGGAGCAGCCCGCACATGTCGCCCTACCCGGAATACCTCTACCCCTGGCAGAGTTCTCCGCCCGCACCGCCTCTCCCCCCGCACCCCCTCCCCCAACAGCCCCTCCCGACCCACCAGCACGCCCCCGGCCGCCACAGCGACCTGCGCAGGCTCCGCTCGGCGTACCGCCGGCTGCGCCGCGTGGCGAGCCTCACCGCCCTCGGCTACTTCACGCTCTTCCTCCTCCTCTCCGGCCTCGCACCCGGCCTGATGGGCAGCGAGCTGCCCGGCGGCCTCAACACCGGCCTCCTGCTCGGCCTGTGCCAGCTCCCCGTCACCCTCGTGGCCATCGCCGTGTACGAGCAGTCCGCCCGCCACCGCGTCGACCCGCTCGCCGAGAGCCTCCGCCGACAGGGCCTCGGCCGACGGGCAGCCCAGTGACCGGATTCAGCGACTCCGCCCAGGAGACGTCCCTGGTCGCCTTCATAGCGGTGGCCACGGTCACGCTCCTCCTGTGCGTCATGACCGGGCCCGACCGCGACGACCTCGCCGAGTTCTACACCGGCTACCGCTCGCTCTCCCCCATGCGCAACGGCCTCGCCATCGCCGGCGACTACATCTCGGCCGCCACCGTCCTCGGCACTATCGGCGTCATCGCCCTCACCGGCTACGACGGCGTAGTACTGGCCCTGAGCACAGCACTCTCCCTCGTCCTCCTGATGTTCCTGCTGGCCGAACCCCTGCGCAACGCGGGCCGGTTCACCATGGGCGACGCCTTCGCCCACCGCGCGCCGAGCCGCACCGTACGCATCACCGCGAGCGCCGTCACCCTCGCCGCGCTGCTCCCGATGATGGTCGTACAGCTCGCCGGGGCGGGCCATCTCCTCTCCTTCATCCTCGGCTTCGAGGGCTCGGGCTTCAGGACCGGCTGCATCGTCGTCCTCGGCGTACTGATGATCAGTTACGCCGCCATCGGAGGCATGAAGGGCACGGCACTCATCCAGATCATCAAGACCGTGTTCCTGCAGGGCACCGGCGTCATCCTCTGCGTACTGATCCTGAACCGCTTCGACTGGAGTACGGCGGAACTCCTCGGCGTGGCGAAGGACGGCAGCGGGGCGGGCGACGCGTTCCTGATGTCGGGTCTTCAGTTCGGCGGCAACGAACTCGACATGATCAGCTCGGAGTTGACGGTAGTACTCGGCGCCGCCTGCCTGCCGCACATCACGATGCGCATGTACAGCTCGCGCAACGCGCTCGCCGTACGCCGCTCGATGTCCTGGGCGGTCTCGGCCGTAGTCGTCTTCTGCCTGCTCATCGCCGTGATCGGCTTGGGCGCGGCGGCGCTCGTCGGCCGCGAGACGATCACCGCGTCCGACCCGCAGGGCAATACGTCGATCCTGCTGGTCAGCCAGGCGCTGGTGGGCGGCGACACGTCTTCGCTCGAAACCCTCGTCTTCACCTCCGTGACGACAGCGATCTTCCTGACGCTGCTCGCCTCGGTGGCCGGAATGATCCTGGCCTGCGCTAACTCGCTCGCCCACGACCTCTTCGCCCACGGCATCCGCAAGTCCACGGCCGGCGACGCGACGGAGATGGCGGTGGCGAGAGCGGCGGCGGTCGCCGTCGGCATCCCCGCGATCGCCCTCGCGGTGCTGGCCCGCCACGGGAACGTACAGCCCCTGGTCACCCTCTCCTTCTGCATCGGCGCCTCCGCGCTGGCCCCGGCCCTGGTCTTCAGCCTCTTCTGGCGCCGCTTCACGCGCACGGGCCTGATGTGCACACTCATCGGCGGCACGCTGTGCGTGATGGTCCTCATGACGGGCACCAACCTGGTCTCGGGCTCCCCGCAATCGGTGTTCCCCGCCCAGGACTTCAACTGGTACCCGTTCACCACGACGGGCCTGGTGTCGATCCCCTTCGGCTTCTTCATGGGCTGGCTGGGTACGTTCCTGAGCCACCGGGGCTCGGGCGAGCGGCAACGGCGCCGGTACGAGGCGGTGGAGGCGTGGATTCTGGCGGGCGCGGGGGACGGCGCGCCCGGCAGATCCCCCGCGGAATGAGCAGGTGCGCCGACGCCGCTACGGCCGCCGCGACCGGGGAGACCGCAAGTGCGTCACCGGCTGTGGGCGTAGTCGACGAGCCCGAGGGCCGCCGCCTGCACGCCGGCCTGGAAGCGGCTCTCGGCACCCAGTTTGTCCATGAGCCCCGTCATCATCCTGCGCAGTGTTCTGGTGGAGACGCCCAGAGACCGGGCGATGGCCTCGTCGGTCCTGCCGATGGCCAGCATCCGGAGAACGGCCGCCTCCCGCGCGGACGGCTCCATGGGGCTGTCCGGCCGGTCGACGGGCTCCAGCGGGGTCGAACCGTGCACCCAGCAGTACTCGAAGGTGTGCCGCATCAGCCGGCCCAGCTCCCGGGACTCGACCTCCAGGGCCGCGCTCCAGCCCTCGCGCGACGAAGTCGAGACGTACGCGAGGGAGTCGTCCACCAGGATGAGCTGGAACGGCAGGACCGCGGCGAGCCGCACCTCGCACCCCAAGGCCCGGAGCTCCTCCAGATACGACATGCCGTGCGGCACCTTGGTCATCGCCTCCAGATGGATCGTGCGCGCCACGACCCCCCGGTCCACCGCCAGACGGGTGCACCGCACGACGTCGTCGAGCGCGTCCTGGGCCGGGGCGGGGTGTGCCCACATGCTCAGCACCTCGGAACGGGCCCGTACGGAAGCGCTCTCCAGGGCCGCACAGATGTTCTCCTCCCCGATCAGCAGCTTGGCCCCGGTCTCACCCCGCGCGTTGGCCTGGAGCAGCGTCAGGTTGGCGGCGAGCGTGGACATGGTGGAGCGCAGTTCCCGCACAGTGGACAGCTGATGGGTGGCGACCTGCTCCTCCCATTCCAGCAGCCGCGCGACCGCGGCCTCCGGGGAGACCGGGGTGTACCCGGAGGGGTCGTCCGATGCGCGCAGGAGGCCGGCCTCCACGAGGAAGTACTGAGCCAGGTCGAATTGCAGCTGGGTCATGCCGAGTTTCTCGCGGGCCGTCGCGGCGGACCATTCCGGAGAGGTCAGAATGAATCGGAACAACCGCTGTGCCTGAACAACTGCGTCGTTGGTCATTAATCCCCCTGGGGAGCCGCTCTGTGCATTCGTATGTGGTGTCGTCGTCGGTGAAGTCGTCGTCGGTGAACGCGCTCGAACCGGTCTTCCGGGCCGAGCCGCTGACCGAACGGATACGGAACTCCCTGGCGGCGCTGCTGCGGGTCCCCGCATCGCGCGTCACGGTTCCGGCGAACGCCGAGAAGTACTACGACGAGGCCGCGCCCCGCACCGCCGACACCTCCCTGGAGGAGGTGTTCCACCTCATGCGGTCCCTCAACGAGCGCGGCATGACGGATGCCCGCCTGGGGTGCGCGGAGGGGGACGGCCCATCGCTCAGGAGTGCTCTCACGCACGTTGTCGACGACCTCTGCGAGGGCCTGGACGGGGAGCCGATCCAGTACACGGAGCTGGGGCCCGAGCCGGTCAAGACCGGTCTCGTCCTGCGGCGGCTGCGCGAGCGCGGCGTCGACGTCCGGCGCTACCACGGCGTCGACATCAACCCCGCCTCGCGCGCCACGATGGAGCGGGAACTCGCGCCCGTACTTCCGGCCGGCCGGTTCGCCTGCCATCACACGCTCTTCGAGGAACTCGGGCGGCTCGACTACCGGCTGCCGGGCACCAGGAATCTGGTCACCATGCTGGGGTTCGAGGAGGGGAACGAGCACCCGGGGGCGGTGAGCGCGATGCTCGACGAGCTCCTGCTCCCCGGCGACCTCTTCCTCTCCGAAATGCAGGTGCTTTCCGAATCCGGCTGGCAGCACGTATTCAATTTCTACCAGTGCGATTTGATGCGCCGCTTCTCCCGGCTCGCGCTGGAGCGCAGCCGGCCCGACGTACGGAAATCCCAATATGGCGTCTATCTGACGCCACTCGCGCTGGGCGACGACGGCGCGCCGACCATGGCGGCGGTGACCGCCGAGGTCATTCCCGGGGACGGGACGCGGGTGAACGAGGTCTTCGTGACGAACTACTGCCTGAAATTCGCCGCGGAGGAATACCGGAAGCTGCGTGAGGCGTCCGGGCGAATGAAGGTGGTGGCCGAGCGCGCGACCGGAGACGGTTCCGTCGTCTTCCAGCTGAGCCAGAGACTGTGAGGGCCGGCAGGTCATCTTCGCTCCAGGGATGACTCAGCCGCCGGGTCGGTCAGCCGCCGGATGCGACGCAGCGGTGAACGCCGCAGCGCGAAGGAGGCCAGGGTCAGGGAAGCGGTGATGACGACCATCGCGGCGCCCGGTCCTGCGGACTGGGCCAGTGCACCGCCGATGACCGCGCCCAGCGGTATCGGGGCCATCGACACCAGCCGGTAGCCCGCCATGACGACCCCCAGGCGCTCGGGGGGCGCGAGCACCCCGCGCAGGCTCAGGGCGTAGACGTTGTAGACGGCGAGCGCCAGACCGTTGACGACGAAGGCCCCCGCCAGCGCGGGGACGGCCGGCCCGGTCAGAGCCAGGAGCACGCCCGCCAGCAGCGAGAGCGCCGACACGGTGAGCGACCAGGTGACGGCAGCGCCGACGTGCAGCCGGGCGGCGTACCGCCCCACCCAGAGGGACCCGGCGAGCGCGCCCACACTCCCCAGTCCGACGATGACGCCCACCATGCCGCTGGACAGGCCCAGTGACCGCACCGCGAACACCATGAACGCGGTGATGAGGGCCTGTTCGTGGAGGTTGAACAGGGCGGACTGCACACACAGGTCGCGCAGCGCCCGATGGCGCCAGGTGAAGCGCAGGCCCTTCAGCACCGACCGCAGAGCGAGCGTCGCCTCAGCGCCCGCCACCGACGGGAGGCGCAGGGGAAGGAAGCACAGGAGCGCGACGGTGAACACCACGGCGGTGGCCGCCGCGGTGGCCGGAAGGCCGAATTCCTGGAGGGTGTATCCGGCGGCGGCCGGGCCGGCCATCTGCGCCACCGAGTAGCTCGCCTCCAGCAGCCCGTTGCCCTCGGTGAGCCGGCCGGCGGCCAGGGAGTGGGGCACGGCCGCCTGGTGTCCGATGTCGTGAAAAACCGTCAGGGCTCCTACGACGAAAGCCACCGCCATCAGCAGCCCGATGCCCGGCCCGGCGGCGTGAGCGACGATGCCCAGCACACCCATGGTCAGGCCGCGCAGTACGTTGCACGTGATCAGCAGCGCCTTCACGGAGACCCTGCCGACGGTGGCGCCCGCGACCAGCGAGAACACGATGACCGGCAGGAACTGCGCGGCGGAGACCAGTCCCGCGCCCGTCGCGCTGCTGCCGGCCGCGGTGAGCGCGAGCAGCGGCAACAGGAACTGCGTGCTCTGGAAGCCCAGTCCGGCGACGGTCTCACCGAGCCACAGGCTGCGGAACGCCGGGACCCGCAAGGGCGAGGGCAGGCGCTCAGTCGTGGTCATGGGCCGGCTCGGCGATCAGTTCGTAGCGGTCGATGACGTCGAGAACGGCACGGTGCACAGCGGCCTGTCCGGGCCCGCGCAACCGGAACGATCCGCCGATGTGGAGGTACCCGCCGTGCCCGTCGAACACCTCCCCGACCTCGGGCACGGTCTCCGCGTACACCTCGGGCAGCTTGCCCACGAGCGGGGTGCGGGACAGGACCCGGCTGGGGAACGGCCGGGGCTCGGGGATCAGCACCCAGCCGCCACCGGGGGCGGTGCGGAAGTCGGCGGGGTCGTCGACGGGCGGCAGCCCCAAGGTCGCCCGGAACGCCTCGCCCATGAGGTCGACACCGAACAGGTCGCGGTGCAGCAGGGGGATTTCGGCGCCACCGGGCCGCAGGCCGACCTCCATGAAGACCAGTTCGTCCGTCGACGCGCTGTGGAGCAGTTCGAGATGGAAGGCTCCGTCGGACAGGTTCAGCGCGTCGAGGCACGCGGCGGAGAACTCCACCGCGCGCCGGCGCAGTGGCCCGTCGTCCAGCAGGACCGAGCCGAGCGGCTCTCCGGCGGCGAACGCCAGGCAGGTGTTCACGTAGAGGGAGGCGCTGACGAAGTGGAAGCCCCCGGCACGCCGGACACCGTCGACATGGAGGACCGACCCCGCCACGAACTCCTCGCACTGGTACTCGGCCGGGTCGACCGAGGCCAGCGCCCGGGCGAGCTCGTTGCGCCCGGTGGCCAGTGCCACCCCGTGGGAGGCGGCGCCGGCCCGTGGCTTGAGGACCACGGCCAGGCCGATCTGGTCGATGATCCGGTCGGCGCCGGTATCTGCGTCCAGTTCGAGGAAGCGCGGTACGCGCAGGCCCGCGGCACGCACCCGCTGCTTCATCCGGGGCTTGTCCCGGAAGTCGCGTACGAAATCCGGGCTCCACCCGCTCACACCGAGCTCGGCCCGCAGGAGGGCCGCCGTCAGCAGGTCGTACTCCGACAGTCCGACGATCCCGTCGAAGCCGTGGCGCTCGTGGAGCCTCCGGGCCTCCGGCAGCAGGGTTTCGAAGGCGAGGTCGGCCACGACGACGGTGTCGAGCGCGTTGTCGCGGTCCAGTACGTCGGCACAGTCGGCGAGCGTGAGGTACGCCAGCGCGTACCGGGTGGTGTCGACGTACCGGTGGTAGGCGCCGAACTCGTCGTCGAAGCGGTTCAGGACGAGGTAGCGGGCGGTCGGTGCGGCAGGACCTGCCATGGCTGTGGCCTTCCGTGGGTGTCTGGGGGGCGCGGGACGTTCGCGGTGGGAGCGGTCACGAGACGGGACTCACCGGGCTGCCGAGCGTCTCCGGCAGGCAGGGCGCCAGGTCCGCGGCGGTCGGCCGGGGGAACACCACGGGCCCGCCGGCGGTGACCGGCGCTGTGGGGTGGAGGAAGGCGCTGAGCCTCGGCTCGCCGTCGCCGCCCAGGGTGGTCCAGGTCTGCTGGGCGAAGCCGGGCATGACCGGCCAGCCGAGCACCGCCGCTCCCTTGAGCCACCAATAGGCGGTGTCCGGGTGCGCGTCGGGGCCGGGAGCGCTGTCGCACCAGGTGTCGAAAGCGCGTACCGCGGCGGCGGTCGACACCTGGGGCGAGTCCAGTGCCCGCTCCTGGTCGCCGAGCAGCGCGTCCAGCCGTGCCATCAGCCTGCCGTCGGGGGCGCCGGGCCGCTCCGGCAGCCGCCGGTGGCAGGCCGCGAGGCTCGCGCCGAACCGTCCGCTCAGCCGGTCGCCCGCTTCCGCCAGGAACTCCGCCGGTTCGAAACTCGCCGGGCCCGCCTCGGGGTTGACCTTGGCGAGGAAGTACCGCACGGCGTCCACGCTGACGTTGCGGGCCCGCGCGATGTCGGCCACCCAGATGGCGTGCCGCCTGCTCGTGGAGAACTTCTCTCCGGCCAGCTGGTGGAAGTCGGTGATGAGGCAGCGGTCGTAGGTCCGCATGTCCTCATACATGAGGGAGGTGCCGACGATGCCCACCAGCACCGGAATCACGTTGTCGATGCCCAGGCTGGTGAGGGTGACCACGTCGGACTCCGGGGCGAAGGCGTTCACACCGGTGCCGGTGAGCATGCCGTGGATCTCCCCGGCGAGGCGGGTGAACATGAACGTGCCGGTGTACGAGAACAGTCCGCGCGGCACCTGCGGCTCGGTGCGCCCGAGGTCGACGGCCCACTCCTGGGGAGCGCTCAGCCGTACGGCGAGACCTTCCCTGGCGAGGAAGCGCCGGACGGTGGCGCGGTACCGCTCGGGCACCGACATCCGTGCCAGCCGGGCGTCGAGCCGCTCGGCGTCGGGCAGGGCGAGGAAGAGGCTGTCGATCTCACGCCAGGCAAGGGGGCCGTCATCGTCGTTCCGGGAGCGCGGTTCGACCACGTTCTCCGGCAGGAAGTGCGCGCCGCACTCCTCGCAGAAGTAACTGGCGGTGCCGGCACCGCAGTCGGGACATCGGCCCAGCAGCCACGCGCCGACGACATGGCGTCGTGCCGACTCGCTGTAGAGGACTCGCTCGGTGCGTTCGACGACCGCTCCGCGGCCGCGGAGGTGGGCCAGCGAATGATCGACCTCCCGCTCGAAGCGGTCGCGCCAGGGCTCCTCGGACACGTTGATGAACGCGTCGGTCGTGATCGCCAGGTCGGACAGGTCGCTGGAGATACGGGCGTGGTACCGCGCCGACACCTCGCGCGGGGTGGTGCCCTCCTCCCCTGCCTTGAGCGGCACCCACGGGTCGTAGACGTCGCTGCCGGAGACGACGACGGGCCGGTCGCCGCGGCACCGGAGGAAGCGCGCGATGACGTCCATGCGCAGGTAGGGCCCGGCGATGTGACCCAGGTGGAAGGGCCCGTTCGGGGTCGGCTCGGGCAGGGTGAGCAGGTAGTTCCGGGGTGGGCGGGAGTCCGCGCCCAGCTTGGTGTTCATGCGGTATCAGGTCCCTCGGGTTCGAAAAGGTTCAGTGCGTCCTCGGCGACGGCCGGAGCCAGGCGGTACCCCGCTCCGGCGCCGCCGACGGCCAGCACGGCCCTTCCGGTGTCGTCGGCGCGGGTCACCAGCGGCAGGCCGTCCGGCGGATAGCTGTCGCAGTGCACCTGGCCACCGGCCAGGCCGGCGCCGAAGCCGGGCACATGACGGTCCAGGACGGCTCGTGCGATGTCCCGGTCCTCCGCGGTCAGAACGAAGCGGTCCGGCCGGGTGGCCGGGACGTCCCACTCCTGGGAGGTGATGCTCAGCAGCCAGCGTCCGTGCTCGGGCTGCGGCAGCAGGAAGGCGTCCTCGTCCTCGAAGACCAGCGTGGGAGCCCCGGCCGGTGGCGGTGACTGGACGTGGAAGGCCACGACCTTCTTGGTCCGCAGTCCGTGAGCGAGCGCCCGGTCCCCGTACGGTCCGTCCACCGCCCAGGGGCCGGTCGCCACCACCACGCGCCGGGCGGTGACCCCGGTGCCGTCCGAGCTCAGCAGGGCAAGCCCGTCGTCCGCCGGTTCAACGGCCCGCACGTGCCAGCCGTCCCGGACGGCGTTGCCCGGTGTGTCGTGTACTTCGCGCAGCAGGTCCCGGGCCACCTTCGCCGGTACGGCCCTGCTGCCGGGACCGGTGGCGAGCAGGACGCTTTCCGGGCCGGGTGCCAGCCCGGGGAAGACGGCTGCCAGCTCCTTCGCGCGGGCCGCGTCCACCTCCTCGGGAGGGCTGCCGTGCACGGTGTCCGCCAGGGCCTGCCGGCCGCCCGCGCTCACCAGCCAGAACACGTCGACGGCCCGCCGGGCCGACGCCGGCCGCCGACCGGCGAGCTCCGCGTAGAACGCGGTGCTCCTGGCCGCCATCGAGCGCTGCCGTTCGCAACGTCCGGTCGGCACGTCGAACCCGGCGGACATGCCGGTCGCCCCGGCGCCCGCCCGCTGCCGGTCGACGGCGAGGATCCGCCACCCCGGGTGCCGCAGCATCGCCCGGTAGGCCACCATCGCCCCGAGGATGCCGGTGCCGACGACGGCGAGGTCGAAGGGCCCGGCCCCCGCCGGCGTCTCACCGGTCATCGGGGCCGCCCCACCACATCGACAGCACCACCAGGTCCTCCCCGGCGTCGGCGGCCGCCACGTGCCTCTGGCGGGGGCCGAAGGACACCATGTCCCCCGCCGTCACGGGACGCCGTACTCCGTCGACCGCGACGGACCCGCCGCCGGCGACGACGAACCACACCTCCGACTCGTCGTGCGCGTCCGGCGGGGTACTGCTTCCGGCGGGGAGGGTGAAACGGGCGGACTTGAAGGGGGCGTCGGGCACGGCGGAGCGGGAGAAGTCGGCCTCGTTGAGGATCATCCCGCAGGGGTCGGTCTCGGTGGGCAGGAAGGGTACGGCCGGGCCGTATGCGCTCCGGGCGGCGTGGGTCATGTGCGTCTCACCGGTCCTTGAGGATGCTGTGCAGGATGAGGGAGCTGCGCCAGGCCAGCAGGCTGAGGTTGGGGTCGGCGATGCCCCAGGCGTGCCGCGCTCCGTTCTGGAGGTAGATCCGGTTGGCCGCCGGCCCGTCCCACCCGACGCGGAAGTCGTCGTGGACGTCGAGCAGTCCGCCGGTACGGGACAGGCGCGAGGCGAGTGGGGCCATGAAGGCGGGCAGCTCGTAGCCGTAGCCCGTGGCGAACACGACGAGGTCGGCGTCCAGCACCTGGGAGTCGGCGGGGTCGGCACCCTCGACGGTGAGTTTCCAGTGGCCCTGCTCCCCGGCGAGTTCGGTCATTTCGCAGGCGGGCAGCAGCGTGAGCCAGTCCGTGCGGCCCTCGATCCGCTCGGCCACATAGCGCCGCCGGTAGATCTCCTCCAGCGTGGGCAGGTCGATGCCGTCACTGGCGTACTTCTGCTCGCGCAGCAGCCGCGCGCGGTGCTCCGGGGCCAGGCGGTGGAACGCGCGGGCCCGGTCGGGGAAGAAGAACTCGTTGGTGAACGGCGAGTCGTCCAGCGGCAGGTACGAGGGGCGGCGGCTGATCCAGGTGATGCCGCGCGGCGGGTCCGGCCGGGTCATCAGGTGGCGGACGATCTCGGCGCCGGACTGGCCGCCGCCCACCACGGCCACCTGCCGGCCCGCCGTCTGTGGCCCGCGGGTGAGGAACTCCCCGGCGTGGAAGGCCGTCGGCCCCAGGTTCGTCCGGAAGCGCTCGTCGACCCGCGGTGTGAGGCCGGTGCCCAGGACAAGGTGCCGTGAACGGGTCTGCGCACCGTCGGTACGGATGACGAAGGCACCGTCGCGGAAGCTCACTTCCCGTACCTCCGCGCCGAACCTGAGGCTCGGCAGCCTTTCGCTCACCCAGGTCAGGTACTGGTTGAACTCGGTGCGGTGCACGGCGGGGAAGTCGGCCGTGAGGAACTCGTACAGCCGGTCCTGGTCGGCCAGGAAGGCGAGGAAGGAGAAGGGGCTGGTGGGATCGACCGGGGTGACGAGGTCCTTCAGCGGCGATATCTGCAAGGTGGCCTCCGGCAGCAGCAGCCCGGGGTGCCAGGAGAAGGACTCCTTGCGCTCCAGGTGCAGCCCGCACACCGTGTCCCACTGGTAAGCCTGCGCCGCCAGGCTCAGGTTGGCGGGACCGACACCGACCGCGACATAGTCGTAAACCGTCTCGTCCATGGGGTCACACCACCGTGACGGCGGCACCGAGCGCCTGCCAGGTGTCTTCCGCCTCCGCCGGGGAACCGGCCGTGAACAGCGCGTGCCCGATGCGGCACCGGAAGTCTCCGGGCTCGGGTATGGGCTCGCCGGGGCGGATCGCCAGAGCGGTACGCAGCACTTCGGCCCGCCGCCCCACTTCCTGCCATCCGGTCAGCTCCCGGTAGTGGTGCGTGCCGTCCGGTGCGGTGAAGAACCGTACTCCGGCACTGGGCACCCGCGCCGGGCCGCGCGCGCCGAGCTCGTCCGGGTGGACGCCCAGCGCGGTGGCGAGGGCGACCTTCGACAGGTCCACGCCGGTGGTCAGCTCCACGAGCTCGGTGATGTAGTCGCCCGGCAGCCGCGCCCCGATCTCGATGAGCACCGGGCCCCGCGGTGTCAGCCGCAGTTCGCAGTGGAAGGGACCGGTGGTCAGATGCACTGCTTCGGCGACCCGGCGCACATAGGCGTGTGTCTCCTCGGCCACGGACGGCTCCAGCCGTGCGGGGGTGAGGTGACCGGTCTCGACGAAGTACGGTTCGGGGCCGAGCAGTTTGCGGGTGACGGCCAGTACATGGACGTCGCCGTCGTGCACATAACCGTCGACGCTGTACTCGTCGCCGCTCACGTACTCCTCCACCAGCGCCCGCCCGGACAGCGGGCGGCCGAGGTCGAGCCGGGGGTCCGAGACGAGCCGGTCGTACGCGGCGTCCAGTGCGGCCTGGTCGTCGGCGCGGCTGACATGAATGCTGCCCGATTCGTCCACCGGCTTCAGCACGCACGGGAACCCGGTCACCGCGGCCGCTTCGGCGAGCCCGTCGGCGGAGGTGACCTCGGCGTGTCTGGGCACCAGCAGCCCGGCGGCGGCGGTGCGCGCCCGCATCAGGCCCTTGTCCCTGACCTCGTCGACGGTGTCGGCGGCCAGGCCCGGAAGCCCCAGCGCCGCGGCCACGCGGGCCGCGGCCGGCACGTACACATCGCATCCGGGCAGGACGGCCGAGACGGGTGTGCGGGCGTGCAGTTCCTTGGCGGCGCGCTCCAGGGCGGCGCGGTCGTTGGTGTCGACGACGACCAGGGTGTCGAGAAGTTCACGCAGATCCTCGGGGACCTTCCGGTCACCCGCGTCGTGGGAGAACAGAACGACGGGTATGCCCAGGGCGTGCGCGGTCCTGGTGACCGCGGCACCGGCGGAGATCGCCTCGATCACGAGGACGCGCCGGGTGGAGAGATGCTGCATTGTTCTTCCTCACTGCGGTCGGTTGCTGGTCAGGCGGTGTTCGGACCGGTACTCAGTAGGTGGTCAGCAGCCGGTCGAGAACGCGGACCCCGAAGCGCAGGGCGTCCACGGGCACGCGTTCGTCCACCCCGTGGAACATCGACGCGAAGTCCAGCTCCGGGGGGAGGCGCAGCGGAACGAATCCGTAACCGCGCACACCCAGCCGGTGGAAGGCCTTGTTGTCCGTGCCGGCCGGCAGGCAGTAGGGAGCGATCCGGGCGCCCGGGTCCTCCTTCTGGAGGGCGGTGAGCATGGAGTCCACCAGGGGGGCGTCGAACGGGGCCTCGATGCCGGGGTCCCGGTCGATGACCTCGTGCCGCACCCCCGGGCCCAGCAGCTCGCCGAGGGTGTCCAGGAAGTCCTTCTCGGCGCCCGGCAGGAAGCGGCCGTCCACCTCCGCCGTCGCCGTCTCCGGAATGACGTTGGTCGCGTAACCGGCGTGCAGGCGGGTGGGGTTGGAGATGTGGGTGAGGGAGGCGCCAACGAGCCGGGCGAGTGGGCCCAGGGCCGCCAGCGCGGGGCCGGGATCCTCCTCGTCGTACGCGAGCCCGTACGCGTCGCACAGCTCCCGCAGCAGCGCGCGGCTGGCGGGGGTGAGCCGGAAGGGCCAGGGGTGGCGGCCGACTCGGACGACGGCGGCGCACAGTTCGGTCACGGCGTTGTCCGGGTGGATCAGCGACGCGTGTCCCGCCCGGTTCTCGGCCGTCAGGCGCAGCCACAGCAGTCCCTTCTGCGCCGTCTCGATGAAGTACAGCCGCACTCCGGCGTCCACCTGAACCGAGAAGCCGCCCACCTCACTGATGGCTTCGGTGACGCCCTCGAAGAGATCGGGCCGGTGCTCCACCAGGTGGCGGGCGCCGAACTCACCACCCGCCTCCTCGTCGGCCAGCCAGGCGAACACCAGGTCCCGCCGGGGGCGGCGGCCGCTGCGTACGAGATCGCGCAGGACCGCGAGCATCATCGCGTCCATGTTCTTCATGTCGACCGCGCCGCGGCCCCACACGCAGTCGTCGATGATCTCGCCGGACAGCGGCGGCACGGTCCAGCTTCCGGCGATGGCGGGCACCGTGTCGAGGTGACCGTGGATCAGCAGCCCCGGCAGGGAGGGGTCGGTGCCCGGGAGGCGGACGACGACATTGCCGCGCCGCCGGGCGCTTTCGACGTAGACGGGGTCCAGTCCCACCTCGGTCAGCCAGGTGGCGACCTGCTCGGCGGCGAGGCGTTCCCCGGCACCGCGGCCGTCACCGTGGTTGTAGGTGTCGATGCGTATCAATTCCGAGCAAAGGCGGGCGACTTCATCCTCGCCTGTGATCATGCGTACTCCTGTATCAGTGAGCCGTCCCTGCGGAGGCCGCCACGCTTGTAGGTCCTGGTGATCAGCGACACCTCGAATCCGACGATGCCCGGCAGCTCGCCGGAGACATGGCTGATGAAGCGGTAGACGTCCTCTTCCGCGGCCACGGCGATGTCGAGGAGCAGCGCCCGGCTGTCCGTCATCGCCACGCAGTAGCGCACCTCGGGCAGGGTGGCCAGGTAGCGCCCGGTCTCCTCAACTGCCCCGGGGTTGACCGCCAGGTGCAGCTGGGCTTCCACGGACAGGCCCAGGTGTGTGGAAGCGATCTCGGCGCGGAGCTGGACATGCCGGCGGGCCAGCATGGCCTCCAGCCGGCGGCTCACCGTCGGCACCGACGTCCGGAGTTCCTCGGCGATCCCGCTGATCGTCGCCCGGCCGTTGCGCTGCAGCAGCTTGGCGATCCGTACGTCCAGCTCGTCCATCCGGTCCCGGCCGGTTCCGGTGGCGGGGGACGGCTCCACGTCGTCCTGGTACGCGGGCGATCCGCGGCGCAGAGCCGCGACCTCCTCGTCGGTGAGATGGCGGGCGTACCACTGGCTCGTGGCGCTGAACATCCGCAGGACGACGTGCGAGCGCATGCCGCGCAGCGGGAACCGCGCGGGAAGCTCGTCGGCGAGGATCGAGTGGATGCGGGCACGCTCCGGCACGACCAGTTCGAACCACAGCCGGCCCTCGTCACCGGTGGTCGCCAGCACGGTCCGCACATCGCTGCGCTGTGCCAACTCCTCGGCGACCCGGTCCAGTTCGCCCATGGGGGTCTGGGCGCAGATGTGGATCGGAACCCGGCTCCCGTACCGCTGGTCGTCGGGGATCGCGGTGATGCGCGACACCCCGCTGGAGAGCAGGCGTTGCGCCCGGCGGGCGACCGTGCGGTCGTTCTCGCCGAGTACCTCCGCCAGCTTGCCCCAGCTGACGCGCGGATCGATCTGGAAGGCGTTGAGAATGCGCTGATCGAGCGCGTCGAGCGTTTCCGTACCGAACATCCGCGTCTTCCTCCGTAGCGCTTTCCTCAATCGAGAGAGCGTCCGGTGGCGATTTCTATCATGCCATGCGCGTCTTGGCGACGAATCCTAACGAACTTATGGCGAGGGCGAGATGACGCCCAGGTGGCGGCACGGCGTGACCTGCGCGACACCGCGCCACTGGGCTGACGCCTCCTGGCGGCGCGGTGTTCACGGACCGAGAAGGGGGGTTGACAGATCGTCAAGCCTAGGGTGATGCTCCAATCGCTTTTCGGCATGGGCGCCCCGGTTCCTGACCAGACCCGGCGAGCATCGTCACGCGGACCGCCAGTGGTGCCGCGTCGTCATGTCCGCATACGCACACCTGAAAAACGGGGACAACTGATGCTCCGGCGAGCCCCTTTCCGATGCCACGCACCCGCACACCAGAGAGGTGATTTGCCATGAGCCGCTACGTCCTCGACAACAGTGAGAGTTCACACATCGCGGAGATCGCCGACAAATTCCTGAGGAACCATCAGCCCTGGCGTCCGCTGGCCGCCATCGACGATCTGCGCACCGAGGCCGAGGAACTTCCCGTGGGTGTGCGGAAGTTCCTCGTGGACGCGCGGACGCGGGAAGACGCCGTCATCACGCTCGCGAATCTGCCGGTCTCCCCCGACCTGGCACCGACGCCCGCCGGCTGGCGGGACGCCGAGCGTGAGGAGGCCGGCCGGCTGGAGGAGGTCACGCTGCTGCTGTGCGCCTCGGTTCTCGGTGACCCCTTCTCGTGGGCCAACCAGCAGGACGGCCGGCTGGTCCACGACGTCTGCCCCTCCAAGGGCATGGAGGACTCACTGACCAGCGCCAGCAGTGAGACGCAGCTGACCCTGCACACCGAAGACGTCTTCCACGCCTGCCGTGGTGACTACGTGGCCCTGATGTGCCTGCGCAACCCTGACGCGGTCGGCACCACCGTCGCCCGGGTCCTGCCCGGCATGCTGCCGGAAGGGGTCATGGACGTGCTGCGGCAGAGCCGCTTCCGTTTCTACCCCGACGACTCGCACATCACCGTCCCGGCCGACGCAGCCGCGCCGGCGGTGGCGCTCACGGACCGGCCGTACGAGCAGGGGCCGGTGCTCTTCGGCCCGGCCGACGACCACTACCTGCGTATCGACCCGGACTTCACCGTCGCCGTACCCGGTGACACCGAAGCCGAAGAGGCGCTGCGCCTGTGCTCGGAGGCGCTGGCCGCGGCTACCGAGCGGCTGGTGCTGGAGCCGGGCGAGGCGGCCTTCCTCGACAACTACCGGGTGATACACGGCCGCGAGGTCTTCACGCCCCGCTACGACGGCAAGGACCGCTGGCTCAAGCGCACCAGCATGGTGCGCGACCTGCGGCGCAGCTACGTGCACGAGCGGTCCCGCTCCCGCGTGCTGGCCTGAGCCGCTCCCGGCGTCCGCACCCCGCCCCCGTACGAAGGACAGACCCTCGGATGACTCCTGACACCACGGCTCCGGCACCACCGTCACGCCGAGCGTCCAGCGCCGTGCTCCTGATGGTGGCGGTCACGGCCGTATGGGCCTCCACCTTCGTGATCATCCAGGACTCGATCGACCGCATGCCGGTGCTGGACTTCACCGCCGCGCGGTTCGCGGTCGCCGCTCTGGTCCTGGTGGTCATCAGGCCCCGGGCGCTGTGGTCGCTGGATCGCGGCGGGCTGGTGCGGGGTGTGCTGCTGGGCCTGGCGCTGGCCGGCACGTACCTGTTCCAGACGTACGGGCTTCTCTACACCTCCACGACGGTGTCGGCCTTCGTGACCGGCATGTTCGTGGTGTTCACGCCGCTGATCACCGCCGTCGTCCTGCGCCGCCGGCTGTCACTGGGAACCTGGGCCGCCATGGTGCTCGCCCTGGCCGGCCTGGCGCTGCTGACGTTGCGCGGTTTCTCCATCGGGATCGGGGAACTGCTGACTCTGGGCTGCGCCCTGTGTCTGGCCCTGCAGATCGTCGGCACCGGCGAGTGGGTGGCGGGACGCGATCCGTACGCCCTGGTCCTGGTGCAGATGGCCACCGTCGCCGTGGTGTGCGGGGTCGCCGCGGCGCCGGGCGGCCTGGAGATGGTCCCGCCGGACGCGGGCGCCTGGTTCGGCGTGCTGTACACCGGCGTCCTGGCGACGGCCATCGGCATTGTCATCCAGACCTGGTCGCAGACCCGGATCAGCGCCACCCGGGTCGCCATCGTCATGACCATGGAGCCGGTGTTCGCCGCGTTCATCGGGCGGCTGGTCGGCGAGGAGCTCACCGCCTTCCAACTGCTGGGCGCGGCCCTCGTGCTCGCGGCGATGTACGTCATCGAGCTCGGTTCGGCGGGCGGAGGTGGATCCGAACCGGAGCTCGCGGACCAGGTGACACCGGCCGCCGCCGACCGCAAACTGACCACGACCGCCGCCGCCCCGGCCAGAGAGACACCCCTTGAGCGTTGACGCCGCACCCGGCCCTTCTCCCGCCTCGCCACCGGGCGCCCCGCCACCGGTCAAGAACCGCAGGCGCCAGTTGCTCGCGGCTTCCGCCGGCAACCTCGTCGAGTGGTACGACTGGCTGGCCTACGCCTACCTCGCCACCTATTTCGCCGACCAGATCTTCCCGCCCGGCGGCGGCCCGGTCGTACTGGCGCTGAGTTCCTTCGCGGTCTTCGCGGTGGGCTTCGCCGCCCGTCCGGCCGGCGGCCTGCTGCTCGGTGTCCTCGCCGACCGGCGTGGGCGCCGCACAGCGATGACCGCGACGATCGCCCTGATGGGTGCCGGACAGCTGGCGATGACCGTGCTGCCGACGTACGACCAGATCGGCATGGCCGCGCCGGTGCTGCTGGTGGTCATCAGACTGGTCCAAGGGCTTTCCGTGGGCGGTGAGTTCGCCGTCGCGGCGGTCTTCCTGGTGGAGTCGGCCCCGCCCCGGCGCCGCGGCCTCTATTCCAGCGTCAGCTACGTGAGCGCGAACCTCGGTCAGCTGCTGGCGGCGGGCGTCGCCGCACTGCTGGCCGGGCAGCTGAGTACGGAGCAGATGCACTCCTGGGGCTGGCGCGTCGCCTTCGGTATCGGCGTGGTCGCCTGTCTGACCGGCTTCTGGGTACGCCACGGTACGGAGGAGACCCACCCCGCCCTCGCGGAGCGGGCCGCCCGGCCGCGGCTCTTCGACTTCCTGCGCAGCAATCCCCGGGAAGCCGCGCTGATCGTCGGCATGACCCTGGGCGCGACGGTCACCTTCTACACCTGGACCACCTTCCTGCCCACGTACGCCGAGCTCGCCGTCGGCTTCGATCCGGCATCGGCGCTCACGGTCAGCACCCTCGCGCTGGCGTTCTTCACGGCCATCCAGCCGCTGGCCGGGCTGCTGTCGGACCGGATCGGCCGCAAGCCCCTGCTGATCGCCTTCGGCGTCGGCTTCACCGTTCTGACCGTGCCGATGCTGGAGCTGCTGAGCGACTCCTTCTGGAGCCTGCTGCTGATCAGCTGTGCGGGGATGGTGCTGCTCACCGGCTACACGGCGGTGAGCGCGGCAGTGATGGCGGAGCTGTTCCCCGCCCGCGTGCGGACCGCGGGCATCGGTCTGCCGTACGCCGCCACGGTCGCCGCGTTCGGCGGCACCGCCCCGTACCTGGCCACCGCCCTGATGGACAGCGGCCACGGCGAGTGGTTCGGCTGGTACGTCTCCGGGCTGACGCTGATCTCGACCGTCGTCTACGTCACCATGCGCGAGACGAAGGGAGCGGAGCCGATGTGAGTCCGGGCTCCCGCCTGTGCCGTGGCAGCAGCACGAGACCGGCGAGCCCGCCCACCGCCGCCAGCCCGAACACCGGGCCCAGGCCCACCCGGTCACCCAGCAGGCCGGCCACCGGGGCCGCCGCGGCCTGCCCCGCGGCCAGCGCGAGAAACGACACCGTGACCCCCTGTGAGGCGCGCGGGAACAGGTCCACCGCCCACAGGATGAAAAGTCCGCTCAGCCCCATGTAGGCCGCGCCGAACAGGGCCGCCGACACCAGCGCCACGGGCAGGACCGGCCCCGGCAGCGCGAGGCTGAGCGACCAGGGCAGCCACAGGATCACCGCGGCGCGGCGCGGGCCGGCCGCCTCCGTCAGCCGGCCGGTCAGTCCGCCCAGCGGACCGGCGACGCCGATCACACACCAGCAGACGGCGGCGGGCACCCCCGCCAGACCGGCCTCCACCAGCCGCCCCTGCGAGAAGTTCCAGTACGGGGCGGACGTCGCGCCCAGGACGAGCGAACTGGCCACCAGTCGCCGTACATCGGAATCCCGCCAGGCCGGTCCCCGGCCACCGCCGGCGGAGACCGCGAAGCCCTCGGGTTCGTGCTGCCCGGCGTCCCGTCGCGCGGGCAGCACGAGCCACGTCACCGCCGTCGCCAGGGCGGCGATCGCCGCGAAGGACGCCCAGCTCCAGCGCCAGCCCACCGAGATCAGGGGGTGAGCGCCGACAGCACCAGCCCGAGACTCGTCCCCGTGTTGGCCCAGGTCTGCGCCGACCGGTGACCGGCGCCGGCCACACGTCGGCTGATCAGCTGTGCCACCCCGGTCGACGCCAGCCCCGCGCTGCTCGCGGCGAGCACGGCGCCCACCGCCAGCACCGGTACCCGCTGCGCCACGGCCACCGTCGCCACTCCCCCTGCCGCCAGCGCCCCCGAGGCCAGCACCGTTCCTCTGGGCGAACGGCCGGACACCCCCGGCCCGAGCAGCAGTCCGAGGGCGTACCCCGTCGTGGCGAGACCGCCCAGGAGTCCCAGCCCCGCGCCCGACAGCGAAAAGACCTCACGGAATGTCGGCTCGAAGAGTCCATAGGCGTACCGCGCGAACCCGCAGCACACCGCGATGATCGCCGCCCCGGTAGCGGCGAATACGGACCAGTGACGTTCACCGCCCCTTTCCCTCAAATTTCCCACTCCCTTGGGGCGTTCAACAACGGCCGGTCAAGTCTCGCCCATATGGCGAGACGCGAAGCGCCGTACGCCTGTCCGTTCGCGGACATGACGCATTCCGGCCAGCCGCCTTGCTGGACGCCCCCGATGAGCGGCGAAAGGATGATGACTCGATGCCATTGCCCAACGCCCGAGAGGGAGTCAACTCCGTGCCCGCGTACAGCGATTCGGTCAGCATCGGTGCCGCCGGTCCGGTCCCCGTGGAATGCGTACTCCAAAGGCGTCCGCTGACCCGTGCGGAAGCAGACGAGGTCGTCGCCCAGATCCGGCGCTCGCCGAAGATCACCGGCTACAGCCGGTCCGAGTGGCGGGGCCGTCGGGACACCTTCGCACTGGTCCGCCGGGACGGGGGCGAACTCGTCGGCGCCCTGCTCGTCCACCACCTGGTGGGCGGGTGGGCCGAGATAGCGGTGGTGTTCGTGCTGGAGGAACACCGTGGCAGAGGGTACGGCCGACAGCTCCTGGCGGGCGCGCTGGACATGATGGCGGACACCGGGAAGCGACTGCTCCTCTTCTACTCGGAGGGCAGCCCGATGGGCGCTCTGGCCCGGGACCACGGCTTCGACATCCATGCCGACGAAGACGCGTTCGTCCGGGGGATGCCGGGGCGCCGCATCTTCCTCAAATACATCTACACATTCCAGTGGCTGTGCAGCTTCTACCGCATTCGCGAAATGAGACGCAAACGCCGGGAACTGGATTGCACTTTCGACTTCAAGGTCGCCTTCCTCCACACCGAAGGAATCAAGAAATGAGCGGCAAACCCCCACAGGAATCCGGAATCTGGGACGGCTGGCTCACCGGTGGGCATTCCCTCCTTGAAGAGATGAATGCCTCGGTCCGCTTCGACCGGAGGCTCGCGACACAGGACATCGAGGGATCCAAGGCGCACGCCGCCATGCTCGGTGAACAATCGATCATCTCCGCCGCGGATGCCGCGTCCATCATCTCCGGACTGGAACAGGTACAGGCCGAAATCGAGGCGGGCACCTTCGTTTTCGATCCGGCTCTCGAAGACGTACACATGAATATCGAGTCCCGGCTGCGCGAGCTGATCGGCCCCGCGGCCGGGCACCTGCACACCGGCCGGTCCCGCAACGACCAGGTCGCGGTCGACACCCGGCTGTGGGTACGTGACGCGATCGACCGGCTGGACGCCCTGCTCGCCGGGGTGATCGGCATCCTGGCGGACCGGGCAGCGGCCCACCACGCCGACGTCATGCCCGGCTTCACTCACCTCCAGTGCGCGCAGCCGGTCACCATCGGCCACCATCTGCTGGCGTACGGCGAGATGTTCCTCCGGGACCGCGACCGGTTGCGCGACGCCCGCCGCAGGCTGGACGAGTCCCCGTTGGGCGCCGCCGCCCTGGCGGGTACGGGTTACCCCATCGACCCCGCCGGCACCGCACGGCGGCTGGGCTTCGAGCGGACGGCACGCAACTCGCTGGACGCCGTCTCCGACCGTGACTTCGTCCTCGACTACCTGTCCGCCGGAGCGACCCTTGCCGTGCACATCTCACGGCTCGGTGAGGAACTCGTCCTGTGGAGCACCCCGCAGTTCGGTTTCATCAAGCTCCCCGAGGACCTCTGTGCCGGCTCGTCGATCATGCCGCAGAAGCGCAACCCCGACCTGCCCGAGCTGATGCGGGCCAAGTCCGGGAGGATCTTCGGCAATCTCATGGCCCTGCTCACCGTGATGAAGGGCCTGCCGCTCGCGTACAGCCGGGACATGCAGGAGGACAAGGAAGCCCTCTTCGACTCCGCGGACCACCTCGAACTGTGCGTACGCGCCACCGCGGCCATGCTTCAGGGCATCACCTTCGTCCCGGCCAAGACCAGGCACGACGCCGAGCTGGGCAACACCGTGGCCACTGATCTCGCCGACTGGCTGGTCACCGAGAAGGGACTTCCCTTCCGCGAGTCCCACAGCGTCGTCGGCGGCCTGGTCGCCTGGCTCCAGGCGCGGGACAAGGAACTCAAGGACGCCTCACCGCAGGAGCTCGTCTCCTTCGACACCCGCCTCGCGGGGCTGCCCGCCGAGGTGCTGACCGTCGACCACGCGGTGGACCGCCGCCGCTCCCCCGGCGGCACCGCACCCGCTCTCGTGCGGAAGGCGGCCGCGGAACTGCGCCGGCGCAACGCCGAGCCGGTGCCCTCTCCCTGACCCCTTCCCCCCTTTCCCTCAGCACACAGAGGAGTTCTCATGGCTTCCACCGACCGTGTGGTACTCGCCTACTCGGGTGGTGTGGACACCACTGCCTGCATTCCCTACCTGCGCCACGAGATGGGCTGTTCGTACATCGTCGCCATGGCCGCGGACCTCGGCCAGGGCGACGAGTTGGAGGCCCTGCGTGAAAAGGCGCTGCTGGCGGGCGCGGACGAGTCGATCGTCGTGGACGCCAAGGACCGTTTCGTACGCGACTACGGGTTCCGCTCGGTCAAGGCGAACGCGCTCTACGACGGCCAGTACCCGCTGTCCTCCGCACTGGGCCGCCCCCTCATCGGTGACCTGCTGGTGGAGACGGCACACGCGTACGACTGCGGCGCGGTCGCCCACGGATGCACCGGCAAGGGCAACGACCAGGTGCGCCTCGACCTGACCGTGGCACTCCTGGACTCCTCCCTGCGGATCCTCGCCCCGGCGCGCGACTGGAAGTTCAGCCGCGCCGACACGATCGCCTACTCCGAGAAGCACGGGATCGCGCCCCATGTCACCAAGGAGAAGCCCTGGGCGATCGACCTCAACGTCCTGGGCCGCAACGTCGAGGCCGGGCTGATCGAGGACCTCACCTGGGAACCGACGGAGGAGGTGTGGAGCCTGACGCGACCGGTCGAGGAGACGCCCGACACCCCCGAGTACGTGACGATCGGGTTCGCCGAGGGAGTCCCCGTGACCCTGGACGGCGCTCCGCTGGCACCACGGGAGCTGATAGCCCGGCTCAACACGCTGGGCGGGCGCCACGGGATCGGCCGGATCGACATGCTGGAGAACCGGGTCGTCGGTGTCAAGTCCCGTGAGCTGTACGAGGCCCCGGGCATGCTGCTGCTCATCCAGGCGCACCGGGAGCTGGAGGACCTGGTCCTGCCGGCGGACGTCCTCGCCCACAAGAAGCCCCTGGAGACCGCGTACGCCAAGGTCGTGTACGACGGTCTGTGGCACGGCCCGCTCCGCGCGGCCCTCGACGCCTTCATAGACTCCACCCAGCAGTACGTCAGCGGGGAGATCACCCTCCGCCTCTTCAAGAGCCGGGCCACGATCGCCTCCCGCGTCGCGGCGCGGGCGATGTACCAGCACGAGCTGGTGACGTACGGCTCGGACTGCACCTTCAACCAGGCCAGCGCCGAGGGCTTCATCGACATCTTCGGGCTGCCCGGCCGGGTGTGGAACCAGGTGAACGGCTGACTCATGAGTGACAACCCCCCGGGGCGGCGCCCCGCCACCACCCCTCGCCCCGGCGCCACGGGGGCCGCCGGGGCCGTCGGTCCTGTCGTCATCATCGGCGTGTTCGGTGTGACGCTCGGCATCACGTACCCCCTGTTCGCCCTCATGCTGGAGCGGCAGGGGGTCTCCGGCACCGTCGTGGGCCTCAACGGCGCGATGACGCCTCTCGGCATGGTCCTGACCGCCGCGCTGATCCCGGCGGCGGTCCGCAGATGGGGACCGTGGACGGTCATGGTGGGCGCGTCGGTGGGCACGTCGGCGATCCTGTCCGTACTGGCCCTCACCGACAGCCTGGGGCTGTGGTTCGTCCTGCGCTTCGCGCTGGGCGCCTGCGCGGTCGCCATGTTCATCCTCAGCGAGACCTGGATCAGCGCGATCGCCTCCGACGCCAATCGGGCGAGGCTGTTCACGGCGTACACCTCCGTGCTCGCCCTCGGCTTCTGCATCGGACCGGCCGTGCTGACCGTGTCCGGCAACGCTCCGGGCCCCGCGCTCACCGTCGCGGTCGCCAGCCCTCTGCTGGCGCTGTGGCCTCTGTGCACCGGCCGCCGCAGGGTACCGGGCATGGCGGCGAGCGGAGCGGTACCCGTCGGGGCGCTCGCCCGGCAGTTGTCCGTGCTGCTCGTCGCGGTGCTGACCGTGTCGGTCTTCGACGCCGTCACGCTCCAGTTCCTGCCCCTGTACGGCGAGGCGGCGGGACTCACCTCCGGCCAGGCGGCGTTCGCCCTGACCGCGCTGCTCATCGGGCAGATCCTCTTCCAGTTCCCGCTGGGCTGGCTCGCCGACCGGCTGGGGGCGCGGACCGCGCTGCTGCTCTCACTCCTGGTCGGCGCGCTGGGCGCGCTCCTGCTGCCCTTCGCCGTCGACGGCGGCCCGGGGTGGCTTTACCCGACGGTGGCCCTGTGGGGAGGCATCGCCTTCGCCGGGTACCCCCTGGTGCTCACGCTCCTGGGGGAGGGACTGCGGGGTACCAGCCTGCTGCTGGCCAACACGGCTTTCGCGATCGTCTGGGGCGTGGGGGGAGTGCTCGGACCGCCGTACACCGGAGCGGCGACGGACTGGCTGGGCGCCGACGGCATGCCCTGGTCGCTGACCGCCCTGTGGCTGGTGGCCCTGGTGGTCACCGCCGGAGCGTTCGCGGCCGGCCGTGGAAAGGCCGTGGTGAGCGACGGCGGGCCCGGTCGTGACCCGGTGCCCACCGACGCCGTCGCCGGCCGTGATCAGTGACCCCGCTTCCGTCGGCCCCCTCACTCCCCTGTGGTGAGGGGGCCGACGTGCGGGCGTCCCGCCGGGGCGGCGACGCTCGGTGCCGGTCAGGCCACTTCGGCGACCTGACCGCGCCACAGGAGCCGGATTCCGTCCGGGCTGATCGGCGTGCGGCCGTGCATGGTGCGCTGGTTGTTGATGAGCAGCAGGTCACCGCTCTGCCAGCGGTGCTGGTAGGTGTAGCGGGGGCTTCTGAGGAAGCCGTCGAGCTCCGCCAGGAAGCTCCGTGACTCCTCCGCCGTCATCCCGGGCACTCTGACGCTCCAGGAGCGCGGCTCCGAGTCCGCCTGGTAACCGGTCGAGAGGTTCAGCGCCCGGTGACCGCCCCCGTAGTCCCGGAAGTTGGGAACCGCGTACCAGCCCGCCGGTGCGGTGGGGTAGAAGTCCGGTTCCTCGACGCGGTACTCGAAATCGCGCTCCTCGATGACCGACCGCAGGGACTCGGGCATCTCCTTCCAGGCCGCCATCTGGTCGACGACGTAGGTCTCACCGGAGCCCGGGGTGTCCTTGAAGTCGACCGCGTACAGGATGATCAGGTCTGTACGGGTGCCGACGAGCACCCCGTCGGTGTGCAGAGGCAGCGGTCCCCGCCCCGTGACGACCTTGTCCTTGTCGCGGGAAGCGTTGAGCATCAGCAGGTCCGCCCGGCCCTCGCCCAGCTTGTACTCCACCTTGTCGCCCACGGCCGCCACCAGCCGCAGGAACTCGTCCTGGTCCAGCGACCGCTCCCGGACCAGGACACACCCCGAGTTGACAGCGGCTTCCCGTACCTGCTTGCCGATGCCCTCGGGTGTCACCGTGGGCGGCAGGGACAGCAGCTCTCCCATGCCCGACTCCGTGAGCCGACGGGACTGTACGGACTGGCTGGTCATGCCATCTCCTTCGTTTTTCATCAGCGTTCTGCGAATCGAACCCGGCCGGTCAGCCGTACAGTTCGCGTACACGTGGCCGGTCCGGCTTCCCCACCGGCGTGTGCGGGATCTCGTCGGTGATGCGGACGGGCGCCGCGAGCCCGACGTCCTTCAGTACCGCCGTCAGGCTGTCGACCGCCTCGTTCGCCGGCACACCTGGCGACGGCGCCGCGACGATCAGCACGCCACCCGTCGCACCGGCCAGCACGACCACTTCGCGCACCGGGCAGCGGTCCGCCAGGGTTTCCTCCAGCGGGGGTGCGAACACCACCCCGTCACCGGCCGGGATCGCGTCACCGACCCGGCCGAGCAGGCGGTACTCCCCGTCCGGGCCCAGTTCGGCCACGTCCCCGGTGTGGTACCAGCCGTCCTGGAAGGAAGCCGCGGTGGCCTCGGGGTTCCCGTAGTAGCCCGAAGCCGTGGCCGTCGACCTGGCGATGAGCTCCCCGAGCCGGGGGGCGTCCGGCCGCAGGGGTGCCAGCCTGACCTCGACCCCCGGCAGCGGGCGCATGCCCCGCTCCTCCTGGTGCTCGTCGGCGAAGTTGCCCAGCACGATGCCGAACTCGGTGGAGCCGTAGATCCGCCGCATGCCCACTCCGAGGGTCTTCCTGACCCGCCGCACGGTCGAGCCGCCCAGGTAGGCGCCGCCGGACAGCGGCAGGCGCAGGTGGGGCAGTTGTACGCCACCCAGTGCCCCGGCCGCTTCGGCGAGTTGCTCATAGTGCCGGGGCAGCGCGCTGAACACCGTCACCGCGTGCTCGCGCAGCGCGGCCAGTACGTCGCTGGGGGCGGTGGGCGACACCAGGAGCAGTTCGGCGCCGGACAGCAGGGCCGGCCACATGTGGACGTCCGTCCCGTGTGCCACGTCCAGCGGGTGCATGCAGCCCAGCACGTCGCCGGGCGCGATACCAAGGAGCCGTATCCACTCGGTCCGGTCGCTCAGCAGGTCCGGTTGGTGCCAGGCGACCAACTTGGGCCTGCCGGTCGACCCGGACGTTTCCAGAAGCCGGAACGGAACGTCCCCGGCATCCGGCAGCACCGGCCGCACCTCGGTTGCTCCCTCGCCCCTCCGCCGTCGTATCCCGGACAACGCGACGGCCTGCGGGCCGTGCGGGGCGGCGGCGGGATCGCCCGAGGTGACGAGCAGTGCGGGGCGCGCCTGGTCGGTGAGCCACTGGGCACGGGCGGGCGGGGACGCCAGGCTGATCGGCAGGTGGATGGCGCCCAGCCGGCACAGGGCGAGCATCAGGGCGACGTAACCGGGGCTGTTCTCCAGTCGCGTGGCGACGACGGTGCCAGGCAGCACGCCGTGCCGCGCCAGGCCCTGGGACAACTCCTGGGCGTACTGGGACAGTTCCCCGTACGTGAGGGTCTCGCCGCTCGTCGTACGCACGGCCACTTGGTCATGACGTTCCGCGGCCACCTCGCGGAAGGCGTCGAACAGCACGGACTGCTCCTTGCTCGTAGCGCGGTTCACGTCGCGGTTCACGGGGCGGGTCACAGCGTCGCCTTGGCCGCGTGCGCGGCACGCTCGTAGATCTCCTCGGACTCCCAGTCGTCGAGGTGGCCGTCCGCTGCCCTCTCCAGGAGCAGGGCGAAGCAGTGGTGGTAGACGCGCCGACGGTCGTCGTGGCCGGTGTCGGCCGCCAGTCTGCGGGCGACACCGGCCTGCAGACCGCCTCCGTGGTGTACGGCGATCTTCTGCCGCCAGGCCACCTCGTAGGGCACGGACGCGTTGAAGGCGGTACGGAGGTGAAACTTCTCCCGGCCCTCACGTACCTTGCAGCCCGGTGCCGTCTCCAGCGCCACCTTCATGACAGGCCACTCCCAGAACGGATGGAACACCGGCCGCCCATGGGCGAGCGCCGACCGGCTGTTGAGCTCCTCCGTGAACCGGGTACGGTGCACGGCCTCTAGTACCTGGGCTGTCAGTTCCTTGTCGGAGTCGTACGGGGAGTACAGGCCGGCGTTGATCAGGTCGCTGCCGTACCCGGTCAACAGGGCCCGGTCCGGGGGCAGTACGCCGTCGCGGTGTACCGCTGTGGCGGTCAGGGCCACCTCCACGACCTCCGGCGCGATGCCGCCGAGCCAGCGCACCGTGTCAGGAATCGCCCTGACGAAGGCGTCTTCGGACAGCTCTGCCTCCACCAGCTCCACACCGGCCAGTCCGGCGAGCTGCCTCGCCCCCTCGAACTCGTTGCCCCAGGGGGATCCCACGCTGCACGCCACGACGGGAAGGCCGAGTTCGGCCGCCAGGAACGTCACGGCGCCGGAGTCGATACCGCCGGAGAGCAGCGTGGTGAACGCGGTGTGCGGCGAGGCGGCGGCGTAGTCACCGATGACCTGCCGCAGGGCGTGCAGCTGATCGTTGCCGGCCCGCATGGGGTTGTGCCGGGTGGGCCGCCGGTAGCGGTTGAGCGGATCGTCGCCGTGCACCGTCCTGGTCACCCACCCGCGGCTGGTGCGCCGGGTCTCCTGAACGGTGTTGTAGCTGACGCGGCGGACGTGCTCGATCAGGGTCTCGTCCTCGACGGGGGCGGCGGCCACGTGCCGCTGTACGACGGGCAGTCCGAGCGACGGAAGGATCAGCGGGGCGAGGAAGAGGTCGGTGAAGTAGGCGAACCGGCCGTTCAGCCGTCCCGAAGCGGTGTAGACGGGGTCCTCGTTGAAGGCCGACGTCGCGACAGCGACCACGTCCTCGTCCAGCCGGATGCTGGTGTGTGCCATCCGGGGCGCACTGTGGGGCAGGTGGTCCGACGCGGCGGCGCGCATGGTGCGTACGTCCACGTCGAAAGACGGCAGCACGGATGTCGGCAGTTCGAGACCCTGGTGGTAGAGGTGGAACCGGTCCACGTCGAGCCGGGTGGAGATGCCCTCCAGCTCGGGAATCTTGCAGTTCGCCACTACGACCCATGTACTGGCTGCCATGAAGGAACCTTTCCGCTCGGTTCGTGCAGGGGGGCGCACGCTGCTGTGGGCGGACCGCCGGCGCGGGATGGAGCGCCGGTACGTTCCGCCGCCCGGCGTGGTACCACGGTTCCCAGGACCCGTCCGGTGAGGAAGCGATCCGCATGCTGAAAGCGGCGTCGCCGGCACTGCCCGGCGTTCCCGCAGCGTGGCACCGGGCGCGTCGCCCGGGCTGCTGGGCGTGGCCGCTTCGGCATGCGTGCACGCAGCAACTCTCGTCCGGTACGGCTGAGCCATCAAGGGCGTGACCCTGTCCACTTGGTGCCGTGGCCTGAGGTTGACAGCCCCGCCCCCTGCTCGCGTGACCGCCTGCTCGCGCGACCGCCGCCGGGTGAGGTCACCGCGCGGCGGATTCGACGTATACGGTCGTGCCCTTCCTCGCCGACTCGCCGGCGGCCGTCCACGGACAACGCCGGCCGGCCTGCCGGCAGTTCAGCCGTCAGGCCGGCCGGCGCGTCAGGTCAGCCGGCAGTCGGCCGGCGCGTCAAGCCGGCCGCCGCGTCAGGTCGTGTAGTCGGCGTTGATCCGCACGTACCCGTCGGTGAGGTCGCAGCCATACACGGTGAAGGCGCCGTCGGCGATCCCCAGGTCCACCTGGATGGCCACCTCGCTCCCCCGGAGGTACGCGGAGGTCTTCGCCAACAGGGCGTCATCCGGCTCCTGCGGGTACATCGGGAGGTCACCGAACCGGATACTCAGGCGCTCGGGGTCGATGTCCGTCTCGTCGTGCAGCTTTCCGACCGCCATCGCCACCCGGCCCCAGTTGGGGTCGGCCCCGTGCACGGCGGTCTTGACCAGCGGGGAGTTGACCACGCTCTTGCCGACCCGCTTGGCCTGGGCGTCGTCCCGGGCGCCGGTGACGTGCACCTCGATGAGCTTGGACGCCCCCTCGCCGTCCGAGGCGATGTCCCGCACGAGGCTGAGTGCGCAGCGGTACAGAGCTTCCTCGAAGGCGTCCGGGTCGACGGCCCCCGCCAGGCCGTTGGCGAAGATGGCGGCGGTGTCGCTCGTCGAGGTGTCCGTGTCGATGCTGAGCGCGTTGAACGTCCTGTCCATGACCCGCCGGAACACGGCGTCGAGCTGGTCGGCGGGCACGTCGGCGTCGGTGAAGAAGAACGTCAGCAGGGTGGCCATATTGGGCTCGATCATGCCCACGCCCTTGGCGATCCCGGTGATCACAGCCTCGCCGCACGGCACGGAGCAGTGCTTGGCCCGGGTGTCCGTCGTCATGATCGCGCCGGCCGCCCGGCGGAAGTCCGCGTCCGGGAAGGGCCAGCGCAGCGCATCCAGCCCCGTCCGGATGCTGTCCATCGGGTAGCGGCGGCCGATCACGCCGGTCGAGGCGATGAGCAGCTCCTCGGGGGCGATTCCGATGATCTCCGCGACTCGCCCCCGGACCTCGGCGGCATGCTCGGCCCCGGCCCGGCCCGTCGCGACGTTCGCGTTGCGCGACAGGACGACCATGCCCCGGCCCCGCCGGGCAGCCGCGGCCTCCCGGCTGAGCACAACGCTGGGCCCGGCGAAGCGTGACTGCGTGAACACCGCCGCCGACCTCGCCGGAACCTCCGAGACGACGACCGCGAAGTCGTCGCCGATGTCCTTGAGTCCCATGTTCTTCGTGATGCTGCGAAAGCCCCGGGGGACCGCGGCGTCGTCCATGGCCGACCTCCATGCGTGGCCGCCGAGGCGGCCGTACGAGTGCAATGCGCCCGACCATAACGCATGAAAATTCCAGGCACCGTACGGTTCCACCACTGCGGCGGCCAGGCCGAAACAGGCCATCGGACGCCAACTTCCCATGCTGGTCCGCATGGTGGACGCCCATTGCGTTTCGCCGCCCACCCGATTGAGCATGCTGACTGCCGCATACCTATCCTCCGAAAGGGGAGGCCGCATGCCTACGAGCAATCCTGAGACGATGAGCATGAGATGCGAGATACTCCCCGGAGCGGTGGCTCTCGTCGAGTTCTCCGAAGCACACGAACAGAACCCGTTCAGCAGAGCCCGCATGCGGGAACTCACGCGTCTGCTCCGCTCGCTGGACGCGGACGACTCGGTGGCGTGCGTGGTCCTCACCGGCGGCCCGGGACGCTCCTTCGGTGCCGGCGGCGACTTCAACGAGGTGTCCGAGTTCACCGGCGGAGACGAGGTGGACGGCTGGATCGACGACATCACCGACCTGTACACGACCATCGCCGGCATATCGAAGCCCGTCGTGGCGGCAATCGACGGTTACGCGATCGGTGTCGGCCTCCAGATCGCGCTCTGCTGCGACTTCCGTATCGGCAGTCGCGAAGCCAAACTCGTGATGCCGGAGTTCCGCGTGGGCATCGCCTGCAACTTCGGCGGTTACATGCTGGAGACCGTGGTGGGCCGCAGCGTCATGCAGGACATGCTGTACACGTGCGCCGAGTGGCCCGCCGATCGCGCCCTGGCCGACCGGCTCCTCCACGAGGTCACGGAACCCGCTGCCCTGCTGGACCGCGCGGTCGCCCACGCGCGGCGGATCGCCGACTACACCGCCGCAGCCGTTCGCTCCACCCGCCCCCGCGTCAACGGCCCCTACATCGAGGGCCTGGTGCGTGTACGAGAGGAGGGCAAGCGCTCGCACCGCACGGCCTTCTCGGCCGGCGAAGCGCAGCAGCGTATGCGCCGCATCATCGGCAAGGACTGATGCCCGACGGCTGACGCGGTGGTCCGACCGCCCGCCGGCCGGGCCCTCTTGCCACACCCTCCACGGTCAAACGCGGGCACAGACCCACCCGAGCGCAGACCAACGCGGGTACGGACCAGCGGGCGCGGCCCGAGGCGCGCGAGCCCGCGAGAGCGCGCCGGCCGACGCCCGGAACGGCGCCGACGCCGCGTGCCGCGTGCCGCCTGCCGGGTCAGCCCTCTGCCGGGGCGCGGCCCGTCAGGGTGGCCAGGCTGGTGCGGACGTGGGTCATGTGGGCCTGCATCTCCTCGCGCGCGTCGTCGTGCTCGCGCAGAACGCGCTCCGTCTCGCGTACGACGCGCTCCTCGCGCACTCGCGCCTGGGAGAGGATCTCGGCGGCCTGCGCCTGCGCGTTCTCCTGTTCGTGACGGGCCGCCTCCTCCGCCTCCGTCAGGGCCCGCTTCGCGTCAGCGAGGCCGGCCTCCGCCAGGGCGGTCAGCTCGGCGTGGCGGGCGTCCAACTCCGCCGCCCGACCGGCGAATTCACGCTCGGCGCCTTCCCAGCGCTCCGCGTGCTCCTTCTCCTGCTCGGCGAGCAGGGCGGCGGTACGCTGCCGCATCTCCTTCAGCGCCGCGACGGCCTCGCCCCGCCACTCCTTCACGTCGCGGCGTGCCCCGGTCCTGATCTCGTCGGCGGTGCCCTGGGCTCCGAGGACGATCTGCCGGGCGCGGGCCTCGGCGTCCGCCAGTACCGTCTCCGCGTGCTCGCGGGCCGCGTCGCGGGTGGCGGCGGCCGCCGCCGCGGCCTCGTCGCGCAGCGCCTGGGCCTCGTCGCGTGCCGCGGCCGCCAGTTCCGCCGCCTCTTCCTCGACCACCGCGAGCAGGTGCTGGGCGCGCTCGCCGAGGGCCTCGTACGTCTGGGGAGGGAGGCCGGCGGCCTGTTCGCGCATCCGCGCCGCCTCCGCCTCCATCTCCCTGGTCAGGACGGTGAGGCGCGCGGCGCGCTCCCATGCGGCGTCGCGGTCCTGGGAGAGCCCGGCGGCGTACCGCTCCACCTGGTCCGGACGGTAGCCGCGGCCCCGTCCGGCGACGAAGCCGTGAGGTGACGGTGAAACCGATGCACTCATCCTTGAACCCCTCTTCGACGCACGACACAATCCGTCGTCATCTTGGCGGATCACACTCAAGCGCCCAAAACCCGACACTCCGCCTGATCACTCCGGTCAAGGGTGCGTTATTTGCCGTCAGAAGTCCGAATCGGTACGTCGTCGGGCAGCGCGCCGAAGAACTTTTCGGCCGCCGACTCGCCCCACACGACCGCTTGGGCCGGCGTCGCCGACTCGCCCGACGGCGCACCATAAGAGCACGACCGGGGCGCCCGACCCGCCGTGCAGGTCGAGCGCCCCGAATTTCACGATCCGTCAGCCCTCAGTCCCTCAGTCCGCTCAGAGCAGTCCGTCCCACATCTGCTCCAGCAGCACCGACCACCAGCTCTCCGGCGACGCCAGCGCCGCCGGGTCCAGCGCGGCCAGTTGCGCCTGGAAGTCGACGGTCCAGCGTCCGGCCTGCTCGGGCGTGAGGCCGAAGCGCAGTCGCCACATGTGACCGAGCAGCGCCAGCGAACGGGTGAACTCCGGCAACCCGGTGTTCACGAACTGCGGCGGCACCGGCTGCCCGCCGGGACCCGCCTCCACCGGTACGGCCACGATGTTCGCCGTGCCGTACTGCACGCAGACCGCCCGGCCGAAGTCGCTGCCCATGACGAGGTACGAGCCCGCGTCCGAGGCCGACTGCACCCCGCGCTGCGCCGCGAGCTCCGCGAGCGTCGGCACCGGCTGGCCCGGCACCGCCTGCGCCCAGAAGAACGGCCCGAAATCGACGGGCAGGCCCGCCCACACAAGTGTGCGCGCCACGATCTCCGGTACGCCCTGACGCGACACCGCCGCCTGGTCGAAGCGGAAGATGCCCTGCGGCCCGAAGGCCCCCAGCAGTTCGTGCGCGATGCCCTCGGGCGGAATCGGCGGCGCCTGCATCAGCTGACCCGGTGGCGGCAGCGGCACGCGCACCGGCGCGGGGCGCGCCGGACCGTCCGCGACCTGGTGCAACTCGCCCTGATGGGTGAGGAGATGCCGCATGCCCTGCTGGCGGCTCGCGTGATCCTTCCCGTACGGCGCCACGCTCGTGATCCGCACCTGCGGCCAGGTCTCACGGATCATGCGGGCGCAGTAACCGCCGGGCAGCTCGCACGACTCCAGCTCCGTGTGCAGCTCCAGCACCTGCTGCGGCGGCACGTTCATGGCGCGCAGCTCGTGCAGGATCTGCCACTCCGGGTGCGGGGTGCCGGGCGCGGAGCGGCGGATGAGCTGCTGCTCGCTGCCGTCCTGGGCGCGGTAGCGCAGTACGGCCTGGTAGCCGGGGCCGACCGTCGGCAGCCCGGTCGGCTGGGGCTGCGGATAGCCGTAGCCCTGGCGCTGCGGCTGCGGAGGCTGCGGCATGGGCATGGGCTGCGGCATCGGCACGGCGCCGGGCGGCATTCCCGGCGGACCGGGAGGCCCCGGAGGCTGCGGGGCGCCGGGCGGCGGACCGACCGGGCCGGGACCGGCCAGCATGGTCGCCGCGTGGTGCACATCGCCGCCGGGCGGACCGGGAGGCCGCGGCGGGCCGGGAGGCTGCGGCGGGCCGGGAGGCTGCGGCGGGCCGGGAGGCTGGGGAGCGCCGGGCATGCCACCGCCCTGGCTCGGGTCGGCCAGCATCGTCGCGGCATGATGAACGCCCCCACCAGGCGGCGGGGTCGAACCAGGCGGACCGGGCGGACCGGGCGGAGTCGGCCGACCAGGAGCACCCGGCGGCCCAGGAGGCTGCGGAACCCCCGGCATGCCACCACCCTGGCTCGGATCCGCGAACATCGTCGCCGCATGATGAACGCCCCCACCGGGCGGCGGGGTCGAACCAGGCGGCTGCGCCCCGTCGGGACCCAGCGCCGAAACGAACTGCGTCGGTACGTACCCACCCGCCGGGGCACCGGGCGTGCCCGGCCCCGAGGGAGGCGGCGGAACGGCACCGGGGCGCGCACCCGGCGTACCGGGGGCGCCGGGCGGCGGCGGGGGCGTCGAACCGCTCCCGCGCGCGGCGCCCGGCACCGCGGCCTTGCCGGTCGCGGCGTCGGCGATCTCCTCGGCGTCGGACCGGGGCCCACCGGGGCGTACGGGCGTCGCGGGCGGCTGCGGAGCCGCACCGGGCACCGCGGGGGCCACCGTGGTCGAGGGCAAGCCACTGCCGCCGGACATCAGCGCCGTCCTGGCCTCCGGCGGCACGCCGGGCGGCGGGGCGTCGTCCTCGTCGGACCCGCTGAGCGGCGGCGCGAAAACCGTCGCCGGCAGCGGAACGGACGCGTCGTCGGAGCCGGTGGCCGAGTTGGTGTCGGTCCCGGCCCAGGGGGTCGCCCCGGCGGGCGCCGCGGGGACCCCGTCGGAGGCGGTGGGCTCATGGTCACCCTGGCCCGCGGCGGGCCAGGAAGTACCGCTGGACCCGCGTTCGGCCTGCGAAGCGTTCTCACTTCCGGCGCCGCCCCAACTCCCGGTACCGGCGGCCGAACTGGCGTCACCCGACACCCCGCGGACACCGGCCCCGCCCAAACTCCCGTCGGCGGACACCGATCGGGCGTCACCGGGTACCGCCTGGCCACCGGCACCGCCCCAACCGGCACCGGAGGACGAGCCGCCCCCACCCCCCGTACCGGCCAAGTCCCCACCCGCCGAAGGCGAACCTGCCGACGCCTGCACCCCACGGGCACCACCCGCCGTGGCGGAAGCCGCCCCCGCACTCACGGCATCGGCCCAGTCACCGCGCGACGACGCCGAACCGGCCCCGTCTCGCGGCCCGTTATCGTCCACACCGGCAGAACCGGCGGAACCGGCGAGAGGCCAGTCGCCATCCACCGAAGACGCACTCGCACCGGCCCCACCCGCAGCCCCCGGCCCCGGCCCCGGCCCAATAGGAGGCGCGTCCGCCCCCGCGTCCGCCCCGCGACGATCCGGAATGCCCATCTTGTCCGCCGCGTCCTGGAGCCACTCCGGTGGCGTCAACAGGAACGACGTCTGCTCCAGATCCACCCGCTGCGCCGGAGCCGGCCCCGCGTCCGCTGCCGGTGACGTGTCCGGCGCCCCGTACTCCTCCTCGTACCGGCGGATCACCTCACCCACCGGCAGACCGGGCCACAGCGTGGCCTCGCCGCTGTCCCGCGCTATGACGAGGCGCTGCCTGCCGCCGCCCGAGGCGGGACCACCCGCACGGTCCTCCGCCCACACCACGAATCCGAGTTCGAACTCGCGCACCCGCACCTCACGGTGCGACGGCACGGGCACGTCCCCGTTGACCCACTCTTCCGCGCGCTCCTGCGCCTGCGCGAAGGTCACCATCGGACCGTCACCCCTCGTCCGAAACCGGGACGGCGCGCGCGAAGCCGCCGTCGACCATCAGGTTCGCCACGGTCTCCAGCTCCGGCGGATTGCCCGCCAGACGCTGCAGAAAGGCGTCGAAGTCGTCGCCGCAGGGCAGCAGCAGCCGCTCCACGCGCTCGTGCACCGTCCAGCCGTCGCGGTCCCGCGCGTCGTCGTACGCGACGAACCACACCGACCCGGCGCCCTCCCCCCTGACCTTCACGGCCAGCAGGCCGCCCTGCACGAAGGCCACGCCCAGGTAGTCCTTGGTCATGTGGTCGCGCAGGCACTTGTTGACGTACACCAGATCGTTCACCGCGGCCTCGTCCCGCACCGTGAAGAACGGCTGGTCGACCAGCAGCCCCAGCTCCGCGTCCAGCGCCGCGCCCACCGGCGCGCAGCCGCCCGCCGCCTTCAGGAAGGACCGGTAGGCGCCCGGAAGCCGGTAACCGAGGTCTTCCTCCACGCCCAGGATCTGCTGCTCAGTGACCGATACGGAACCCTTCGGCAGCCCGAAATGGGCCGGCCGCGTCTCCTGCAACGGGCGCGTGCCCCGCTTCTCCTGGTCGACGGCAGCCGTCGCGAGCCCGCCGTGGTGGCGCAACAGCGCTTTCACCTCTACGGGTACGAGTTCCATGCGCCGGGTGTTCGGCACGTGGTGCCAGGTCCAGCCGTGCGGGGTGGCGACCGCCGGAATGGTGTCCCACAGGTCGTGCCCGTCGGCAGCCAGCGCCGCGTTCGCGGACACGTAGTCGGTGAGCCGCAGTTCGTCGACACCGAAGCCCTCCGGGGGCTCGGCGATCTCCGCGGCGGCACGCGCGTACGGCGTGAAAACCGGAAAGCCGTTGTCGTCCACACGCACACCCTGGGGGTGGCGGGCGGCCCGGACCGGGTCCGGGAAATGCACGAGCTGCCCGGCGTAGGCCGCGTTCGGTGGCGCGGCTTGCTGCCCGAGCCGACCTGTCGTCATGGCGGATGCCCCCTGCTGCGTCTGGCTGATTCGCACAGCCTATGCGTTGGGGCAACAGGCGGTCCCGCCCCTCGCCTTGCGTAACGAACCGTCACACCCAGGTCACCGCCCGGCGACACACGTACAAGATTCACTGACCCAGCTTCCGTACCACTGGACACATTTGGCAGGCTGTCCAGCAACGCGGGGGCGTGCACACCAGCGGCTACCGTCGCGGGCACGGGAGGGGAGCACCACCATGCACATCGCACAGACAGCCGCTACGACGACACCGACGGGCACGGCCACGACCACGACAGCGACAACGACGGCGGCGACAGCGACGGCCACAGGCGCCGACGCGGGCACGGGAACGGGCACAGGAACGGCCGGAGACCCGCGCCTCAGCTGGAGCAGCACCGAACCCACCCGCGTGCCCGCGATCAGCCACCGCCGCGATGGCATCCTCCCGACAGTCGCCGCCGCACTCTCCGTGCGCGGCACCGACACGCTGACGTGCACCGCGGGCAGAGGCGACCAGCCGCCCCAGCTGCACCCGCTCGTCCAGGACTTCCTCGACACCCTCAGCAGCGGCCAACGGGAACGCTTCACCGGACGCTGCCCGGAAGCGATCCTCCTCTCCCGCCACATCACCGCCACCGAGGGTTCACGCTCCAAGCGCGCCTCCCGCAAGCCCCTCACCGCAGGCGAAGCCCGCCGCTCCCTGAAGCACTCCAAGCTCACGGCGCGCCGCATCCGCGAGGACGGGGACCCGCTGCACGGCAGTTACGCGCCGCCGTGCCGCTCCTGTACGCCCATGCTCGCCCATTTCGGTGTACGTGCCGTAGACCCGACCGCGACCACTACCGAGAAGGGCTGACCCGCAGCCGATGCCGGCCCCCCACCACACCAACGCCAACACCAGCGCCCCCGCCCACCCCAACACCAGCACCACCCGCTTCCCGGTGGCCGTGGACGTCGCCCTGCGCGCAGCCGGCTGGCAGCCGGGGCGCTGGGACATACGGCAGGCGGAGCACTGGGCCGACACCCTGCGCGCGCACACCTCACCGGCGGGCCACCGGCACGCCGTCTTTCCGGCGGCGGTCGAGGCATGGGCCGAATTCGGCGGACTGCACATCACACCGTCCGGGCCCGGCCGGCAGATCGCTCCCACACCGGTACGTTTCGATCCCCTGAGCGGGCTGCACCACGCGCGTACGCTCGCCGACCTCGGCCGGGCACTCGGCACGGAGGTCTGCCCACTGGGCACGGAGCTCGGCGGCGAGGGGGACGAGGGCCAGGCGGTGCTCGCGATCGACGTGGAGGGCCGCGTCTACAGCCTGGACCACACGGGCGACTGGTACCTGGGCCCCGACCTCGACCAGGCCCTGGCCACCCTGATCACCGGCACCCAGCCAAGCCGCCTGACCCCGGCGTAAGCCGCACGGCGGGGCGGCGGCGGGGCGGCGGGGCGGCGCGACCCCGCGCCGGGAGGCGACACCCCGTAGCCCCGCCGTACCAGCGGCCCGCACGCGGCAGCCGCACGCCCCACCCTGAAGCGGACTACGACACCCCGCGCGGCCGGGCCGGGAGCACCGCCGAGACGCGGAAGCCGCCCGCGTCCGTCGGGCCGGACACGAAGACACCCCCCAGCGCCGTCACCCGCTCCCGCATCCCCACCAGACCGTTCCCCCCGCTCGGCAGCCCCGCGTCCGCCGTTCCGGCGTCCGACGGCCCGTTCTCCACCTGCATCGCGATCTCCGAGCCGCGGTGCGCCAGCCGCACCCACGTCTTCGCACCGGCCGCGTGCTTGTGCACGTTCGTCAGGGCCTCCTGCACCACGCGGTACGCCGCCTGCTCCACCAGCGGCCCGCAGGCGACCGGGTCACCCTCCACCGAGAGCTCCACGACCATCCCCGCCTGCCGCGACTGCCCCACCAGCGCCTCAAGATCAGCCAGGCACGGCCCGTCCTCCGCCTCGGCCGCCGCAGCAGCCGCAGCCGCAACACCGACCGCCGCCAGCGGCACAGCAGACGCCACCGGCCCCTGCCGCTCCCTCTCCCTCGCGTTCCCCGCATCCCCCGCACGCAGCACGCCGAGCATCTCCCGCAGCTCCGTCAGCGCCTGCCGCCCCATGTCCCCGACCAGCGCCGCGTTCTTCACCGCCTTGGCGGGATCCTTCAGCGCCACCGCCTGGATCGCCGCCGCGTGCACCACCATCAGGCTCACCCGGTGCGCGACCACGTCGTGCATGTCACGTGCGATCCGCGTCCGCTCCTCCGTACGCGCCCACTCGGCCCGCTCCTCCGCCCGGTCCGCCAGCAGCGACAGCTCCCGCTCCAGCGAATCGGCCCGCTCCCGCAAGCTCTCCATCAACCGCCGACGCGCCCCTATATAGAGCCCGTACAACACCGGCGGCCCGGTCAGCCCGAGCGACATGAAGAGCGACACCAGCGGCACGTACCAGGGACCGGGCCGGAAGTCCCCGTCCGCCGCGTTCGCCACGTCCTGGTGGGTCCGTACGAACGTCACGATCAGCGTCCCGGCAAAGGACATCCCCGCCAGCACCACGGTGATCCGGCGCGGCACCTCCGACGCGGCCAGCGTGTACAGCGACACGATGCCCATCAGGAAGGCCATCTCGGCCGGTGTCACGGCGATCGACACCAGCACCACGGCGATCGGCCACCGCCGCCGCACCACCAGCGCGGACCCCACGACCAGCCCGAACACCACCCCCAGCGGGACCGGCAGCCCCGCATCCCCCGCGAACCCCACCCCTTCCAACGCACATTCGAGCGCCGAAACCAGCGCCAGCCCCACATCCAGAACGACACCGCGCCGCCTGTCCCACCACCAGTAGCGCCGGGCGGTCATGCCCGTGGCGTCCTGGTCTGCCCCCGTTACGGTCATGCCATCCACCCTACGGGCGGCCGCCACCCGATATCCGGCGACCGGACGAGCACGGAACGCGGCGAGCGTCACGCGAAACGGGTGTTGTCCGCACGAAGGACTGAATCGACCAGACTTTCGAGCCGGACGTCCGCATTCCGGACAAGGCTGCTTACATGACCGAGACGCACAGCAAGTACGCCGACCTCGAGAGCCTCCGCGAACAAGCGATCAGCCTTCGGAGAGAAGGGCTCAGCCTCCGGCAGATCAGGGACCGCCTGAAGATCTTCAACAACGACATCCTCAGCCGCCTCGTCCAGGGTGAACCCGCTCCGGCATGGACCAAGCGTCCGAACGCCAAGGACGACCTTCGCGAGAAGGCGCGCGAGCTGCGCCTCCAGGGACTCACGTACGACCAGATCCAACTAGAACTGGGCTGCCCGAAGAGCTCGATCTCGCTGTGGGTCCGCGACCTGCCGAAGCCGGAGCCGCGATACACGGACGAGGAGCGCCGCGCACTCATGAACGCGGGTCTCGCACACCTGCGCGCGACGCAGGACCTGGAACGGCAGGAGATCAAGCGCGTCGCCCGCGAGTCGGTTGGCCCGCTGTCGGACAGGGAACTGTTTCTCACCGGAGTCGCGCTGTACTGGGCCGAAGGCTCCAAAGACAAGTCGTATCGCCGCAGCGAGGTGTTGCAGTTCATCAACAGCGACCCCAACGTGATCAAGTTGTACCTGCGCTGGCTCGAGCTGCTGGAGGTGCCGCGCGAGCGCATGCATTTCCGGGTCAGCATTCACGAGTCGGCCAATGCCGCAGAGGCCGAGGAGTTCTGGGCCGACTTGGCGCGGGTCGACGCGTCCACGTTCCAGAAGGCCACGCTGAAGAAGCACAACCCGAGTACCGTCCGAAAGAACACGGCCGACGCGTACAGGGGCTGCCTCGTCATCTACGTAACCAAGAGCGCCGACCTCTACCGTCGCATGGAAGGGGCTTGGTACGGCATAGTGTGTAGTGCCGATCCGGTAACCCCGGCCTAGTGTCCGGTTTAGCCAGATCGTTCCCCTATGGTGTAATCAGGCAGCACTACGGTTTTTGGTACCGTCTGTTCAGGTTCAAATCCTGATAGGGGAGCTCACTTGTACGGGTCCTGACCACACCGGTCAGGACCCGCCCGCGTTTCGGGCATGACACCCCCCGGTATCCTGCGGGTGTCCACCACCCGAAGCCGAAGGGCATCCCCGTGAGCGCCAACCGCCCGGCCGCCGCCGTCGTCGTCCTCGCAGCGGGTGAGGGCACCCGCATGAAGTCGGCCACTCCGAAGGTTCTGCACGAGATCAGCGGGCGCTCGCTCGTCGGGCATGTCGTCGCAGCCTCCCGAGAGCTGGACCCCGAGCACCTCGTCGTAGTCGTCGGCCACGCCCGTGAGAAGGTCGCCGCGCACCTCGGCGAGATCGACGCCGGCATCCGTACCGCCGTGCAGGAGCAGCAGAAGGGTACCGGCCACGCCGTCCGCATGGGCCTGGAGCAGCTCGGCGGCGGGGTCGACGGCACTGTGGTCGTCGTCTGCGGGGACACCCCGCTGCTGACCGGCGACACCCTGACCCGTCTCGCGCGGACGCACGCCGCCGACAGCAACGCGTGCACCGTGCTGACTGCCGAGGTTCCCGATGCGACGGGGTACGGGCGGATCGTGCGGGACCGGGACAGCGGTGCGGTCACCGCGATCGTCGAGCACAAGGACGCCACCGACGCTCAGCGTGCGATCCGTGAGATCAACTCCGGGGTGTTCGCGTTCGACGGGCGGCTGCTCGCCGACGCGCTGGGCAAGGTGCGTACGGACAACAGTCAGGGTGAGGAATACCTCACCGATGTGCTCGGCATCCTGCGTGAGGCCGGTCACCGGGTGGGTGCCGCGGTGGCGGCCGACCACCGGGAGATCCTGGGCATCAACAACCGTGTTCAGCTGGCCGAGGCGCGCAGGCTGCTCAATGTCCGGCTGCTTGAGCGCGCGATGCTCGGCGGTGTGACGGTCGTCGACCCCGCGTCGACGTTCATCGACGTGACGGTGACGTTCGATCAGGACGCGGTCGTGCATCCGGGTACGCAGTTGCTCGGTACGACGCACCTCGGTGAGGGGTGTGAGGTGGGTCCCAACTCGCGGCTCGCGGACACGGTTGTCGGTGCGGGTGCCCGCGTGGACAACACGGTGGCGGAGCGCGTGGAGGTGGGTGAGGGCGCGACGGTCGGCCCGTACACCTACCTGCGGCCCGGCACGAAGCTCGGCCCGAAGGCGAAGGCCGGTGCGTACGTGGAGATGAAGAACGCCGTGGTCGGCGAGGGCACGAAGGTGCCGCATCTGTCGTACGTCGGCGACGCGACCATCGGCGAGTACACGAACATCGGCGCTGCGAGCGTCTTCGTGAACTACGACGGTGAGTCAAAGCACCACACGACGATCGGTTCGCACTGCCGGACGGGCTCGGACAACATGTTTGTGGCGCCTGTCACGGTCGGGGACGGGGCGTACACCGCCGCCGGCTCTGTCATCACCAAGGATGTGCCGCCCGGTTCCCTCGCCGTCGCCCGTGGGCAGCAAAGGAATATCGAGGGTTGGGTGGCTCGTAAGCGTCCGGGGAGTGCTGCCGCGCAGGCGGCCTCCGCGGTGTCCGAACAGGCCGACGGCGAAAGCTGACCGGAAACAGGTGCGTCGAACTCGGCGTACCGTGATACGTGCACACAAATTCGGCTGGTTCGCGCGAAAGTGGCTCGCGGCCAGAGGACACGTCTGAGGAGACAGTGCTGTGACCGGGATCAAGACGACCGGCGAGAAGAAGCTCATGCTCTTCTCCGGCCGCGCCCACCCCGAGCTGGCCGAGGAGGTCGCACATCAGCTGGGTGTCGGCCTCGTGCCGACGAAGGCTTTCGACTTCGCCAACGGTGAGATCTACGTCCGCTTCCAGGAGTCGGCGCGTGGTGCGGACTGCTTCCTGATCCAGAGCCACACGGCTCCGATCAATAAGTGGATCATGGAGCAGCTGATCATGATCGACGCTCTGAAGCGGGCTTCCGCGCGGAGCATCACCGTGATCATCCCGTCGTACGGCTATGCCCGTCAGGACAAGAAGCACCGTGGCCGTGAGCCGATCTCGGCCCGCCTGCTCGCCGACCTGCTCAAGTGCGCGGGCGCGGACCGTATTCTCACGGTCGATCTGCACACGGATCAGATCCAGGGCTTCTTCGACGGTCCGGTCGATCATCTGTCGGCGCTGCCGGTCCTCGCGGACTACGTGGGCGCGAAGGTGGACCGGAGCAAGCTGACGATCGTGTCCCCGGACGCCGGCCGGGTGCGGGTCGCGGACCGCTGGTGCGACCGGCTGGACGCGCCGCTGGCGATCGTTCACAAGCGCCGCGACAAGGACGTCGCCAACCAGGTGACCGTCCACGAGGTCGTCGGTGAGGTCAAGGGCCGGGTGTGTGTCCTGGTCGACGACATGATCGACACGGGTGGCACCATCTGCGCCGCCGCGGAGGCGCTGTTCGCCAACGGCGCGGAGGACGTCATCGTCACCGCGACGCACGGCATCCTCTCGGGTCCGGCGGCGGACCGGCTGAAGAACTCGAAGGTCAGCGAGTTCGTGCTGACGAACACGCTGCCGACGCCGGGCGAACTGGAGCTCGACAAGATCACGGTGCTGTCGATGGCGCCGACGATCGCGCGTGCGGTGCGTGAGGTCTTCGAGGACGGTTCGGTGACGAGCCTCTTCGAGGAGCAGTCGTAACGTCGTCGTCTGATCCGTAGATCGATTTCTGGTACGGCCTCCCCGCCGGGTAGACTCCCTGAGTTGCTCGGCGAGGGAGGCCGTACTCATGCAGTACGGCGCATCCGTTATCGACGCGCTCTTCGTAGCAGGCCGTTTCGTGGCCGGGTGACCCATCCGTTTTTTCGTCACCCGCGAGGAGTGCAGCCATGGCTGAGATCAAGATCGCCGCTGAAGTCCGTACCGAGTTCGGCAAGGGCGCTGCCCGTCAGACCCGCCGTGCCAACAAGGTTCCCGGCGTCATCTACGGCCACGGCGCCGACCCCGTACACGTCAGCCTGCCGGGTCACGAGCTCATGATGGCGCTCAAGACCAGCAACGCGCTGCTGAGCCTCGACGTGGACGGCAAGACGGAGCTCGTCATCCCCAAGGCCGTCCAGCGTGACGCCATCAAGCGCACCATCACCCACGTCGACCTGCTCGCGGTCAAGCTGGGCGAGAAGGTCACGGTCGAGGTCGCGGTCCACACCGAGGGCGAGCTGGCCCCGGGCGGCAACCTGCTGGAGAACGTGCTGAACACGCTGTCGGTCGAGACCGAGGCCACGCACATCCCCGAGTCCGTCACGGTCTCCATCGCGGGCCTCGAGGCCGGTGCCTCGATCCACGCCAAGGACGTTCCGCTGCCCGAGGGCACGACCCTGGTCACCGACCCGGACGCCATCGTCATCCAGGTTCTGACCCCGCAGGCCGAGGAGGCCCCGGCCGAGGGTGAGTCCGAGGGCTCCGAGGCCTGAGCCTCGCCGCTCGGCTCGCTGGTGGCCCGGAGGCTTGCCTCCGGGTAGTGCAGCAACCGTCCAGCCGCCGTTCCGCGCCTCTGTGCGCGGGACGGCGGCTGGCGTATGAACCGGTACAGAACCGGCGTATGAAGGAGACATGCAGATGACGGACGCAGCCGAGCCCTGGCTGATCGTGGGTCTGGGCAATCCGGGTCCTGATTACGCGGCCAACCGGCACAACGTCGGCTTCATGGTCGTCGACCTGCTGGCGGAGCGCATGCGGGCGAAGTTCAAGGCGCACAAGGCGCGGGCCCAGGTCGTCGAGGGCCGCATGGGTGCGCCGGGCCCCGACAACCGGCGTGTGGTGCTGGCCAAGCCCCAGTCGTACATGAATCTGTCCGGTGGCCCGGTCACCGCGCTGCGTGACTTCTACAAGGTGCCGACGGCCCGCATCGTGGCGGTCCATGACGAGCTGGACATCGATTACGGGACGCTGCGCGTCAAGCTCGGCGGCGGCGACAACGGGCACAACGGCCTCAAGTCGATGACCAAGTCGATGGGGCCGGACTATCACCGGGTGCGCTTCGGGATCGGGCGGCCGCCGGGTCGGATGCAGGTGGCCGACTTCGTGCTGAAGGACTTCTCGTCGACGGAGCGCAAGGAGCTGGGTTACTTCGTGGACCGGGCGGCGGACGCGGTGGAGTGTCTGGTCACCGAAGGGCTTGAGCGCGCGCAGAGCGCGTACCACTCATAACAATCGACCCGGTCACCTTGGCCACAGGTTGACCGAGCGCGGTCATATGGCCAAGGATCGCGGTCCATGGCCTCGAAGCGGACCCAAGCCCTCCTGTACGCCCGACGTGCGGCGATGGCCGGCGTCGCCCTGCTGCTGCTCATCGCCGGCGTCCGTTCCTCCTGGGGCGCGGCCCAGCACGTCATGCTCGCCAAGGGGCGTGAGCACGGGACGTTGACGGTCGCGGCGTGCGGGCCCGAGACGTGCACCGGTCCGTACACCCCCGAGGGCCGTACGCCCGACCATCCGCGCGTGACGATCGACAAGTCGATCGCGGTGCGGAAGGGCGCGCAGCTCCCGGTCGTCCTGAAGCCGGGAACGGCCGAGGCGGTACGCGCCGGAGCCCCCGGCGTGCTCCACGCCTGGGCGCCACTGGGCGGCGCGCTGCTGCTCGCGGCGCTGGTCATCGCGGGCGGTCTGCGGATGACCCGGCTGGCGTGGGGCGCGGCGCTGGCGGGCGGGGCGCTGCTGGGGGCGGCGTTCCTCGCGCTCTGACCCCGGCTCCCCGAGCTCCCGGTTCCCGAGCTGCCGGTTCCCTGACCTCCCGGCTGTCTAAGCGGAGTGACGCATTCACCCGATCGTTATCGAGGACTACCTGGACGAGTGGACGTTCTGGGTACGGATGGGTCGCAACGCACCTTGACGGGCCCCGCGCGTTAACAGGAGGCTGAGCCGCCCCCCACGGCACCCTCCCCTCTCACGATGGACTGCCCATGCGCGTATCTCTTTCCATCGGCGCTGTGGTGACGGCAGCGGCACTCTCTCTGCCGACCGCTCCCACCGCTTTCGCCACCCCGTCCGGCGACAACGGCACCGTGAAGATCCACGACGCCAAGACCGGCGAGGACCTCCGCAAGAACGAGCCGCACGTCTGCTCGTTCTACCTCGACGCTTTCGGTTTTGACGCCGGTCAGCAGGTCGACTGGCGCATCGAGGCCTGGGCCCCGACCGCCGGTGTCAAGGGCGAGCAGGTGATGTCCGGTTCGCTGACGCTCGACGATGACGGTCACGAGCGCACCGAGGACCTCACGCTCCCCGACGGCCACTACAAGCTGTTCTGGAACTTCGACGGCGAGCACGGCAAGGCCAAGCACAAGGTCTTCTGGACCGACTGCCCGGGCGGCGACGACGATGCCAAGCCCGGCGAGAAGCCCGGCGAGGAGCCGGTACTGGAGCCGGACGAGAAGCCGGCGCAGGAGCCTGGCGAGAAGCCTGCGCAGGAGCCGGTGAAGGAGCCGGCGCAGGACTCCGCAGACACGCCGGGCGGTGACTCCGCCCAGGCCCCCTCGGAGGAGCCGGCCCCGGACGCGGCGGCCGCCGCTCCGGCTCCGTCCGCGCATGGCGACGCCAACGGCGACGGCGACCTCGCCGAGACCGGCAGCGGTGCGCCTGTCGGCATGCTCGCGGCCGTTGCGGCCGCTCTGGTAGCCGGCGGCGGCTTCCTGGTGGCGCGTCGCCGGACGGCCCGTCGGCACTGACCCGGTCGCGTGACACGTAAAACGGCGGTGGTCCCTTCGGGCCACCGCCGTTTTACGTGTCTGTACCGCCCGGTCAGCCCGTGTTGCGCAGGCCCGCCGCGACACCGTTGACCGTGAGCAGCAGGGCCCTGGCCAGCAGCGGGTCCGCCTCCTCGCCGCGCTCGGCCGCCGCGCGCTGGCGGGCCAGCAGCGAGACCTGGAGGTAGGAGATCGGGTCCAGGTAGGCGTCGCGGATGGCGAACGTCTGCTGGAGCACCGGGTTGGAGTCGAGCAGCCGCTCACCGCCGGTGATCCGCAGCACCTCCGCCACCGTGAGCTCGTGCTCGGCGCGGATCGTCTCGAAGACGTGCTTGAGGTCGTCCGGGACGAGCGTGTCGACGTAGTGCTGTGCGATGCGCAGGTCGGTCTTGGCGAGCGTCATCTCGACGTTGGAGAGGAAGTTACGGAAGAAGTGCCAGTTCTCCTGCATCTCCTCCAGGACCGGGTCGAGGCCCGCCTCGCGCAGTGCCTTCAGGCCGGAACCGACGCCGTACCAGCCCGGCACGATCTGCCGTGACTGTGTCCAGCCGAAGACCCACGGGATGGCCCGGAGGCCGTCGAGTCCGGCGCCGCTGTCGGGGCGGCGCGAGGGGCGCGAGCCCAGGTGCAGGTCGGCGAGCTGGTCGACGGGTGTCGCGGCGAAGAAGTACGCCGGGAGGTCCGGGTCCTCGACGAGCCGCCGGTACGCCGTGTGGGCGGCCTCGGACACCGTGTCCATCGCCGCGTCCCAGCGCGCGAGCGCCTCGTCGGACTGGCGGGGCGCGGTGTGCAGGGCGGACGCCTGGAGCGTGGCGGCGACCGTCAGCTCCAGGTTCTCCCTGGCCAGGGACGGCACGAGGTACTTGTCGGAGATGACCTCGCCCTGCTCGGTCACCTTGATCTCGCCCTCCAGCGTCCCCCACGGCTGCGCGAGGATCGCGTCGTGCGAGGGGCCGCCGCCGCGGCCGACGGTGCCGCCGCGGCCGTGGAAGAGGCGCAGGCGTACGCCGTACCGGTGCGCGACGTCACGCAGGCGGCGCTGGGCGCGGTGGATCTCCCACTGCGAGGTGGTGATACCGCCGAACTTCGACGAATCGGAGTAACCGAGCATGACTTCCTGCACGTCGCCGCGCAGGGAGACGAGCCGCCGGTACGACGGGTCGGCAAGCATCTCGTCGAGGATGACGTCGGCCGCGCGCAGCTCGTCCGTGGTCTCCAGGAGCGGCACGATGCCGATCTTCGCCCAGCCCGCGTGCAGGTCGACCAGACCCGCCTCGCGCGCCAGGACGGCAGCGGCGAAGACGTCGTCCGCGCCCTGGCACATCGAGATGATGTAGGACTCGATGACCTCGGGCCCGAAGCGCTCCAGCGCCTCCCTGACCGTGGTGAACACGCCGAGCGTCTTGTGCCCGGCCGCGTCCAGCGGGGGCGGTGTGGGGGCCAGCGGCCGCCTGGACCGCAACTCCTTCGCGAGGAGCTTCTGCCGGTACTCGCGCGGCATGTCGGCGTACCGCCAGGACTCCTCGCCGAGCCGGTCGAAGAGCTGCCCGAGGGCGTGGTGGTGCGCGTCGGCGTGCTCGCGTACGTCCATGGTGGCGAGCTGGAGGCCGAACGCCGCGAGGGTGCGGATCGTACGGTCCATGCGGCCGTCGGCGAAGAGGCCGCCGCGGTGCTGGCGCAGCGACGTCTGGATGAGCGCGAGGTCGGCGATCAGTTCGCCGGTGCCGAGGTAGTCGATGCCGGGCTGGTGCGCGGTGCCCTTGGCGAGGCGCTCGCGGGTGTTGACGAGCTTCTGCCGGATGCAGGTGGCCTTGAGCCGGTAGGGCTCCTCGGCGTTCAGGCGCTTGTAGCGGGGGCTGATCGGCAGCCGCTCCAGGTCGGCCTGGAGGGAGGCCAGCAGCTCCTCGGTGACGCCGGTGTAGCGGATGGAGTTCGACAGCTGGCCGCGCAGCTCGTCGACGAGCGCCAGGGCGTCGGTGATGCCGTGCTCGTGCTGAAGGATCAGGACGTCCCAGGTCACGGCGGGCGTGACGTTCGGGTTGCCGTCGCGGTCGCCGCCGATCCAGGTGCCGAAGGTGAGCGGCCGGGTGCCGGCGGGCAGCTCGACGCCCACCCGCTCCAGCTCGGCGGCGAGGTCCTCCAGGACGTCACCGACCGCGCCGGCGTGCAGCTCGTCCAGGTAGTAGATCGCGTTGCGCGCCTCGTCGGCGGGCTCGGGGCGTACGACGCGCAGTTCGTCCGTCTGCCAGATGAGGTCGATCGATTCGGCCAGACGGAGGTCGTGCCGTCGCCTGTCGGAGGCAATGACGGGGGTTTCGAGAAGCTCGGCGATGCGCCGGAGCTTGTTGAGTACGGACCGGCGCGCGGCCTCGGTCGGGTGCGCCGTGAAGACGGGCCTGACGTTGAGGTTCTTGACGGTGTGGCGCAGGTGCTCGGGGTCGGCGTCCTTGAGCTTGTCCGCCGTACGGGCGAGGAGTCCGCCCTCTTCGGCGCGCTTGGCGCGCATCTCACGACCGCGGTGCACCTGCTCGGTGACGTTGGCAAGATGGAAATACGTCGAGAAGGCGCGCACCAGCCTGGCTGCGGTTTCCAGGTCGGTGTCGCCGAGCAGTTCCGCGGCGGCCTCGCCGTCGGTGCGCGTCAGGGCGCGCACCCGCTCGACCAGCTCAAGGAGCTCGGGGCCCTCCTGCCGTACGAGGGTCTCGCCCAGCAGGTCGCCGAGACGGCGGATGTCGGCACGCAGCTCCGCGCTGGTGTTGGGGTTCTGGTCGGCACTGCTCACAGGTGCGGCTCCTTGCAGTGTTTGAGCACGTCTGGAGGTTTTGTGGACCACGCTGTCCGACGGCACCCAGGATATGCGGCGCGGCCGAACCCTTTCCCCGCGGCCTCTTGCCGCCGGGCAAAGCGCTGCCATACTTACGACGCCGTAGGTTACGCATCCGTAGTAAAGGTTTCGCGGCTACGGCTTCGGCAACCAGAGCTTCTGAACACTTCCCTCACCCCCAGGGGATCCCATGACCACTCGTTCCGACGTGCTCGATGACTCCCGCGAGGCGGGCGAAGACACCTCGGCCCCCTCCGCGACGCGCGGCGGGGAGTCCAAGCGCTCCAGCGAGCAGCTCGCACTTCTCCTCTTCATCACCGTCCCCTTCCTGGCCCTGCTGGCGGCTGTGCCGCTCGCCTGGGGCTGGGGTGTGAGCTGGCTCGATCTGGGCCTGATGGTCTTCATGTACTACCTCGGGTGCCACGGCATCACGATCGGCTTCCACCGCTACTTCACCCACGGTTCCTTCAAGGCGAAGCGCCCGCTGCGCATCGCCCTGGCGGTCATGGGTTCGATGGCGGTCGAGGGCCCGCTGGTCCGGTGGGTCGCCGATCACCGCAAGCACCACAAGTTCTCGGACGCCGAAGGTGACCCCCACTCCCCGTGGCGGTTCGGTGAGACGCTCCCGGCGCTGATGAAGGGCCTGTGGTGGGCGCACATCGGCTGGATGTTCGACGAGGAGCAGACGTCGCAGGAGAAGTACGCACCGGACCTGATCAAGGACCCGGCGATCCGCCGCGTCTCCCGCGACTTCGCGTACTGGACGATGCTGTCGCTGGCCATTCCGCCGCTGGTCGGCGGCCTGGTCACGATGTCGTGGTGGGGCGCGTTCACGGCGTTCTTCTGGGGCTCGCTGGTGCGCGTGGCCCTGCTGCACCACGTCACGTGGTCGATCAACTCCATCTGCCACGCGGTGGGCAAGCGCCCGTTCAAGTCGCGCGACAAGTCCGGCAATGTGTGGTGGCTGGCCGTGCTGTCCTGCGGTGAGTCCTGGCACAACCTGCACCACGCCGACCCGACGTCGGCGCGCCACGGTGTGATGAGGGGGCAAATCGACTCCAGTGCCCGCCTGATCCGCTGGTTCGAGAAGGCCGGCTGGGCGTACGACGTCCGGTGGCCGAGCGCGGACCGTATCGACTCCCGGCGCAAGAGTGAGCCCTCCGAAGCGGCATGATGGGTGACGTGGCGATCGACGGCGGCAGTACGAACAGCGAGAAGAGCAGGCCCACTCCGAGCCGGCGTGCCCGACGCGTCCGGATGACCGGCAAGGAGCGCCGCGAACAGCTGCTGGACATCGGCCGCACCCTCTTCGCCGAGAAGGGTTTCGAGGGCACGTCGGTCGAGGAGATCGCGGCGAAGGCCGGCGTTTCCAAGCCGGTCGTGTACGAGCACTTCGGCGGCAAGGAGGGTCTGTACGCCGTGGTGGTCGACCGTGAGATGAGCCGCCTGCTCGACATGGTCACCGGTGCGCTGACGGCGGGCCATCCGCGTGAGCTCCTCGAACAGGCCGCGTTCGCCCTGCTGGACTACATCGAGACGTACACGGACGGTTTCCGGATCCTGGTCCGGGACTCGCCGGTGGCCCAGTCGACCGGGTCCTTCGCCTCCCTCATCAGTGACATCGCCACCCAGGTGGAGGACATCCTGGGCCTGGAGTTCAAAGCCCGCGGCTTCGATCCCAAGCTGGCCCCGCTGTACGCGCAGGCCCTGGTCGGCATGGTCGCGCTGACGGGCCAGTGGTGGCTGGATGTGCGCAAGCCGAAGAAGGCGGAGGTCGCGGCGCATCTGGTCAACCTGTGCTGGCACGGACTGGAGAATCTGGAGGCCAAGCCCCGCCTGATAGGTCACAGGAAGAGCTGACGGGCTGACGAGACGGCCTCGGGCCGCTCAGCGAGTGCGATCGGCTCCTCCGCCGCCGGAATCGGCGGCGAGGGCGTACAGCAGCTCGTACGCGGTTTCCACCAGACGGCATCTGTCGCCCCGGCGGGTCGCGAGTGCGGCGACGCCGGTTCCTGAAGCGGGGTGGAAACCCAGGAAAGTCTGCTGGCCGAAGGTGGCTCCGCTGTGGAAGAGCATCGGGCCGTTCGGGGCCGGGTGGTGGTACCAGGTCAGCGTGTGGGTTTCGCGATGCCGCCGGCCGCAGCGCAGTTGCGGGATCTGGACGTCTCGCAGGGGCAGGGCCAGCGGTGTGGCCTCGGGGGTCAGGTGCGCTTCTGCGTACGTGAGCAGATCTCCGGGGGTGGAGTGCACCGCCCCGCAGCCGGTGAAGGCGCCCATGTCCATGGCGGGGACCGGTGTGCGGCCGTCCCTGCGGTGGCCGATGGCGGTGGTGGTGATGTGGGCGGGTCCCGGAGTGGTGCCGGTCAGGCCCAGGGGGCGCAGCACGCGGGTGGTGAGCAGCGTGGGGTAGTCGGTGCCCGAGGCTCTGGCCATCGCGGGGGCGAGCAGCGCGACGCCGAAGTTGGAGTAGTGCCAGCGGGTTCCGGGCCGGTGGCGGGGGCGGGTGCGGGCGAAGGTCCGCAGCAGGCGCTCGGTGTCGTATCGGGCGTAGCCGCTGGTGTACGGGTGCAGCAGGGCGCCGGGCACCAGGTCGCCCGGGATACGGGGCAGCCCAGCGGTATGGGTCGCCAGGTGGCGAAGGGTGATCCGCCGTGAGTCGGGGTGGGGCAGCGGCAGGGCCGGCAGGTGGGCGGCGAGCGGGTCGTCGAGGGACAGGACACCGGCGCGGGCCAGGTCGGCGAGGAGCAGGACGGTGAAGGTCTTGGTCAGTGAGCCGGTCTCATAGCGCAGTTTGTCCCGTGGGGTGCGGGGTGGGGTCGTTGTGGCGGGTGTGCGGGTACCGGCCGTCATCATGGTCCGTCGGCCTCGGCGGGTGACCGCCAGCACCACGTCCGGCGCTTCGATCGCGGCCAGCGCATCCGCGACGCGGTTCGTGACGCCGTTCGCGAGGTGGTCATCCGCAGCGGTGGTGGCGGGCGTCCTCGCGTGGGTGCTCATGAGTGCTCGTCAGGCCGATTGCAGGGCCCGGGATGTGGCCATCGCGGAGGCGAACACCGCGACCAGGGTGGGGTGGTGGACGACGTCGAAGACATCCGACGCGTCGCCCTCCGGCATCCCGCGCTGAGCGGGCATCGCGCCGGTGTCGGACTGGGCGGCGGCGTACCGCTCCCAGATCCGCGCGTCCAGCGTGGGGCGCGGCAAGCATGTGTCGACGACGAGGAGTTCGCCGAGCAGGTCCCAGTTCTCGGCGTCCAGCCAGTCCTCCATCCAGGCGGGCAGGTACAGCGCGAGGTAGGAGGCGATTTCTGGAGGGATACGGTCCGGTGCCTCGCCCCAGTTGGTGAGGTGGAAGACGGTGTGCGTGATGTCGTACGCGATGTGGTACTGCACCGTCCACGGCTCGGGCAGCCGGCCCAGCCAGGTACGGCTCACTGCCCCGTCGAAGTCCTCGCTGGGCGTGAGGCCCGCTTTGCGCTCGGCGTTGAGCACGCCGAGTCGCCGGTTGGGCACCATCTCCAGCGCCTTCCAGGTGGTGGTGCGCCGGTTGACTTCCACCGCCGCCTCCAGGGCGGGATCGCGGTAGCCCAGTTCGCGAAAGGTCGCGTAGACCTCCAGGGCCACGGGAGAGACCGGCTCGTCGCGCTGGAGCTCGGTCAAAACAGTGCCGCCGTCCAGCAGCTCGCGCCAGGCGAAGTCCAGCAGTCGGCTTGCGCGGGTGTGCTGGCGCGAGCCTGCCACGCCCTCCCGGAACAGCACCTGCATGTTGAGCGCCAACTCGCCGATGGGCTTGAGCCGTTCGAAGACGGTGCCACTGGCGCGCTCTTCGGCGGTCAGCCGGAAGAATTCACGGTGGTTGTCGAGCCAGGTCAGAGCCCGGTCACCGACAGCGTGCAGCAGCGCGGGGGGTGCGGCTGCGGCGACTGCGGCTGTTGTCATGAAGGCTCCTCCGTTTTGTACGTGGTCCGCCCGGCCACCGCCTGCGCCTGCCCCGCCTCCGCCGCCGGCGACTCCTCCAGCCCGGTCCGGGCCAGCGTTCCCGCGAAGGCAGTCACCAGGGTGGAGTGGTAGCAGGCCTTGAACACCTCGGTGCCGTCGCCCGATTCCGGCGCCGCGCCCATTTCCGGCACGCTGCCGTCGGCCGCCTGTGCCTCGGCCAGCCGCTGCCAGGCCACCGGATCGTACGGAGGCGACGGCAGGCAGGCGGCCACGGCCAGCAGTTCGCCGACCAGGTCCCACAGTTGCTCCTCCAGCCAGCTGTCCAGCCAGGAGGGCAGCCACAGACGCAGGTAGTCGGCCAACTCGGCGGGCACCCGTCGGCGCTCGCGCCCCCAGTCGGTGAGGTGAAAGACGTCGTGAGTGATGCCGTACACCGCCTTGCGGTCCAGCGCCCATGGCTCCGCCATGAGGCCCAGGCCGGTGAGGCCCAGCACGGTGTCGAAATCGGCGTGTTGCCGCAGACCTGTCCGCCGCTCCGCGTCGAGCACACTGAGCGTACGGGTGTGGTCCTCGCGGGCCACCCGCCAGCTGCGCAGCCCTGTGGTCGTCGGCAGTATCGCCTCCACGGCGGTGTTGTGCAGACCGGCATACGCGAAGGCGGCGTAGATCTCCAGCGGGTACGTCGCATGCGGCTCGCTGCGGACGAGTTCGGCGAACAGCTCGCCCTCCCGGGTCTCGTTCCAGGCGAAGGTGAACAGGCCGTCCGCCGCCGCCCGGATGTCCGCGCGGGGGTGCGATGTGCGGATCAGGTGCGTCAGTTCGGCCAGTTCGCCCAGCGGCTTGAGTGTGAGGTTGGGATCGGCGTCCGTCGCCACGTCGGGAGGCAGCCGGAACTGCGGGCGCGCTCCGTCCAGCCACCGCAGGCTGTCGCGGACGACACGGTCGAGCAGTGTCGCTGCGGCGGCGTGGGCGGCGCCTCGATCGGCTGTCGCTGTCACCGGTCACCCGCCCCGGCCGTAGAACTGCCGGGCGGCCACGACGTGCAGCGCCACCCGGGCGTCGCCGTCGCTCATCTGCTGCACGAACACCAGCCCGCTGTCGAGGCCGAGAGTCGGCGGCACATGCGGCAGCCGGGCGAGCCAACGGCCGAGACCTGCCGCCTGAAGCCAGTCCCGGCGGCGTACCGCCCGGACGAATCCGCGAGCCAGGTCGTCGGTACGCGCCGCCAGCCCGTCGGCCAGGTCCGGTGCGAGGCCCGGGAGCGCGAGCGCGGCCAGTTGTGATGCCCGGAAGGCGAGCTTCGGCCACGGATCGGTGGTGATCCAGGCGGCTGTGGCGCGCGGCGCCTGCGGCCAGGCACGGTCCGCGTCGCCGGGGTCACCGGGGAGAAGGGCACGCGAGGCCTCGATCAGGCCCCGGTACGTCCACACCGACACCTCCGAGGCGTCAGGTCCGGGCGGGTAAGCGGCGAGTGCCTGCCGCACCACCGTCTCGTCGTCCGCACCGGCGGGTGCGGATCGGTGATCCAGTGCGTACGGCGCGAGCGCGTCGGCGCCCAGCACCCGGATCGCGGCCGGCGCCAGCGGGTCACCTTGCGGGAGGACGCGGGAGAGCGCATAAGGGTCGCCCCCACCCCGCAGGGCAAGGACAACCCCAGTTGCGACGTCTGCGACCACAGCACTCAGTGGCATGGCTCCCTGCGTCGCCTTTTCGTCCAACGCGTGCCCCTTACCGGGTTTCCGTCTTCGGGCGCGGCGTGGGCGGCGAGGCCAGCAGCAGGGCGGCGAGCAATACCTTGCCTGAGCACTCGCGTGTGTCGTGGAAGACGCCCTCTGGCTCGGCTGAGTCCAGCAGGCTCTCGACCTCGTCGGTGAGTGTGCCCGACTCGACCAAAGTCCGGTCCTTAAGCATTGGACCATCTCCTTATTGCGGCTCGGCTGGTGTAACTAGGCTTACATGAGTCACATTTGGTCGCAAGTGGTGCGATATCGGGCGCACGGATTCAGGTTGACGGCGTAAGTTTTTGGGTTTTCCGCGCAAACGTTGTCCATCCGTCAGATGTGCGGTGGCCCGGCGCCTTTCCTCCGGATGCGCCGCGCGTAGGCCGGAGGCATATTCCACGAGGAAAGCCCGGGTTGATGCCCAGCGCGACAAGGCGGGTCAGATACGCCTCGGGTTCGAGGGCCGCCGACGACGTAACCCGTGATTCGGCCGTACGGTCATGCACAGCAGCGTGGCGAGGCAGACATCTCGATGTCAAGAGACTTGACCTCAAGAGACTTCATGTCGACACACCAACTACACTGATCGTCATGGAGGACGAGGTCGACCGACTGGTCGCTGCATGGCGCCGCGAGCGCCCCGACCTCGACGTGGAACCACTCGAGGTCCTCAGCCGTGTCTCCAGGCTGGCCCGTCACCTCGACCGCGCCCGCCGCATAGCGTTCTCCGAGCACCAGCTGGAGCCCTGGGAATTCGACGTACTGACCTCGCTGCGCCGAGCGGGCGCCCCCTACCAGCTCTCGCCGGGCCAGCTCCTGACCCAGACCCTGGTCACCTCCGGCACCATGACCAACCGCATCGACCGGCTCGCCAAGAAGGGCCTCGTCGAGCGGCTGCCCGACCCCAGCGACCGCCGCGGCGTGCTCGTACGGCTCACCGACGAGGGCCGCGACCGGGCCGACCAGGCGCTCGCCGGGCTGCTCGCGCAGGAGCGGGCGATCCTCGGCGAGCTCTCCCGCGCGCAGCGCGGCGAACTGGCCGGGCTGCTACGCCAGTTGACCGCCCCGTTCGACAACATCCCGGGCTAGCCCCAGGTCCGCCGGGCCGACTCCGGCGCGGCGCGCGAGCGCGACGGCGGCGAGCGTGGAGTGCACGCCGAGCTTGCCCAGCACGTTCTGCATGTGCGTGCGGACGGTGTGCGGGGAGAGGAACAGCCGCTCGGCGACGGCCTTGCGGCCCAGCCCCGCCACCATGCACCGCAGCACCTCGCGCTCGCGCGGAGTCAGCGACTCGACGAGCCGCTCGCTCTCGGTGCGGTGCTTGCGGGCGGCCGTCAACTCCCGCAGTACGCCCGTGAGAAGCGCCGGCGGCAGGTGGGTCTCGTCGCGCAGTACGCCGCGGATGACGGTGAGCAGACGTTGCAGCGAGCAGTCCTTGGCGACCCACCCGGCGGCCCCTGCCTGGAGGGCGAGGGCGGCGCGGCGCGGGTCGTCCTTCTCGGCCAGTACGACCGTCCGGACAGCGAGCTGACCGGACCGGACGCCCGCCACCAGGGAGATGCCGTCCACCAGGCTGTCCTCGCCCGGCTCCGGCACGTGGACGGCGCGGGCGGACTGCGCGGCGCAGGCGCCGAGATCGGCGTCGACGAGCATCACGTCGAATCTGCGGCTTTCCGCCGCCGCCCGCTCCAGCGAGCGCAGGGCGGCCGGGCCGCTGCCGGCCGCGGACACGTCGACGTCGGGCTCGGCGGCGAGGGCCGCGGCGAGCGACTCGGCGAAGATGCGGTGATCGTCCACCACCAGTACCCGGATACGAGCCACAGACACCCCCATGCCGCATCGTTCCGGGGCGTCCCCCTGGACCCCCGGGGAGGCGGACCGTGTGCGGGTACGACGCCCGGAGGAACGGCACTTCAGGCGCGCACGGCCGCCGCCGTGACGCACTGACCACTGCCCACCCCGGACGACGTACCCGACTGCCTCGCCCCCTGATCAAGCACCGGCCCCCACCGGCGCTCTGCTTCAGCGTACGGCCGGGGGCGGGGAGCGGAAGGTAAATCACAGAACTGATGGGCCGAGTTGTTGAAGGTGTGTCTCATGTTTCGTATGGAGACAGAAGTCGACAAAGAACGACGCACTGTGCCGGGCGAACGGCTCGGAGCCACCCGGGGCGGAGTGGGGAAAACCCCGGGGTGGGAAAACCCCGCCTCACGCCACGCGGCGCGCTCCGCGGGACGGGACCGCCGGGAAGACGAGGGGTGGCGTCAGGCCGGTCGCCTCGAACGCCGCCTCGATCGACTTGGTGATGGTGTCCGACGCCGACGACTCCGCCAGGACGATCGCCGAGCCACCGAACCCGCCCCCCGTCATCCGCGCTCCCAACGCCCCCGCCGCACCGGCGGACTCGACCACCAGGTCCAGCTCGGCGCACGAGACCCGCAGGTCGTCGCGGAGCGACGCGTGCCCCTCGGTCAGCAGCGGGCCCACCGCTCGCGGGGCGCCGGCGTCCAAGTGGGCGATCACCCGTTCCACCCGGTGGTTCTCGGTCACCACATGGCGTACGTAGCGACGCATCCGCTCGTCGCCGAGCGACCCCAGCGCCTGCGCCAGCTCCGCGTACGGCACATCACGCAACGCCGCCACGCCCAGCGCCCGAGCCCCCGCCTCGCACCCCTCCCGCCGTTCCGCGTACGCCCCGTCGCCCAGCGCGTGCTTGACGCGCGTGTCGACGACGAGGAGTTCGAGGCCGTGGGCGGCCAGGTCGAACGGGACTTGACGGCTCGTGAGGTTCCGCGTGTCCAGGTGCAGCGCGTGGCCCTCCGTACAGCAGGCCGCCGCCGTCTGGTCCATGATCCCGCAGGGCACGCCGACGAAGGCGTTCTCGGCCCGCTGGGCGACGACCGCCAGTTCGGCGCCGGAAAGCCCGAGTGCGTACAGGTCGTTCAGAGCCAGCGCCGTGACCACCTCCAGCGCGGCGGACGACGAGAGCCCCGCCCCCGTCGGCACCGTCGACGTCAGGTGGATGTCCGCACCGCCGACCGCGTGGCCCGCCTCGCGCAGCGCCCCCACGACACCGGCCGGATACGCCGCCCAGCTCCCGCCGGCGAGCGGCGGCGCCAGCTCGTCGGTGCGCAGCTGGACGATGCCGCCGTCGACGTCCGCCGAGTGCAGCCGCAGCACGCCGTCGTCGCGGCGCGCGACCGCCGCGACCGCCGTGTGGGGCAGGGCGAGCGGCATCACGAAGCCGTCGTTGAAGTCGGTGTACTCGCCGATGAGGTTGACCCGGCCGGGGGCGGCCCACACCCCGTCCGGCCCGGCGCCGTACAGCTCGGTGAAGGCCTTCGCGACGGCGGCGGCGACTGCGTCGGTCATACGTCCTGTTCCTCCCGGCGGGCGAACGCCCACGCGTCCGCGACGATGCCCGCGAGGTCCGCGCGGGACGGTTTCCAGCCGAGCTTCTCGCGCGCCGTGTCGGCGGACGCGACGAGCACCGCGGGGTCGCCTGCCCGGCGCGGCGCCGGGGTCTCGGGGATCGGATGCCCCGTGACCTTCCGTACGGTCTCCACGACCTCGCGGACCGAGAAGCCGTTGCCGTTGCCGAGGTTGCAGATCAGGTGGGTTCCCGGCGCGGCGGCGTCCAGTGCCAGCAGGTGTGCCTCGGCCAGGTCGGCGACGTGGATGTAGTCGCGTACGCAGGTGCCGTCGGGCGTCGGGTAGTCGTCGCCGTACACCGCGATCGACTCGCGCCGGCCCTGCGCGACCTGGAGGACGAGCGGGATCAGGTGGGACTCGGGGTCGTGGCGCTCGCCGCAGGTGCCGTAGGCGCCCGCGACGTTGAAGTAGCGCAGCGACACCGCCGCCAGGCCGTGCGCGGCGCTCTCGCCGCTGATCATGTGGTCGACGGCCAGCTTGGAGGCGCCGTACGGACTGGTCGGCGCGGTCGGCGCGGTCTCCGTGATGGGCGTGGAGACCGGCTCCCCGTACGTCGCCGCCGTCGAGGAGAAGACCAGCTTCCGGACGCCCGCGCCGCGCATCGCGGCGAGCAGCGCCATGGTCCCGCCGACGTTGTTCGCCCAGTACTTCTCGGGGTCGGCGACGGACTCGCCGACCTGCGAGAACGCGGCGAAGTGCAGGACGCCGTCGTACGAGGGGTCCAGCCACCGCGCGGCGTCCTGGATGCGGCCCTCGATGAACGTCGCGCCGGCCGGGACGCCCTCGCGGAAGCCGGTGGAGAGGTCGTCGAGGACGGTCACCTCGTGACCGGCCTCCAGGAGATGGGCCGCGACCACGCTGCCGACGTACCCCGCACCGCCCGTGACCAAGTACTTGTGCTGACTCACTCGCTCGCTACCTCTCGCAGTCGCGCTGCCGCGGTCTCCGGCGGCACATCGTTGATGAACACATTCATGCCGGATTCGGAACCCGCGAGAAACTTCAGCTTGCCCGAAGTACGTCGGACGGTGAAAAGCTCAAGGTGCAGTGCGAACTCCGGTGCGAAGCCGGAGGTGCCGAACGGCGCCTGGTGCCATCCGGAGATGTACGGCGTCGGCGGCTCGCCGGGGCCGAAGATCCGGTCGAACCTGCGCAACAGTTCCAGATAGATCTGTGGGAACTCTGTGCGCGCGCCGTCGTCGAGTCCGCGCAGGTCGGGCACGCGCCGCTTCGGGTAGAGGTGCACCTCGTACGGCCAGTGCGCGGCGTACGGCACGAAGGCCACCCAGTGCTCGCCCTCCAGGACCACCCGGGTCCCCTCGGCGCGCTCCCGCGCCACGACGTCGTCGAAGAGGTTCCGGCCGGTCTCCGCGAGGTGCGCGGCCAGGGAACGCAGCATCAGGGCCGTGCGCGGGGTGACGAAGGGGTAGGCGTAGATCTGGCCGTGCGGGTGGCCGAGGGTGACGCCGATCTCCGCGCCCCGGTTCTCGAAGCAGAACACCTGCCGGACCCCGGGCAGCTCCGCCAGCTCGGCCGTCCGGTCGGTCCACGCCTCCAGTACGAGAGCGGCCTGTTCCTCGGTGAGGTCGGCGAAGGACGCGTCGTGGTCGGAGGTGAAGCAGACCACCTCGCAGCGTCCCGCGTCCCCGGCCAGCGACGGGAAGCGGTTCTCGAAGACCGCCACCTCGTACTCGGCGGCCGGGATCTCGCTCTGCCGGCCGTCGCGCGAGGGGCAGAGGGGGCACTCGTCGGCGGGCGGGTGGTAGGTGCGGCCCTGGCGGTGCGAGGCGATGGCGACACAGTCGCCGAGGAGCGGGTCGCGGCGGATTTGCGAGGTGGTCGCGATCGGGTCGAGGGGCCGCGGGTCAACGGCATCGCGCACGGCGTCGTCGCGGGAGTCGTAGTAGAGCAGCTCGCGACCGTCGGCCAGCCGAGTCGACGTCTTCTTCACACGCAGGCTCCTCATCAGACCCACCACTGAACAACATAATTGAACACAACCAATCATGTCTCAACAGTGGTCGTCAATGATGATCCGCCTCCGCGCGCGCCGCGCGGTCCAGCAGCCCTGTGCGTGCCGCGAGCGCCGCCGCCTCCAGGCGGGAGCCGACGCCCAGCTTCATCAGGACCCGCTGGACGTGCGTGCGGGCGGTGCTCGGCGCGATGCCCATACCGGCCGCGATCAGCCGCGTGTCCTCGCCGTCCCCGACCCGCATCAGGACCTCGACCTCGCGCGGCGTCAGCATCCGGAGCAGCCGGTGGCCCTCGTCGTCGGGCTGCGCGGCGGGGTTGAGCAGCTCGGCGAACGCGCCCTGGAGGAGTTGCGGCGCCGCCGCCGTCTCCCCGGCGCGTGCCTTCACCATGGCGCGCTCGACGCCTTCGATGCGCTCGTCGTGGCGTACGTAACCGGACGCCCCGGCGGCGAAGGCCGCGGCGATGCCGCGCGGGCTGGGCACCGGGCCGAGCACGACGACGGCCACCTGCGGCCGTTCGCGCTTGATACGGACGATCGGGTCGAACACCCCTGGATCGGCGGGAGCCGCCGTACCGAAGAGGCACACCTCGGGCGCCCTGCTGACGACCAGTTCCGCCGCCCCCGAGGTCGGGGCGGCCGCAGCGAGTACCCGGTGCCCGCGCAACTTGAGTGCCGAGGCGAGCGCCTCGGCGAGCAGTCGGTGGTCGTCAACCACCATGAGCCGCACGCCCATAGAGAAACCCCCCATACCCCTGCTCCTGGAGCTGGCCCCCCGGCGCTCCTGCCCCGGCAAGCTACACGCTTGTTCGACGCTGCGCGCCCCTTACTGGTAAGAAGCCTCCCGGATTGTCGAATTCCTCGCGATTCAGGACTACTTGCCGGGCCGGATGTGACATGGGACGGCCCCGGCAGTGGAAACAAACCACTGCCAGGGCCGCTGTGACCTGTGGGTCGGTTGTGCCAGGCGCTTCAGCCGGCGCCGAAGCCGACCGCCAGGTAACGCTTGAAGCCGGCGCTCTGCGCGCTCATGAGCCGCGTCGCCATGAACAGGCGGCCGTCGGCGTACCGGAATTCGGCGGCGTCCACCGTGAAGCTCGTCGACACCTCGCGGACCGCCCGGTCGGCCGGGTTCTCCAGCAGCAGCGTCTCCTTCATGGAACTGCCGTTGAGGCTCACCACCTGGCCGCCCTTGTCGTACGGCGGGTACTTGTACGCGATGACGTTGCCCCCGTCCATGCGGATCGGGTGCATCGTGTAGCGGTCGCCCGCGTCGGCCCGGTCGCTGGTGAGCTTGCCGGTCGCGAGGTCGAAGGAGACGATCTCGTTCGTACGGCCGCCCTCGGTGCCGCCCTCGTGCTCCTCGGTCGGCAGGTAGATCCTGCCGTTGCCGACGACGACCTTGGTGCAGCCCTCGGTGTCCCGGCACCTCGGGGCGTACTTCTCGGCATCGGCCGGGATTCTGGCGCGCAGCTTGCCGGTCTTCTCGTCGATCGAGAAGAAGTCGGACACGCCGCTGCCGTCACCGGCGGTGTCACCGACATCGGCGGCGGCCACCAGCGGCTTGGTGGAGACGATGCTCGCCCGGTCCACACCGCTGGGCATCTTGTACTTGGCGAGCGGGGCGCCGGTCTTCGGGTTCAGGTACTCGATGGAGAGCTGGGGCGCGCTGACCGAACCGCAGCTGCGCACGGTGGCGAGTGCCTCGCCGCCCGCGTAGCCCACGTCGCGGCACTGTTCGGCGTTGGCCTTCGGCTGCCAGCGGACCTTGCCGGTGTTGACGTCGAAGGCCGCGCCGCCACGGGTGCCGCCGGCGCCGACCGCGTCGCCGCCGATCGTGACCTCGCCGAAGACGACCTTGTCGTCACCGTCCTTGACCGACTTCTGCCACACCAGCCTGCCCGCGTCGATGTCGATCACACCGACCTCGGTGCAGGGCGAGTACGTGGCGCCCGCCGGCATCGGCCCGGCGAAGAGGATCGCGGTCTTGTTGTCCTTGGTGACGTGCGGCGACGCCGCGCAGACCTCGCCCGGAAGCGGGATCGTCCACAGCTCCGTGCCCTTGTCCAGGTCATGGCCCACGACCTCGTTGAGGCCGCTCTTGACGTACGCCTTGTCGGTGATCCAGGAGCCGTTGACGCCGGCGACGGTTCCCGTCACCTTCGGGGCGGGCAGCTGGAAGAGCACCTTGGAATTGGTGTTGGAGGGCTGCTCCTCCTTGCCCGCGCCGTCGGGGGCGGGCTTGGCGTCGTCGCCGCCTCCGCCGCCGGTCGAGCCCGCGGAGGAGTTCTGGGCAGGGTCGTCCTTGCCGCCGTTGTCGCTGCCGGACACGTACCAGACGCCGGCACCGACGATCAGCGCCACCGCGACGACCGCCGCGATGACGACCGCCGTGGTGGTGTTGACCTTCTTGCCGCCGCCCTGCGGGGGCATGCCCTGCGGGTAGGTGTACGGCAGCTGTTGCTGGCCGTACGGCGGCTGCTGCCCGTACGGATTGGGCTGGCCGGGCTGGGCCGGGTAGCCGTAACCGGGCTGCTGGCCCGGCTGGGCGGGGTAGCCGTAACCGGGCTGCTGGCCGGGCTGGGCGGGCGGCGCCGGGGGCGCCTGCGGGTAGCCGTAACCCGGCTGGTCGGCGGGCGGGGGCGGAGTCGGGGCGCCGAAGCCGCCCGCGGGCGGGGGCGGCGGTGCGCCGAACCCGCCCTGCGGGGGCTCGTTCGGCGGCGGGGGCGGTGGCTGCGTCATGGCGTGCGTACCTCTGGAGAAGGGGAGTCGAAGACGTGCGGGAAGACCCTGGGCTCAGTCACTGGCCCGCTCAGTCACTGGCCGTCACTTGCCGAAGACCATCATGGTCTTCGTCTCCTTCTCCTCCTCGTCGTTACTGGCGCTGACGCGGGAGCTGATGACGAAGAGCCGGCTGTCCTCGTAGGCGATCTTCGTCGTGAAGAAGCCGTTCTCGATCTGGGCGGTCGACTGCGGGTTCTGCAGCAGCGTCTTCGGCTTGCCGCCCGACGGCGGGATGGTCGCGAGGGCGCCGCCCTTGTCGTACGACGCCGCCATGTGGACCAGGACCTCTCCGCCCTCCATCTTCAGCGGCATGATGGCCCGGTCGCCCGACGAACGCCACTTGGGCTTGCCGGTGTCGAGGTTGAAGGCGACGACCTCGTTGGTGCGCTCAAGGCCGCTCGTCTTCTCGGCGGTCGCCATGTAGAAGGTGTCCGCGTCGGCGGCGACGCCGGTGCAGCCTTCGAGGTTCCGGCCGAAGATGACGAAGCTGCCGCCGCACCGGGGCTGGAACTTGTCCTTGCCGCCGTCGATCTCCGAGCGCAGCTTGCCGCTGTCGGTCAGAGCGATGACGCTCCAGGTCTTCTTCTGGCGCTCCTGCACGGATACGACGAGCGGGGAGACGGAGTAGACCTTGTCGACCTGCCAGCCCTTGGCCAGCGGGTAGCTCCACTTGACCTTGCCGGTGGCCGGGTCGTGCTCCTGGATCCGCTCGTGGTTCCTGGCGGCCTCGCCGGTGGAGCAGGCGGCGGCGGAGATCAGCTTGGCGCTGCTGGTGAAGGCGTACGGCTGGCACTCACCGGGGAGCTTGCCCCACAGCTCCTTGCCGTCCGTCATGCTGAAGGCGGTGGAGTGGCCGGTGCGGCCGGCGGTGACGGTGTTGCCGCTGATCGCCAGCGTGATGTCGGAGAGGATGTCGAACGCCCCCTCCTTCTTCACCTCGGCCTTCCAGCCCGCCTTGCCGGTCTTGAGGTCGACCATCTGCAGCCGGCTGCACTTGGCCCGCTCGGTGGTGCCGTCCTTGACGCCGATGACGATCTTGCCGTCGTCGGCGGCCTTGACGGGCGCCGCGCAGATCTGGGTGGAGAGCGGAAGGTTCCACTTCTCCTTGCCGTCAGTGGTGTTGTAGGCGGCGACCGACTTGTACATCGCCTTGACGACGAGGCCGTCGGTGAACCACGGGCCGTACACGTCGGCGCCGTTGCGCGGCAGGTCCACGCTGTTCTTCTGGAGCCACAGGACCTTGGACTCGCCCGCCTGGCGCCCTGCGTTGAGATCGTCACCGGCGTCGCGGCCGCCGGCCGAGTCGTCACCGGTGTCGCCGGAGGGCAGACCACCCGGCTTGCCGTTCTCCTTGCCGTTGGCGACGGGCTTCTTCTTGCCGCCGCCGTCACCGCTGGTGGCGATGTAGATGCCGCCGCCGACGAGGACCGCGGCGAGGGCCGCACCGATGATGACCGCGGTCCTGCCCTTGAAGGGGCCACCGCTGCCGCCGGTGCCCGGCGCGGGCGCGCCGGGGAAGCCGCCGTAAGGCCCCGGCTGCTGCTGACCGTACGGACCGGGCTGCTGGCCGTACGGTCCAGGCTGCTGCTGGCCGTACGGGCCCGCCTGGCCCGGCTGTTGACCCGGCTGGCCCGGGTAGCCGTATCCCGGCTGCGGCGCCTGCTGCGGCGGCGCCTGCGGGTAGCCGTATCCGGGCTGCGCCGGGGGCTGCTGGGGCGGGGCAGGCGGGCCGGGCGGGGCAGGGGGCATCTGCGGTGGCTGGGCAGGCGGCTGGGGCGGCTGCTGCCTGGGGTCCTGGGGGGCTCCGAAGCCGCCCTGCGGCGGCTGGTTGGGCGGCTGAGACATCAGCGCTTACCTCTTCACACGAGACCGCCGCCCGTTCGGTCTCCCCCGCAATTCCGGCGGCGTAACTGCCCCAGAAAGGAGCGAATCGGGCTTGAGCCCCGCAGATCTACGTCAGTCGAGCGGGGCTTCTTTCTATCACTTGAGCCCCCTCGAACGAGGGCCCGGTCCGCCCCTGTTCCCAAGGGAGGACCGGCCCGTGACGCGCTCGTTATTCGGCTTCGCGCAATCGCTACGCGTCCTCGGCGAGTTCCATCCAGCGCATCTCCAGCTCGTCGCGCCCGGCGACGAGTTCGCGCAACTCGGCGTCGAGCAGGGCAACCTTCTCGAAGTCCGTCGCGTTTTCCGCGATTTGGGCGTGCAGCTTGGTCTCCTTGTCGGAGAGCTTGCCGAGCTGTCGCTCGATCTTCTGCATTTCCTTCTGCGCGGCACGGGCGTCGCCGGAGGCCTTCTTCTTCACGGGGGCGGCAGCGGCGGGCGCCGGGGTGGCGGCCTCGATCATCTGCTGCCTGCGCTCCAGGTACTCGTCGATACCGCGCGGCAGGTTGCGCAGCGTGCGGTCACCCAGCAGCGCGTACACCTTGTCCGTGGTCCGCTCGATGAAGAACCGGTCGTGCGAGATGACGATCATCGATCCCGGCCACCCGTCGAGCAGGTCCTCCAGCTGCGTCAGCGTCTCGATGTCGAGATCGTTGGTCGGCTCGTCCAGGAACAGCACGTTCGGCTCGTCCATCAGCAGCCGCAGGATCTGCAGCCGCCGCCGCTCGCCACCGGACAGGTCACCGACCGGCGTCCACTGCTTCTCCTTGGTGAACCCGAACTGCTCGCAGAGCTGGCCCGCCGTCATCTCGCGGCCCTTGCCGAGGTCCACCCGGTCCCGTACGCGCTGAACGGCTTCGAGCACCCGAAGCTTCGGGTCCAGCTCGCCGACCTCCTGCGAGAGGTACGCGAGCTTCACGGTCCTGCCCACGACGACCTTGCCGGCCACCGGCTGGGCGTCGCCCTGCGTACCCGCCGCGTCGGCCAGGGCGCGCAGCAGCGACGTCTTGCCCGCGCCGTTCACGCCGACGAGACCGACGCGGTCGCCGGGCCCGAGCTGCCACGTCAGGTGCTGGAGCAGCACCTTCGGCCCGGCCTGGACGGTGACATCTTCAAGATCGAAGACGGTCTTGCCGAGCCGCGAGTTGGCGAACTTCATCAGCTCGGAGGTGTCGCGGGGCGGCGGTACGTCGGCGATCAGCTCGTTGGCCGCCTCGACGCGGAAGCGCGGCTTCGACGTACGGGCGGGGGCGCCGCGGCGCAGCCACGCCAGCTCCTTGCGGACCAGGTTCTGGCGCTTGGTCTCCTCGGTGGCGGCGATGCGCTCGCGCTCGGCACGTGCGAACACATAATCCGAGTAACCGCCCTCGTACTCGTGCACGGCGCCGCGCTGCACGTCCCACATGCGGGTGCAGACCTGGTCGAGGAACCACCGGTCGTGGGTCACGCACACCAGCGCGGACCTGCGGTTCTGAAGGTGCTGGGCGAGCCAGGCGATGCCCTCGACGTCGAGGTGGTTGGTCGGCTCGTCGAGGACCAGCAGGTCCTGCTCCTCGATGAGGAGCTTGGCGAGCGCGATACGACGGCGCTCACCGCCGGACAGCGGCCCGATGACCGTTTCCAGGCCGTGCTCGAAGCCGGGCAGGCTGAGGCCGCCGAAGAGGCCGTTCAGTACGTCGCGGATCTTGGCGGTGCCCGCCCACTCGTGGTCCGCGAGGTCGCCGATGATCTCCTGGCGGACGGTCGCGGCGGGGTCGAGCGAGTCGTGCTGCGTGAGTACGCCCAGACGCAGGCCGCCGTTGTGCGTGATGCGGCCGCTGTCGGCGTCCTCCAGCTTGGCGAGCATGCGGATGAGGGTCGTCTTGCCGTCGCCGTTACGGCCGACGACGCCGATCCGGTCGCCCTCCGATACGCCGAGGGACACGCCGTCGAGCAGGGCACGGGTGCCGTACACCTTGCTGACTGCCTCGACATTGACCAGGTTGACGGCCATGGGTGCGCGCTCCAGGGACGGGAAAGGGACAGACGCTCAAGCGTAGTCGCCCGCCGAACCCCTCCGACGACCACCCGGTCCCGACCACCGGCGGAGGGAAGGCGCCCCCACTTCGCGGCTCCGCCGCGTGAGGGGGTCAGCGGGCGAGCGGGGCGGGCCGGGGCCGGCCCGCCGTCTCCACCAGGAGCCAGCCCGCGAGGGCCATGAGGACCGCGACCGGGGCGCTTATCCGTACGGCGATGAGCAGGGCCGTACGGCCTTCGAGGAGGCCGGCGAAGCCGACCATCGACAGTCCCAGCACCCCGAGCAGGCACAGCGTGACGCCGACCGCGGCAGCGGGGCCCGCCAGGCGCCCGGGAGAGGCCGCCGGCAGACCACCACCCCCCGCAGGCCGCTCGAAGGCCCGGAACGCCGCCACGCACAGCGCGGTCAGCGCCGCCGCCGCGGCGAACCGCAGCGGCACCTGCGCCCACCAGGCCCCGCTCGCCGGTGCGGGCAGCGGCAGGTCGAGGGCGAGCATCGCGCCGTACACGCCGAGCATCGCGGTCAGGTGCCACAGGAACGCCGTCATCGCGACACCGTTCGCGGCGACGACGGTCCGCCAGACGCGTGGCCGTGCGACGAGGCGTGCGCCGGGAGCGCGCAGCAGCTCGACCGCGCCGACCAGCCACAGGCCGTGGGCGAGGAGCGCGAGCGTGGGCGGAGCCATGTTGCTGACCTTCTCGCCGGGCATTCCCACCATGCTCAGCGGGTACGGCCCGAAGGCGACCAGCGCGGCGGCAGCGGCCAGCCCGGCGGCCGCGAGAACAACGGGCCTGCGGATGCGCCCGTCGGCGCGCAGGAAGCCGAGCTGGTGGACGGCGAGCCAGACGAAGGCGAAGTTGAGGAACTCGACGTACGGCACGCCGAACGCGAAGCGCAGCACGTCGACGCCCGCGGCGGCGAGGGCGAGCGCGGCGAAGGCGCCCCAGCCATAACGCTCGTGCAGCTTCAGCAGGGGCGGGGTGAAGGCCACCATCGCCAGGTAGATCCCGATGAACCAGAGCGGCTGAGCGACGAGGCGAAGGGCGACACCGGTCAGCCCCTGCTGATCGCCGAGGAGCTGCAGTACGAGGGCGGCGGCGCCCCAGACCAGCACGAACACCATGGTGGGCCGCAGCAGCCGCTGGAGGCGGGCCCGTACGAACACGGAGTACGCAGCCTCGTGCCTGCGACTCAGCGACCGATAGGAGAGCGCGTGCGAGAACCCGCCGACGAAAAAGAACACAGGCATGACCTGCAACGCCCACGTGAGGATCTGAAGCCCCGGCACGACGGCGAGAAGATTCCCCACACTGCCGTCGGCGGATACAGCGGCCATCAGCCAGTGCCCGGCGACGACGGTGCCGAGTGAGGCGACGCGCAGCAGGTCTGTGTACCGGTCGCGCCCGGCGGGCGTCCGGTCGGCGAGCTCGCGAACACTGTTTCCCATGCGGGTACGCTCCCGCCCGCGCACGGCGTCCGGGCAGGGCGCCCGTACTCATTTCCTTCTGAGTACAGCGCCCCGTCCTCAGGCTCCGACGACCGTCGCACCCGTCGCCGGGGACTGGGCGACCCGCGCCGTACGGCAGGTGCCCGAAGCGATGAGGGCCGCCGCCACCGACTCGGCCGCCTCCGCGTCCTTCGTCAGGAACGCCGTGGTCGGGCCCGACCCGGAGACGAGGCCCGCCAGCGCGCCCGCTTCCGTGCCCGCCGCCAGAGTGGCGGCGAGGGAGGGCCGCAGGGACAGGGCCGCGGGCTGGAGGTCGTTCACCAGGGCGCCCGCCAGAAGCGCCGCATCACCCGCACGCAGGGCTTCCAGCAGAACCGGGGACGCCTCCGGTGCCGGGACCTCACTCCCCGCCGTCAAACGGTCGAACTCGCCGTACACCGCCGGTGTCGACAGCCCGCCGCCCGCCACCGCGAACACCCAGTGGAACGTCCCACCCACCTCAAGAGTGGTCAGCTTCTCGCCGCGCCCCGTACCCAGCGCCGCCCCGCCCACCAGACTGAACGGCACATCACTGCCCAACTGAGCACAAATCCCCAGCAGTTCAGACTGCGGGCACTCCGTACCCCACAGCCTGTCGCACGCCAGCAGCGCACCCGCGCCGTCCGCGCTGCCGCCCGCCATGCCACCCGCGACAGGGATGTCCTTCTCGATGTGAATGTGCACATCCGGCGACAGACCATGCCGTTCGGCCAACGCGATCGCCGCCCGCGCCGCCAGGTTCGTACGGTCCAGGGGTACCTGCCCCGCGTCGGGCCCCGAGCAGGTGACACGCAGGGAATCCGCCGGCGTGACCGTGACCTCGTCGTACAGGCCGACCGCCAGAAACACGTTCGCCAGGTCGTGGAAGCCGTCGGGCCGCGCCCCGCCCACAGCGAGCTGGACGTTGACCTTGGCGGGAACCCGGACCGTGACCGTCATGCCGCCACCCCCTTGTTCTCCGCGATACGGGCGAACTCCTCCACCGTGAGCGACTCGCCCCGCGCCTGGGGCGAAATCCCGGCCGCGACCAGCGCGGCCTCCGCCGCCGGGGCCGATCCCGCCCACCCCGCCAGCGCGGCCCGCAGCGTCTTGCGGCGCTGTGCGAACGCCGCGTCGACCACCGCGAAGACCTCCTCCTTCGAAGCCGAGGTCTTGATGGGCTCGGCCCGTCGCACGAGCGACACCAGCCCGGAGTCGACATTCGGCGCGGGCCAGAAGACGTTGCGCCCGATCGCCCCGGCCCGCTTGACGTCGGCGTACCAGCAGGCCTTCACCGACGGCACGCCGTACACCTTGTTGCCGGGCCGGGCCGCGAGCCGGTCGGCGACCTCGGCCTGGACCATGACGAGCGTCCGCTCGATGCTGGGAAAACGCTCCAGCATGGTGAGCAGCACCGGCACCGCGACGTTGTACGGAAGATTCGCGACCAGCGCGGTGGGCGGCGGCCCGGGAAGCTCGGTGACGTGCATCGCGTCCGAGTGCACCAAGGTGAAGCGATCGGCCCGCTCCGGCATCCGCGCAGCGATCGTCGCAGGCAGCGCGGTGGCGAGCACATCATCGATCTCGACTGCCACCACACGCTCGGCGGCCTCAAGCAGCGCGAGAGTCAGCGACCCCAGCCCGGGTCCGACCTCGACCACCACGTCATCGGCCCGCACACCGGCCGTCCGCACGATCCGCCGCACGGTATTGGCATCGATGACGAAGTTCTGACCGCGCTGCTTGGTCGGGCGTACGCCGAGCGCCGCCGCCAGCTCCCGGATGTCGGCGGGACCCAGCAGGTCGTGCAGGGGAGGCGTCTCAGAAGGCTCAGTGCTGCTCACCGCTCAAGCGTAAAGGTCCCCGGCACCCGCCTCGCCCCCGCCCGACGCCGCTCAAGGACCGCGAGGTGCCGGGAGGGGACGTGCCGGGGCGCTCCCCGCAGGGTGTCGAACACGGTTTGGGCGTCGCGAATCAACCGCCCGCCCGTTCGGCACCCGAGGAGACGCCCCGGCGCGGCACCGACCGCGAAGCCACCGCTCCACCCCCGAACCCACTCCCCGAAACCTCCCCCGCCTCACCCCCGCAGCCTGTCGCCGCAGTGCGGCCAAGGACTGGCCCCCCGCTGCACGTACAGCTTCTTCGCCCGGTACGTCTGCTCCTCGGCGCTCGCCTCCTGCGGCCGTCCGCTGCCGCCCAGCGACTGCCAGGTGCGCGTGTCGAACTGGTAGAGCCCGCCGTAGTTGCCCGTGGGATCCACCGCGCCCGGCCGCCCCCCGGACTCGCACTGGGCGAGCCCGTTCCAGTTGAGCCCGTCGGCCCCGGCCACGAACGCCGGCTTCTCCTTCGTGCCGACCATCACCCGCCGCGCGACCGGCTCCCGCGCGATCTCCTCCGCGACCTTCCTCGGCTGCTGCCGCACCCCGTTGACCGTACGCACGAAGTACGTCACCCTCCTCGACCCGACCTCACCCGGCTGGACCACGACTTCGGTGCCCTTGAAGAGCGAAGCGTCCGCGGTCCTGATCACCTCGAACGGGATCGGCTCCTCGCGCACTTCCTTCGCCCCCCTGATCCGCATCACGGTGACCCGCTGCCCGTCGCGCGGAAAGCTGTCGGCCGGCACAGAGGTGGTGTCCTGGCCGCGCAGGCTGATGCCGGCCTCCGCCAGCGCGGCCCCCACCGTCGCGGCGTTCGTACGGATGGTGCGCTCGCGCCCGTCCGCCATGAACGTCACGGTCCGCTCGGTGCGTACGTCCAGCGCCAGCCCCGCCCGCCCGATCGCCAGGGAGCGCGAGGCGGAGAGGTACGCGCCCTCCGCGCGCACCCCGAGCTGGCGCAGCGCGCCCTCGACCGTACGGGCGGTGGTCCACACCCGGTGCCGCCGCCCGTCCAGGGTCAGTGTCACGGGGCGGCCGTACCGGACGACGACCTCGTCGCCGCTGGCCAGCTCCGTGCCGGGGGCCGGCGCGACGAGGTCGTGCGCCCCCACCTCCACTCCTTGGTCCTCCAGCAGCTCGGTGACGTCGTCGGCGAAGGTGTGCATGGTGCGGGGTACGCCGTCGACGCTGAGCTTGACCGCCTTGTCGCTGGCGACGAACGCCGAGGTGCCGCCGGCCAGGAACGCGACGACCATCGCCTGGGGCACGAGCCGGCGCAGCGCCTCGGGCCGCTCGGCCTCCTTGCGGTGCCGGGCGGCCCGCCGGGCCTCCGCCCTGCCACCGTGCCCGCCGCCGCGCGCGTCACCGCGTCCGTCGCCCCGCCCATCGCCGCGCGCGCCACCCCGCGCGTCGCTCCCCACCGTGTCCGCCGCCGCGACCGCACCGGGGTTCTGGCGCGGCAGCCGCGGCTGCTGGAGCTCGTACGACGGCACGTAGGTGTCGGCGTACGTCACCTCCACGTACTCCACCGTGTGGCGGCCACTGCCGCGACGCGCCGCCCGGTGACTGCCCTGCGAATTGCCCACGACGCTCCAGAAGTCCGGTCCGTCCACCCGATGACGCTGCGGGCCGGGACACTAGCGGAGCGACCGTCACTCTCCAAAGCAACACGACTACACAGAGTCGTAGCGGGTTACGTCGGCCGCCGTCAGTAGTCGAACGCGCGTGCCGTGTTCGCGGCCAGTGCCGTCGCCAGAACGTCCTCCTCGATCCCCCTGACCGCCGCCATCGCCCGCACGGTGAGCGGGATGAGGTACGGCGCGTTGGGCCGTCCGCGGTACGGCGCCGGTGTCAGGAAGGGCGCGTCCGTCTCCACGAGCACCAGCTCCAGCGGCGCGACGGCGAGCGCGTCCCGCAGCGGCTGGGCGTTCTTGAAGGTCACGTTTCCGGCGAAGGACATGTAGTAGCCCTTGCGCCCGCAGATCTCGGCCATCGCGGCGTCACCGGAGTAGCAGTGGAAGACGGTGCGCTCGGGCGCGCCCTCCTCGTCGAGGACCCGCAGTACGTCCTCGTGCGCCTCGCGGTCGTGGATGACGAGCGCCTTGCCGTGCCGCTTGGCGATCTCGATGTGGGCCCGGAAGGACCGCTCCTGGGCGGCCATGCCCTCGGGGCCCGTACGGAAGTAGTCGAGACCGGTCTCGCCCACCCCCCGTACGTACGGCAGGGAAGCCAGCCGGTCGATCTCGGTGAGCGCGTCGTCCAGGGCGCCGTCCCCGCCCCCTGCCCGTGCGCCCTGGCGCGACCAGCCGTCGGGGTCTCCCAGGACGATGCGGGGGGCTTCGTTGGGGTGCAGGGCCACGGCGGCGTGCACGTTCTCGTGGGCCGCCGCTGTCTCGGCCGCCCACCGCGAGCCCTTCACGTCGCAGCCCACCTGGACGACGGTCGTGACACCGACCGCGGCGGCCTTCGTCAGGGCCTCCTCGACGGTGCCGTCCTGCATGTCCAGGTGGGTGTGCGAATCGGCTACCTCTCCCCGGAGAGGCTCGGGCAGCGGCGGAAGTGCGTCCTTGGGGCTCATGGTCACGATCGTACGAAAGCCGCCGTACGAAAGCCGTACGAAGGTCGCACCCCCCGTCCGCGCGAGCCGGCGCGGCGGCGTCTCACTTCCGGCGCTGGAAGGGATGCAGCAGATCAGACAGGTGCCACTCGTGCTTCACCCGCACCGGGCCGGGGGCGTCCTCAAGGGCCGGCCCCGCGATGCCCACCACCGGTCCGCCCATGGGGGCGTCCACCACGGCCGCCCGCAGCATCTCCCTGATCGACGAGACCTGGCCCGCCTTCATGATCCGTACGACATGTCCGCCGCAGTTGATACAGGTGGGGCGGGACAGCGGCGAGGGAACGCGCTCGCCATCAGCCGTGTAGGTCACGAACGCGTGGCCGTTGCCGTCGACGTGGTGATGTATCTCGAAGGACTGCTCCCACCCGTGCCCACACCTCATGCAGGCGAAGGCGTAGGCCTCGTGAACGGTGGTTCCTGCGCCGGCGGTGTCTGCGATCTCGCTCATGCCAGCTCCTTTCCACTGGTCCAGTGGACGCCTGTTCAGGCAGGAGCGCATCGGTCCTGTCAATATATGGACCGGTCTTAGCCTTTCCATGGAAAAAAGGCCCGGTGCGCGGTCTGTCCTTTAGCCGTCTTTAGGTCCGGCTTTAGCTATTCACGATAGTCCTTTGCCGTCCGCGGAGCCCGTCCGTGCCGCATTCTTTGCCGCGACAACGGCATCGAACACCTCGCGCTTGGGCAGCCCCGCCTCGGCGGCGACCGCCGCGATGGCCTCCTTGCGCCGCTCCCCCGCCTCCTCGCGCACCTGCACCCTGCGCACGAGCTCCGCCGGATCGAGCTCCCGGGCGACGTCGGAGGCGCCTTCCACCACGACGGTGATCTCTCCCCGTACCCCCTCGGCCGCCCACTCGGCGAGCGCCTTCAGCGGGCCGCGCTTCACTTCCTCGTACGTCTTGGTCAGCTCGCGGCACACGGCGGCCCGGCGCTCGTCGCCGAAGACCTCGGCCATCGCGGCGAGGGTGTCGTCGAGCCGGTGCGGGGCCTCGAAGAACACCATCGTGCGCCGCTCACCGGCGACCTCGCGCAGCTTGCCGAGGCGCTCGCCGCCCTTGCGCGGCAGGAAGCCCTCGAAGCAGAAACGGTCGACGGGCAGCCCGGACAGGGCGAGGGCGGTGAGCACGGCCGACGGACCGGGCACCGCCGTGACCTTGATGTCCTTCTCGACGGCGGCGGCGACCAGCCGGTAGCCGGGGTCGGAGACGGACGGCATGCCGGCGTCGGTGACGAGCAGCACCCGCTTCCCGTCCTCCAGCGCCTCGACGAGTTCGGGCGTACGGGCGCTCTCGTTGCCCTCGAAGTACGACACGACACGCCCCGTCGTCTGCACCCCGAGCGCCTGCGTCAGGCGGCGCAGTCGCCGGGTGTCCTCGGCCGCCACGACGTCGGCCGTCGCGAGCTCGGCGGCGAGGCGGGGCGGCGCGTCGGCGACGTCGCCGATGGGGGTCCCGGCGAGTACAAGCGTTCCAGTCGTTCCAGTCGTTCCAGTCACATGAGCCATCCTCGCAGGGCGCGCACACGACGCGCACAGATGTGTTCCCTACGATGGCGCGGTGACCAGTACCGCGTCAGAAGCCCAGCAGAGCCGGGCCCCGGGGGAACAGCCACCGTCGTGGCAGCAACGGCTGCGCCGATTCGGCTACGCGCCCCGGCCCGTCATCGGTCTGCGGGAACGGCTCGTGCCGCCGTACAGCAAGCCCGGCACCCAGATCTGGCACGTGCTCGGCGTGCCGCCCGTACTCGCCGGACACCTGCTGCGGTGGGCCGCGTGGGGCGGTCCGCTGCTGGTGGCGCTCGTCGCCGGGCTGCTGCGGTTCTGGAACCTGGGCAGCCCCAAGGCGGTGATATTCGACGAGACGTACTACGCCAAGGACGCCTGGGCGCTCATTCACCAGGGGTACGAGGGGCAGTGGCCGAAGGACATCGACAAATCGATCCTCGCCGACCCGTCGTCGGTCACGGTCCCGGCCGACCCCGGCTATGTGGTGCATCCGCCGGTCGGCAAGTGGGTCATCGGTGCCGGCGAACAGCTTTTCGGGTTCACGCCCTTCGGCTGGCGCTTCATGGTGTGCGTACTCGGCACGCTGTCGGTCCTGATGCTGTGCCGGATCGGACGCCGCCTCTTCCGCTCGACGTTCCTGGGATGCCTGGCGGGCGCGCTGCTCGCGGTGGACGGCCTGCACTTCGTGATGAGCCGCACGGCGCTGCTCGACCAGGTGCTGATGTTCTTCGTGCTCGGCGCGTTCGGCTGTCTGCTGATCGACAGGGACTGGGCGCGGCGCAGGCTGGCGGCGGCGCTCCCGTCGGACGACGAGGGCGTACTGCGCCCGGACTCCGAAGTCGCGGAGCGGCTGCGGCTCGGGTGGCGGCCGTGGCGGATCGCGGCGGGCGTGTGCCTCGGTCTGGCGTTCGGGACCAAGTGGAACGGCCTGTACATCCTGGCGGCGTTCGGCCTGATGACGGTGGTGTGGGACGTGGGCGCGCGCCGGACGGCGGGCGCGGTGCGGCCGTACGCCGCGGTGCTGAAGCGGGACGTCGCGCCGGCGTTCGTGGCGACGGTCGTGGTCACCCTCGTGACGTACGTCGTCTCCTGGACGGGCTGGATCGTCACGAAGGAGGGCTACTACCGGAACTGGGCCCAGGGTGACGGCAAGGGCGGCAACTGGACGTGGCTGCCCGACTGGCTGCGCAGCCTGTGGCACTACGAGACCGAGGTCTACAACTTCCACATCAACCTGACGTCCGGTCACACCTACCAGTCGAACCCGTGGAGCTGGATCGTCCTGGGCCGCCCGGTGTCGTACTTCTACGAGTCGCCGAAGCCCGGCCAGGAGGGCTGCCCGGCGAGCGAGACGAGCGACTGCGCCCAGGAGGTGCTGGCGCTCGGCACCCCGCTGCTGTGGTGGGCGGCGTGCTTCGCGGTCGTGTACGTGCTGTGGCGCTGGGCGTTCCGGCGCGACTGGCGGGCGGGGGCGATCGCGTGCGGGATCGCGGCGGGCTGGGTGCCCTGGTTCTTCTACCAGGAGCGGACGATCTTCCTCTTCTACGCCGTCGTGTTCCTGCCGTTCCTGTGCCTGGCGGTGGCGATGATGATCGGCGCGATGCTGGGCCCACCGGGCGCGCACGAGCGGCGGCGGGTGGCGGGGGCGGTGGGCGCGGGAGTGCTCGTACTGCTCATCGCCTGGAACTTCATCTACTTCTGGCCCATCTACACCGGCCAGACCCTCCCCATAAGCGAATGGCGCGACCGCATCTGGCTCGACACCTGGGTCTAGCTGCGGAACCGGGGCGGGGGGAGCCTCGGCTCGACGCATGGATGGTGGTCCTCATGGGGCGTCGTTGGCCGTCGCCGGCCCCGACGACGGCCCACAGGCGGCCCGAGGCCCGGCCACCAGCGCGGCCGTCAAGGTCGGGGTCGGCACTGAGCAAAGTGGTGCCGCGCACGAACTGGCCGGGGCCCGGTTCCGGCGCGCCGGAGAGGGCATCGGCTTGCTGGCCAAGATCGCGGCAGTCGACGCCTCATCACGACACCCGCCCGTAACCCGTCCAGCGGGGCGGTCTCGCGGTCGCGGCCCCGTTTTCTTCTGTCTGTGCGCCGCGTCGTGTCAGGTGACCAGCAAGCGGTTGAAGAACGAGCGGTAGTGGCGCAGGGCCTGGCGCAGGTCCTCGGTGTTCGCCTGTTCGCCGCGGTTCCACTGTCCTTCCAGTTCCTGTTTGTGGTCGGCGAACGTGGTGGCCAGCCTTTGCATCACGTCGGCGACGAGTGCGTCGGCAGTGTTCACTGCGTCGCGTGGGTCGTCCACGAACTTGTTCTGTACCTCCTCCCAGCGTGTGCGGAAGCCTTCCTCATCTTCCGGGGTAAGGAGCTGAGGCGCCTCGTCCTCGGCGTGGCCGCCCTGGTCCGTGGCTTGGTACTGCGTGCTGGAGTCGGCTCCAACCGCCTCGTCCTGAGCGCCGACGTCGGCTCCCGCGGGCTCGTCCTCGGCGGGCTTGCTCGGCGTGGTCGTGCTCTCGCCAGGGAAAGTCGGTACGTCGGTCTGTGCGCTCGCCGCGTCCTCCTGTGTGGACTTGTCGCGAGGCTGGGCGAGGTCGTCGGTGGACAGGCCGCTCGCGGCGGCGGTGTCCGGTATGTCCTTGTGTTGCATTTCTCCTCCGCTCCCGGGAGGCCCGGGCCGGCCTCCCGGACTGGGGCGGCGGGCTGTTCGCTGAGCCGTTCAGGCCGGTGCGGCGTGACGGGGTTCGCCGCCGTCGGCGAGCAGCTCGTCGAACAGGGCCCGGTAGTGCACCATGGCACCCCGCAATTGTTCGGTCGTCGCCTCGTGCCGAGTGCTGAGCACGTCGACATCATGGGCGGCCCGGTAGTGCTCGAGTGTGCGGCTGTGCTGGACCGAGAGGTCCTTGAGCTGTTGCTCGAAGTCCTGGGTCGGGTAGCCGCGCTCGTGCATCAAGGAGGTCACCAGGCGGTCGGCGTGGTGAACGGCGTCCTCTGGCCGGTCCACGAATTCTTCCTGCACGCCGGTCCAGTCTCTGGTGTATTGATCCCTGACACTGCTGTCCAGCGGCTTGATGTCCAGTGAGTCATGCCGCTTCTCGCGGGCCCTGAGCTCACGCTCGCCGGCCATGCGGCTGTCGGCAGCCTCCATCGTTCGTTCATACTCCGGGCCGAAGCGCTCGCGCAGCTTCCGGCGGCGCATGATCAGCGAGGCCGCCACGGCTGCCACGGCAATCACCACCACGATGGGAATGATGATCGCCAGAAGTGTCCCTGTTGACATCGGGCAGACCCCCTAATGTGCACTCTTTCTCCATTTTAGGATGAATTTCCGCTTCTTCGCCTTTGAAACGCGGCGCGGGGACGAATCGCTACGGTCAGGCATACCGGCCGTGCAGGAGGCGCAACGCTGGTTGAGTGGTGCCGGGGGGCGGGCCGCACGTCGATCACCGAAGCCACGGCTCGCTGCGCAATCGTGTCGCCCACCACGAGCCGCTGATCGACGGCGCCCCCCTCCCGGGCCAGACGGACCGCCGGGGCCGGACCCGCCGGCTCACCCTGCCCGACGCGCACGCCGAGGTCCTGCGCCTGGTCGAATACATCGACATCGGTAAACACCTGCGCTACGACCCAGACCCTCCCGGTAGACGAGTGGTGCGACCGCATCTGGCTCGACACCCGGGTGTGACGACCCGGCGTCCGTCGCGGCCCTGTAACAGTCACCCCGGGTGTCACTACCGTCCCGTACAGTGCGGTAGAGCACCTCTTGAACACGTTCAGTTCAGCAGGGACTCCTGGGGAGGGGACTGCACAGCATGCGCAGCGTAGCGAAAGTCGTCGTGGTCGGCGGAGTGTTCCTGGCCGTGGCCGGAGGGGTGAGCTACGGGGCGTACTCCGTGGTGAGCGGCAAGAGCGGCGGTCCGGACGCCGAGACGGTCTCGGCGCCGAAGAGGTCGGGTCCGCCGAGCGCGGACGAGGTCGGACAGACCGCGAAGGACTTCCTCGCCGCCTGGGCGAAGGGCGACGCCCGGCTGGCCGCTGATCTGACCGACAACGCCGCCGAGGCGCAGCCCGCGCTGTTCGCCTACCGCGACAAGGCGCACATCAGCGAGGTGAAGCTGACGCCGGGCACGGCGGTGGGTGCGAAGGTGCCGTTCACCGCCGACGCGACGGTGACGTACAAGGGCCGGAGCAAGTCCTTCTCGTACGAGTCGGAGCTGACCGTCGTGCGCGGCCTGACCTCGGGCAAGGCGCTGGTCGACTGGAGGCCCTCGGTCGTCCATCCCGGCCTGGGGGAGGGCGAGGTACTGAGAGCGGGCGAGGCCTCGGCCCCGCCCATCAAGGCCGTGGACCGCAAGGGCGCCGAGCTGACGAAGGAGAAGTACCCGTCGCTCGGGCCCGTCCTGGACGCGTTGCGCGAGAAGTACGGCGAGGAGGCGGGCGGGAAACCCGGCGTCGAGCTGGCGATCGAGAGCAGCGGCGATGCCGCCCCGCGCACCCTGCTCACCCTCACCAGGGGCAAGCCGGGCAAGCTGCCGACGACGCTGGACGCGGGCGTGCAGGCGGCGGCCGAGACGGCGGTCAAGCAGCACAGCGAGGCGTCGGTCGCGGCGGTCAAGCCGAGTACGGGCGAGATCCTGGCCATCGCCAACAACCGCTCCGACAGCTTCAACGCGGCGGTCCAGGGCCAGCAGGCACCGGGCTCCACGATGAAGATCGTGACGGCGGCGATGCTGATGGAGAAGGGCCTGACGGGCGCGGACCAGAAGGTGGAGTGCCCGAAGACCGCGATGTACCAGGGCAACACCTTCAAGAACCTGGACGACTTCTCCATCCCGGACGGCACCTTCGCCACCAGCTTCGCCCGGTCCTGCAACACCGCCTTCATCAAGCTGATCGACGACGCCAAGGACGACGCGGCGCTTCCCAAGACCGCGCGTGAGGTCTTCGGTCTCGGCCTCGACAACTGGCAGACCGGGATCGCCACCGCCGACGGTTCCGTGCCCGAGGCGACCGGCGGCGAGGCGGCGGCCCAGTACATCGGGCAGGGCACGATCCAGATGAACGCCCTCAACATGGCGTCGGTCACCGCCACCGCCAAGGCCGGTACCTTCCGGCAGCCGATCATCGTGCCGCGGTCGCTGGACGGCCGGGAGCTGGCCGTCGCGTCCCGCTCCATGTCTCCCTCCGTGCACAGCCAGCTGGTCGGCATGATGCGCCAGACGGCGACGGCCTCCTGGGGCACGGGCACGAAGGCGATGGCCTCGGTCGGCGGCGACAAGGGCGCGAAGACCGGTTCGGCGGAGGTCGACGGGCAGGGCAAGTCCAACAGCTGGTTCGCCGGGTTCAGCGACGACGTGGCGGCAGCGGCGTCCGTCGAGTCGGGCGGCCACGGCGGCGACGCGGCGGGCCCGTTGGTCGCGTCGGTGCTGCGCGCCGGCTGACGGACGGCGGTACCACCGGTTCACCTGGCCCGCAGGCGGCCGTACCCCTCGCAACGTGTCGTCCGCGTCAGCCGGTCACAGAGCGGAACGCACCGCCCGCACCAGCGCCTGTGCGCGCGGGTCGGCGGTAACTCCCTTCTGGAGCCCGTTGGTTACGTATCCGAAGGCGATCCCCGACTCCGGATCGGCGAACCCGAGCGAGCCGCCGCGCCCCGGATGCCCGAACGAGCCGGGGGCGAGCAGCGGCGCGCCGGAGCCGTGCAGCATGAAGCCGAGCCCGAAGCGGGTGTTGACGATCAGGACCCGGTCCGGACCAGCCGACTCCTCGGTCCGCGCCAGCGTGAGCGTCGCCGGGGCGAACAGCCGGTGCCCGTCCACCTCGCCGATCATCGCGGCGTAACACCGCGCCAGCGCCCGCGCGGTGGAGATCCCGCCCGACGCGGGGAGTTCGACTGCCCGGTACGCCGGGGCGTTCTCGTCCGCGAGCGGATCGATCGCCCCGAACGCGCGCCGTGTGAGCGACTGCGGGTCCGCGTACGCCTCGCTCACGCTCCGCTTGGGCCGCAGCCGCAGCGCCCCGCCGTCCAGCGGCGGCGCCTCGACGGGCCCGACCCGGCCCACGCGGTGCGCCTCGTCCGCCGGCAGCCCGACCCAGAAGTCGAGCCCCAGCGGCCGGGCTATCTCCTCGGCGATCCAGCGTCCGACGGTTCGCCCCGTCACGCGCTTCACGAGCTCACCGATCAGCCAGCTGTACGTCTGCGCGTGATAACCGTGGTCGGTGCCGGGCTCCCAGGCGGGCGCCTGGGCGGCGACGGCGCGCGGGCCGCTGACGCCGTCGATCGCCTCGGCGGGCGTCAACGGGCGGTCGAGCACCGGCACTCCCGCCCGGTGGGACAGCAGATGCCGTACGAGCACCCGCTCCTTGCCGTTCGCCTTGAACTCCGGCCAGTACGTGGCCACGGGGGCGTCCAGGTCGATCTGACCGCGCTGATGGAGCAGCAGGGGCACCGCCGCCGCGATCCCCTTGGTGGCGGACCGTACGACTTGCGCGGTGTCGACCGCCCACGGCTCCGCGCCGTCCACGTCGCGGGTCCCGGCCCACAGGTCGACGACCTTGCGGCCGTGCCGGTAGACGGCGACGGCGGCGCCGCGCTCGCCGCGTTGCCCGAAGTTACGTACGAACGCGTCCTTGACCGGTTCGAATCCGGCAGCCACCGTGCCCTGTGCATCCACTACTGCGCTCGCGCTCATGCCCCCCATGGTGACAATGGCCCCGGCGAACGGGGAGCGGGGGGTGCGGGGTGCCGCTGCGCGGAGCCTGTTCCCCACCCCGCCGCCCGCCCCCTACACCTCCACCCGCACCGACCCCGGGTCAAAGCCGAACGGCAGCTCCAGCCGGTGCTCCCGCATCACCGCCTCGTCCGACAACAGCTCCTGCGTCCGCTCGTCCGCCACCATCACTCCGCCGCTCAGGATCACCGAACGCGGGCACAGCTCAAGGGCGTACGGAAGATCGTGCGTGACCATCAGCACCGTCACGTCCAACGACCGCAAAATGTCCGCCAGTTCGCGCCGGGACGCCGGATCCAGGTTGGACGACGGCTCGTCCAGCACCAGGATCTCCGGCTCCATCGCCAGTACGGTCGCGACAGCCACCCTGCGCCGCTGCCCGAACGACAGGTGGTGCGGCGGCCGGTCGGCGTACTCCGCCATGCCCACCCGCTCCAGCGCCGCCGTCACACACGCCTCCAGCTCCGCGCCACGCATCCCGGCGGCGGCGGGGCCGAAGGCCACGTCCTCGCGGACCGTCGGCATGAACAGCTGGTCGTCGGGGTCCTGGAAGACGATGCCGACCCGGCGCCGGATCTCGGCGAGGTGCCGCTTGCCGACCGGCAGCCCGGCCACGGTCACGGAACCCGCGCCGGCCGTGAGGATGCCGTTGAGGTGCAGTACGAGCGTGGTCTTGCCCGCGCCGTTCGGCCCGAGCAGCGCGACCCGCTCGCCGCGCGCGACGTTCAGGTCGACGCCGAAGAGCGCCTGGTGGCCGTCGGGGTAGGCGTACGCAAGGCCGCTCACCTCAAGAGACATGGTCATGGGGGTCATAGGTTCCATCCCAGCAGACAGACCGCCAGCGCGGACACCGGGAGCGCCGCCGCGTACGACCACTGCGCCCGCGTCGCGGTCACTTCGTCGATCACCGGCATGGTGCCGGTGTACCCCCTGCTGACCATGGCCAGATGCACCCGCTCGCCTCTCTCGTACGAGCGGATGAAGAGCGCACCCGCCGTCTTGCCGAGCACTCCCCAGTGCCGCACGCCCCGCGCCTCGAATCCGCGCGAGCGCCGCGCGATCGACATCCGGCGCATCTCGTCCGTGATCACATCGCCGTAGCGGATCATGAACGACGCGATCTGCACGAGCAGCGGCGGCAGCTTCAGCCGCTGGAGCCCCAGCAGCAGCGACCGCAGCTCCGTCGTGGACGCGAGCAGCACAGACGCGGCGACGCCGAGCGTGCCCTTGGCCAGGACGTTCCACGCGCCCCACAGGCCCGAGACGCTCAGCGACATGCCGAGCACCTCCACCCGCTCTCCCTGGGCCACGAACGGCATCAGGACGGCGAACGCCACGAACGGCACCTCGATGAGCAGCCGCTTGAGCAGGTACCCGGCCGGCACGCGCGCGGCGTACGCGACCCCGCCGAGCAGTACGGCGTACAACCCGAACGCCCACATCGCCTCGCGCGGCGTGGAGACGACGACCAGCACGAAGCAGAAGACGGCGGCGAGCTTGCAGTGCGGCGGCAGGGCGTGCACCACGCTGTGCCCGTGGCGGTAGAGCTTGTGTGCGTGCCCCGCGCCCATGTCAGGCCGTTTCCTTTTCCCCGGTACGGGCCGACGTGGCCACGACCGCCGGCTGCTGCTGCCCGCGCCGGCGCCGCACCGTCAAGAAGACGCCGCTGCCGACGACGACGGTCGCGCCGACGCCGACGACGCCCGCGAGGCCGCCGGAGATCCGGCCGTCACTGATGCCGCTGATGCTGTAGTCGGCGAGCGGGGAGTCCGCGGCGGCGTGCTCCTCGACCTTCTTGTCGATGCCCTGGTCGGCGGCGACCTTCTCCAGCCCGTCGGGACTGGCGGAAGCGTAGAACGAGACGAACCCCGCCAGGACGACCGCGGCGGCCAGCCCCGCCCCCCACACCTTGCGGGTGGAGCGAGCGGCGACGGGATCCGGTTCCCGCGACGCCGGAGCCGCGTCCACCAGCTCGCCGCCCACCAGCAGCTTGAGCGGCGCGGAGAGCCCGCGCGCGCCGTGCACCAGGTCGGGGCGTACGGCGATGACGGCGCCCACGGTCAGCGCGGTGATCGCGGCCTCGCCGATGCCGATGAGGACGTGTACGCCGACCATGGCGGTCAGCACCTTCCCGATCGGCACGTCCGTCGTGCCCCCGACGGCGTAGATCAGCGTGAAGGCGGCGGCCGCTGCGGGCACGGACATCAGGGCGGCGACGAACGCGGAGGCCGTGACCGACGAGCGGCGGCGCGGAAGCACCTTCACGAGTCCACGGAAGAGCCCATAGGCGACGACGACCGTCACCACGCCCATGACGGTGATGTTGACGCCGAGCGCGGTGAGCCCGCCGTCCGCGAAGAGGATGCCCTGCATCAGCAGCACGACAGAGATGCACAGCACACCCGTGAACGGCCCGACGAGTATCGCGGCGAGCGCGCCCCCGAGCAGATGCCCGCTGGTGCCGGCCGCGACGGGGAAGTTGAGCATCTGTACGGCGAAGATGAACGCGGCGACGAGCCCGGCGAGCGGGGCCGTCCGCTCGTCCAGTTCACGGCGTGCGCCGCGCAGGCTGACGGCGACGGCGCCCACCGCTGCGACACCCGCCACAGCCGAGACAGGTGTGTTGATGAATCCGTCGGGGACATGCATGGGGAGGCTCCGCTTCCTGCGGTGTAATTAACCGTTCGATGATTGCCCTCTTGCAAAGAGGTCGCAAGAGCGCACAGGTCACAAATAGAGCGGAGCGCGCGCCCCAAGATATGGGACATTAGAGGGCAAAAGCCCCCGAACCTGAGGAGCAGCCCGATGCATCCAGTAATTGAGGACCACGCACGGGCCTGCCTCGTCACGGACGGCCCCCAGCGCCACGCCGTCCCCGTCGCCCTCCGCTACGACCCGGAGGAGGACCCGCGCGCCGTGCGCCTGATCTTCCCGCCGGACGTCTCGCCCGACGGCGCGGAGAACGAATGGGTCTTCACCCGGGCCCTGCTGGAGGCGGGCATGACCCGTCCGGCCGAAACCGAGAGCGGTGATGTACGGGTGTGGCCGTGCGGCAGGGTGCAGGCCGTGATGGAGCTGCGTTCGGAGCAGGGCATGGCCGTGATCCAGTTCGACCGGGCGCCGCTGCTCCGCTTCCTGCGCCGCACGCACGCGGCCGAGGAGCCCGTCACCCCTGAGGTCACCCACTGAAACGGTGAGGTCCCCCCGGCCTTGTGGCCGGGGGGACCTCACCGCCGCACCGGATCCCGTCCCCACGAGCCGGTGCGCGACCGGGACCACCCTCCGCTCAAGGAGCGGCCCCGGAGCTTTTTCGTGCCTAGTGCCTACGCGCGCACCAGCTCCCGCTCGCCCTCAGCGGCATCACCGGCACCGTCACCCAGCGCCTTGCGCAGCTGCTCGCCCTCGACGTCCACATTCGGCAGCGCCTTGTCCAGCCAGCGCGGCAGCCACCACGCCTTCTTGCCGAGCAGCGCCAGCACGGCGGGCACGATGGCCATCCGTACGACGAAGGCATCGAAGAACACGGCGATCGCCAGCCCGAAGCCGATCATCTTGACCATCGACTCGCTGGACCCGATGAACCCGGCGAAGACGGCCATCATGATCACGGCCGCCGCGGTGACGACGCGCGCGCCGTGCTGGAAGCCGGTGACGATGGCCTGCCCCGGCCGCTCCCCGTGGACGTAAGCCTCACGCATGCGCGTGACAAGGAAGACCTCGTAGTCCATGGCGAGACCGAAGACGACGCCCACCATGAAGATCGGCATCATCGACATCACGGGCCCGGTCTGCTCAACGCCCATCACGTCCGCCAGCCAGCCCCACTGGAAGACCGCGACCACCGCGCCGAGCGCCGCCACCACGGACAGCAGGAACCCGAGCGCCGCCTTGAGCGGGACGAGCACCGAGCGGAAGACCAGCATCAGCAGCAGAAACGCCAGGCCGACGACGAGCGCGAGGTAGGGCAGCAGCGCGTCGTTCATCTTCTGCGAGAAGTCGATGTTCATGGCCGTGGCCCCGGTGACCAGCACCTCGGCGCCGGTCTCTTCCTTGACACCCGCACCGGCCCCACGGATGGAGCGTACGAGCTCCTCGGTCCCCTCCGAGCTGGGGCGGTCCTTGGGCACGACCGTGATGACCGACGTGTCGCCGGCCTTGTTCAGCGGCCCCGGCACAGTGGCGGTGACGCCGTCCATGCCCTTCACGATGTCGGTGACCCGCCCGACCGCGTCCTGCGGCCGCTCGGCTCCCTCCACGTCGACCACGAGCATCAAGGGCCCGTTGAAGCCGGGCCCGAACCCGTCGGACAGAAGGTCGTACGCCTTGCGCTGAGTGGTACTGACCGGCTGCGACCCGTCGTCGGGCAGCCCCATCTCCAGCGAGGCGGCGGGTACGGCGACCACACCCAGCCCCACGACGGCGGTGACCAGCACGGCAACCGGCCGACGCAGTACGAACCGAGCCCACCGCGTACCCATATTGGCTTTCCCCTCAGCGGCAGCACCCCTCTGCCGCTTCCGGTCCTTACGCCCGAAGACCTTCTTGCCGGCGAACCCGAGCAGCGCCGGAACCAGCGTGAGCGCGATGAGAACGGCGATCACGACCGTGCCGGCCGCGGCGAAGCCCATCTTCGTCAGCATGGGAATGTTGACGACGGCGAGCCCCACCAGCGCGATCACCACGGTCAGTCCGGCGAACACCACGGCGGACCCAGCAGTCCCGACAGCCCGCCCGGCGGCGTCCTCGGGCTCACGCCCCTCGGCCAGCTCGGCGCGGTAACGCGAAACAATGAACAGCGCGTAGTCGATGCCGACCGCGAGCCCGATCATCATCGCGAGCGTCGAGGTGGTGGGTCCAAGATCGAGAACATTGGCGAGCGCGGTGATGGTGGAGACACCGATACCCACACCGATGATCGCGGTGAGCAGCGGCAGCCCGGCGGCGACCAGCGACCCGAAGGTGATAACCAGCACGATCGCGGCGACCACGACGCCGACGATCTCACCCGCCCCGGTCTCGGGCACGGCCTGCAGAGCGTCACCGCCGATCTCGACGGTCAGCCCGGCGTCCCGAGCCTCGTCACCGGCTTCGACGAGGGCCTCCCGAGCCGCCTCACTCAGCTCCATACCACTGACCTTGTACGACACCTGGGTGTAAGCCGTCGTACCGTCACGGCTCACCGCCTTGGCCGCGTACGGATCGACGACCGAGGCGATCTGATCGGCACCGGCCCCGGACTTCAGACGATCAACAACGTTCTCCACCTCCTCCCGGTGGCCGGCGTCGGTCATCCGCTCCCCTTCGGGAGCCTTGAACACCACGCGGGCGGTGGCACCGTCCGCGGCGGCACCGGGAAAGCGCTCGTCCAGCAGATCGAATGCCTTCTGAGCCTCGGTCCCCGGTATCGAGAACGAACTGGAGGCAGCAGTGGACGCCGAAGCGGCGCCGACACCGGCCAGCACCAGCAGCACTATCCAGGCGAGGGCGACGAAGGGGCGGCGGCGGAAGGCGAGCCGGCCCATCTTGTAAAGGAATGTGGCCACGAGGGCGTACTCCCGGTCAGGTCGTTGGTACGTACAGGGCATGGGTTGACCAGCCCGACGACGAGAGCGGTACGCGTCAGGTGGAGCTTTGCTGCGGGGACGGACGCCGGGTGGGCACTCCACGGCGCCGCGATTGCACTACACCGGGGCCATCAGGCGGCGCCCAACGCGGGCAGCACCACGGCATCGATGTAGTCGGAGAGGAAGGCCCGGTCGGGCGACCGGCCCTCGATGAGTTCCTGGGCGACGAAGGCGCCGACCAGCATGTGCGGGACGTACCGCAGGGCGGCCGTCTCGGCGGGGATCTCCCCCCGGTCGACAGCACGCCGCAGCATGCCGTCCAGCCCGGTGAGCTCGGGCGCGATGAGCAACTCCCGCAGCGCCTGGTGGAGATCGGGGTTCTCGTGCACGGCCTGGGCGAGACCCCGCATCAGCGCGGAGTCCCTCTCCAGCTGGCAGTCGTCGGTCCGCTCCACCAGGGCACGGAAGTCACCCCTCAGCGTGCCGGTGTCGATGTCACCGACGCTGACGGGCTTGTTGTGGCGCAGCGCCCTCACGACGAGTTCGGGCTTGCTTCCCCACTGGCGGTAGAGGGTGGCCTTGCTGGACCGGGTGCGGGACGCGATGGCGTCCATGGTGAGGCCGTCGTAACCGCCCTCACGCAGCAGATCCAGCACGGCCTCGTACAACTCACCTTCACGCTCAGCCGTGAGCCGCGTACGCGCCATGGCAACCCACCTCCAACTGAACGAAACCGTTTCGTACTCCACAACCGTACGCCGCCACCCCATCGAAACGAAACCGTTTCGATGGTGTTCTGTGCCACAAGTTGCCGCGCCCCCTCCCCGGGGAAAGCATTGTGGGGTGAGCGACGCACCCGGGCCCGCCGGCCCGCAAGAAACCACCCCGGCCCAGCAGCCAACGGTGCCAGGAGGGAACACCCCGGCCGGCTCCCCCAGCGCCCCCGCCCAGCAGTCAACGGTGCCGGGAGGGGACGTGCCGGGGCGCTCCCCGCAGGGCGTTGAACGCAACCACCGCGAACGAACCAACGCAGTACCCGAACGTTCGACGCCCGAGGAGACGCCC
>NZ_JAGGPC010000018.1:0-4194 GCF_018614005.1 Streptomyces sp. ISL-99
GGGCGTGGGCGCGGGAGCGGGCGCCACGCGGCGCGGCGCGGGCGCGGGGGACGCGAAGAACGCGTCACCGGACTTGGCGCCGCTCTCCACGGCCCGTACGGCCGCGAGCAGATCGGCGGCCTGCCCGCTCAGCTTGGCACCGGCCTGGACCGGCGCGGTCTTCTCGGCCTTGCGCCGCTCGATCCGTTCCCGCAACGCCCGTTGGGCGGCAATCTCGGCCTCGGCCTCGGACAGCTGTGCCCCGGCGCCCGCCGCTTCACCGTCGGCCTCCTCGCTGCCGACCGCGCCCTCGCCGGTGTCCACCGGACGGCCCGGAGCCTCCGCTGGACCGTCGCCGTCGCCGTCGACGTCGCCGTCACCACCGCCGTCGGACGGCGTTTCGGCGTGCGTCGCGTCCGCGTCGGCTACGCCCGAGCGCCCGTCGGCACTCGCCGCCATGTCTTCACCGCCACCGCCCGAGGGCTCCGCGGTCTCTGCCGGCTCCTCACCGGCCCCCGCCGGAGAGTCTGCGGGGCTGTCGTCCCCGGAGGGGCCGGTGCCGGCACTGGGGGTTGGCCCCGCCGCGTCCTCGCCGGGCGGCGTCGGGTGTCCGCCGGTGGCCGGCGTGGCTTCCGCGGCGGGCCGCGGGGTGTCGTCGTGCTGCACTTCGGTACCTGCGTCCTCAGTCACGTCCGTCGGGGCCTGCGCCGCTTCCGCGTCGGCCGGGGCACCGGCTCCGGAAGCGGGCGCCGGGCCCGTGGTGCCGCGCTCGGCGCCGCGCTCGGTGTGTGGCTTCGCGTCGTCCCCGGCGGGTCCCGGCGCCGGGACCGCCGGCTCGGTGGTCGGCCCGGTGCCGGCCGCCGCGGTGGTGTCGCGGTGTTCAGCCGGGGATCCGGGGGTTGCCCCCCGGGGAAGCGCAGTCACAGCGTGCTCCAGTCCTGGTCGGGATAGCGGTGCACGGGCGCCGACACATCGTCGAGCGCCTGGCAGATCTCGTCTGGAAGACTAAGCGCCTCCACTGACAATGCCGCCGAGAGCTGGCGCGCGTTGCGCGCGCCCACGATCGGGGCCACCACTCCGGGCCGGTCCCGGACCCATGCGAGGGCCACCTGGAGCGGGGTCGTCGCGAGGCCGTCCGCGGCTGTCGCGACCGCGTCCACGATGCGGCTCGCCGCGTCGTCGAGGTACGGGGCGACGAAGCCGGCGAGGTGCTCCGAGCCGCCGCGCGAGTCCGGCGGGACGGTGCGCCGGTACTTGCCCGTCAGCACGCCCCGGCCGAGCGGCGACGACGGCAGCAGCCCGACCCCCAGATCGAGCGCGGCAGGCAGCACCTCCCGCTCCACACCGCGCTGGAGCAGCGAGTACTCCATCTGCGTGCTGGCCAGCCGGGTGCGTACACCGGGCGCGGCGAGCTGCCAGGTGGCGGCCTTCGCCAGCTGCCAGCCGGAGAAGTTGGACACCCCGGCATACCGCGCCCGGCCGCTGCTGACCGCGATGTCGAGCGCCTGGAGCGTCTCGTCGAGCGGCGTCGCCGGGTCGAAGGCGTGCACCTGCCACACATCGACGTAATCCGTGCCGAGCCGCTCCAGCGACGCGTCCAGCGCCGCCAGCAGATGGCCGCGTGAGCCGTCGAAGCGCCGGTCGGGGTCGGGCACGCTGCCCGCCTTGGTGGCGATGACCAGATCCGGCCGCGGAACGAGCCGCTCCACGAGCTGCCCGAGCAGATACTCCGCATCGCCGTCGCCGTACACGTCCGCCGTGTCGACGAGCGTGCCGCCCGCGTCCCAGAAGGCCTTCAACACGTCGGCGGCGTCGTGCTCGTCGGTGCCCCGGCCCCACGTGAGGGTGCCGAGCCCGATTCTCGATACGCGCAGGCCCGTGCGGCCGAGATGCCTCTGCTCCATGGGCGCTGAGATTACTGGCCAGGGGCCCGGCGGCAGGAGACCTGTGGACAAGTCCTGTGGACAAGCTGTCCGGGCGGACCCCCGCCGATGTCCGGACGGCCCCCTGCCGGATCGCGCCCCCGCGCGCTAGAGTCCCCGGCACAGGGACGTTACTGATCAGTAAGGGGAGCGGCATGCGGCTCGGCATCAACCTCGGTTACTGGGGCGCGGGGATGGACGGCGACAATCTGGCGGTCGCCCAGGAAGCGGACCGGCTCGGCTACGACGTCTGCTGGGCCGCCGAGGCGTACGGCTCCGACGCCGCCACCGTGCTCTCCTGGGTCGCCGCCCAGACCGAGAGCATCGACGTCGGCTCCGCGATCTTCCAGATCCCGGCCCGTGCGCCCGCCATGACCGCGATGACCGCCGCCACCCTCGACTCCCTCTCCGGCGGCCGCTTCCGCCTGGGCCTCGGCGTCTCGGGCCCGCAGGTCTCGGAGGGCTGGTACGGCGTGAAGTTCGACAAGCCGCTGGCCCGCACCCGCGAGTACGTCGAGATCGTCCGCAAGGCCATGACCCGCGAGCGCCTCTCGTACGAGGGGCAGCACTGGACGCTGCCCCTGCCCGACGGCCCGGGCAAGCCGCTGAAGCTCACCGTCCACCCGCAGCGCGAGCACATCCCGCTGTACATCGCCGCGATCGGCCCCAAGAACCTGGAGCAGACCGGCGAGATCGCCGACGGCGCGCTGCTGATCTTCCCCTCCGCCGAGCACATCGAGGACACCGCGATCCGGCACATCCGCGCGGGCCGCGAGAAGGCCGGCCACACCATGGACGGCTTCGACGTCTGCCCGACGCTCCCGCTCGCGGTCGGCGAGGACAAGGACGTCAGCGCGCTGGCCGACATGTTCCGCCCGTACACCGCCCTGTACGTCGGCGGCATGGGCAGCCGCAAGCAGAACTTCTACAACCAGCTCGCCCAGCGCATGGGCTACGAGAAGGAAGCCGCCGAGGTCCAGGACAAGTACCTGTCCGGCGACAAGACCGGCGCCGCCGCCGCGATCCCGCACCGGCTGATCGACCAGACGGCCCTGCTCGGCTCCGTGGAGCGGATCGCCGACCGGATGCAGGCGTACGCCGCGGCCGGTGTGACGACGCTGACGCTTTCCCCCGCGGGCTTCACGCTCGACGAGCGGATCACCGCCCTGCGGGCCGGCACCGACGCTCTGGAGCGCGCCGGTCTGGCGTAACCCCACAGGTCGGGAAGTGGAACAGAAGTCTGCGGCCGTGGTGGGGGCTCGGGGGTCTTCCCCGCCACGGCCGTCATGCACAACAACGCCTCACGGCCCGACGGGGTTACGCGCCCGTACCACCCCGGGGTTCATTCATCCGGTGGAGTTGACCGCCGCTCCTGTTGCCTGCCGTCCCGTACCGCTTTTGACTTGCTCTTTGCGGACGTCTGCCCGGAGGTACACGGAGGTATCAGCGATGCTGTCGGCCCGAGGCGTCTTCCAGGAGATCCTCGACAACGACGGTTCCTTCCAGCTCTTCTGCTCCATCGCCGCCGGCGGCGAGTCCCAGGGCGGCTGGGAGAACGGCCGGATCGCGGCCCTTGTGCCGGAGAGCATGAGGTACCTCGCCCCGAAGATCACCCGGCACGGCGCCGACGAGGACAAGCACGGCCGGCTCTTCAACGCCCTGCTCAAGAAGCGGCAGCTCGAACCCGTCCCCGTCCCGCCCGAGACCGACTACACGATGCTGCTCGATCAGCGCGGCATCGGCCTCGCCCACGACAAGCTGCGCCGCGACGAGCCGCTGACCGAGGAGCACATCCTCGTCTACCTCTCGCACAGCCGGGTGACCGAGCAGCGGGCCGCCGACCAGATGGACATGCTGGCAAGTACTTCGGCGACCACCCCGAGGCGGGCAGGCCGATCAGGATGATCTGCGACGACGAGGAGAACCACCTCGCTTACTGCCACGAGGAGCTGCTCCGGCTGGCCCGCGCGGGACACGGCCGGACGATCCTGCGCGCCCTGCGCGAATGCGCCATGGCGGAGAGCCGCGTCTACCGGGACGTCAGCCTCGCCGTCATGGCGCACATGGGACGCATCCTCAAGTGGCCGAAGGCCAAGTCCGCCGCGCTCGCCGCCGGCATCCACGCCATGTACGCGTACGAACGCCTCGGCGGCCGGCGGCGCATGGTGAGCCTGTCGATGCCGGAGCGGCGCGACGCCCTGGGCGGCCCGGCGACGTCCGCCGCCGGAGTACGTCTGAACGGCGCCGCGCCAGTCCGTCAGAGCCAGCCGCAGCGGTCCGTCAGAGCCAGCCG
>NZ_JAGGPC010000018.1:4345-5783 GCF_018614005.1 Streptomyces sp. ISL-99
CCACCTGCTCGTTCGCGCGCGTGAGGTGGTCACTGACGTCCCGGAAGAACGGCTGCGCGTGCTCGTCGACGAACGGCAGACCAGGGCTCGACAGCCGCAGCATCGGCTGGGCTAGCGGCCCCGTCGCACGGCGGAATTCGAGCACCTGCCGCTTGAACGTGTAGATCCGGGCGGCGGTGTTTTTGGAGTCGCGGCCGAACGGTGCGAAGACCTCCGCCTCCAGCTCCTCCAGGTCGGTCTGGAGCTCCGCGCCGACCTCTATGTAGTGGTCGACGACGGCGTCGCTCACCGCGTACAGGACGGCGGTCGGACCGTGCCGCAGCACCTCCGGCTCGGCTTCCAGGCGGTGGCGTACGGCCGCCAGCGGGGCGCCCTCGCCGTGGCGCACCGTCACCACGAACGAGTCGCCCACGAAGACCATCAGCTCGCCCGTCGTCACGGTGTCGCTCTCCGGTTCGTAGATCACCGGCTTCAGCACCGCGAAGAGCGAGTCGTCGTACACCTCCAGCTTGGGCCGCTGATGGGCGCGCAGAGCGTCCTCGACGGCCAGCGGGTGCAGGCCGAACTCGCTGCTCACGAGATCGAATTCCTTCTCGTTGGGCTCGTGCAGACCGATCCACAAGAAGGCGTCACCGGTTGCCCGCGCCTCCGAGAGGGCGTCCGAGAAGTCGGAAGGGCCCTCGGAGCGGCACCCTTCCCGGTAGATGGCACAGTCGACGATCACGGCGCGCATTCTCCCCCAGTACGGGCCCTGGCACACCCCGGAGCCGTCTTCCGCCTAGGCTGGCGGCCATGGCCACGCTGATCCTCGTACGCCACGGACGCTCCACCGCCAACACCGCCGGGCTGCTCGCCGGCTGGACGCCAGGTGTCACGCTCGACGAGCGCGGCGCCGCCCAGGCGGCCGCGCTGCCCGGCAGGCTGGCCGGTGTGCCGCTCGCCGCAGCCGTCACCAGCCCCCTCGAACGCTGCCGGGAGACCCTTCAGCCGCTGCTCGAAGCGCGGCCCGGCCTCCCGTCGCACACCGACGAGCGGATAGGGGAGTGCCACTACGGCGACTGGTCGGGCCGCAAGCTCGCCGAACTCTCCGACGAGCCGCTGATGGCCGCCGTACAGCAGCACCCCTCCTCGGTGACGTTCCCGGGCGGGGAGTCGATGCGGGCCATGCAGGCGCGCGCGGTCGACGCCGTACGCGACTGGAACGCGCGCATCGACGCCGAGCACGGCGAGGACGCGGTCTATCTCATGTGTTCTCACGGCGACATCATCAAGTCCGTCGTGGCGGACGCACTCGGCCTTCATCTCGATCTCTTCCAGCGGATTCACGTGGACCCGTGTTCCCTGACGGTCATCCGGTACACCGCCCTGCGCCCCTTCCTTGTGCGGCTCGGCGACACCGGGGACCTCGCCTCGCTGGCGCCGCGTGAGAACGGCAATG
>NZ_JAGGPC010000001.1:0-59998 GCF_018614005.1 Streptomyces sp. ISL-99
CGCCGAGGCCGTGCACGGCGCTGGGTGCCGGCGCGTGGGCGGCCGGCCGCCCGCCCGCCGAGGGTGCCGCCGGGCAGTCGGCGGCGCTAGCGAGCGCGCCCGACGGCCCGGCGGCGGGGGGGTTACTTCGCGGACCGCTCCGCGCCGGAGGCGCGCTGTGCCGCGATCTGCCGGGACATGATCGTCGTCAGCTCGTACGCCGTGTGGGAGGCCGCGACGGAGGTGATCTCCGCGTGGTCGTACGCCGGGGCGACCTCGACGACGTCCGCCGAGACGAGGTTGCAGGACGACAGGCCGCGCAGGATCTCCAGGAGCTCGCGGGAGGTCATGCCGCCCGCCTCCGGCGTGCCGGTGCCGGGCGCGTGGGCCGGGTCGAGGCAGTCGATGTCGATGGAGATGTACAGCGGGCGGTCGCCGATGCGCTGGCGGAGCTGGTCGGCGACCTCGTCGGCGCCGCGCCGGTAGACGTCCGAGGAGGTGACGATGCCGAAGCCCATCTTCTCGTCGTCGGTCAGGTCCTGCTTGCCGTAGAGGGGGCCGCGGATACCGACGTGGGAGAGCGCCTCGGTGTCGAGGATGCCCTCCTCGACGGCCCGGCGGAACGGCGTGCCGTGGGTGTATTCCGCGCCGAAGTACGTGTCCCACGTGTCCAGGTGCGCGTCGAAGTGGAGCAGCGCGACCGGGCCGTGCTTCTTCGCGACCGAGCGCAGGAGCGGAAGGGCGATGGTGTGGTCGCCGCCGAGCGTCATCATGCGGGCGCCGGAGCCGATGAGGTCGTCGGCCGCGGCCTCGATCGTCTCGACGGCCTCGTTGATGTTGAACGGGTTGGCTGCGATGTCACCCGCGTCCGCGACCTGCGCGAGCGCGAAGGGCGACGCGTCCTGCGCCGGGTTGTACGGGCGCAGGAGGCGCGAGGCCTCGCGGATCGCGTTGCCGCCGAAGCGGGCGCCGGGGCGGTAGGAGACCCCGGAGTCGAAGGGCACGCCGACGACGGCGACATCGGCGGTGCCGACCTCGTCGAGGCGGGGCAGCCGCGCGAAGGTCGCCGGGCCCGCGTACCGCGGGATGCGGGAGGAGTCGACGGGGCCGCGGAACTGCTGCTCGCTGCTGCTGCTCATGTGAATTGCCTTCTTTCCTACGCTTCGTTGCGTTATCTGACTTTAGCCCGCTGTGGGTACGGACTCGGACGCGGCCCGGGGCTCGGGCTCGGCGCCCCGCCCCGCCAGCCGCTCACGCCACGCGGCCAGGACGGCCGCGTCGGTCGGGCGGGTGGCGAGGCTGACGACGACGTACGCCGCGAGCGACAGCAACAGGCCGTAGTAGACGGGCTGGTTGGCGAGGATTCCGTACCACCACATCAGGCCGAGGACCCCGAGGCCGCCGACGCTGACGGACGCCAGGGCGCCGTACACCGTGCCGCGCTTCCAGAGCAGGCCGCCGAGGATCGGCACCAGAAGGCCGCCGACCAGCAGGTTGTAGGCGACGGTGAGCGCCTCGACGACGTTGTTCAGGGCGATGGCGATACAGACGACCGCGATGCCCATGATCAGGATGAAGACGCGGTTGCCGCGCACCTCGTCGTGGGCTTCGCCGCTCTTCTCGCGGGAGATCACGCCGCGCAGCCGCGACCAGATGTCGTTGTTGGCGACGGTCGCGCAGGCGATCAGCGCGCCGGACGAGGTCGACATCACGGCCGCCAGCGCCGCCGCGAGGACCAGGCCGCGTACGCCCATGGGCAGCTCGTCCCTGACGATCGTCGCGAAGGCGTCGTCGGCGTGGGCGAGGTCGGGGTAGAGGACCTTGGCCGCGGTGCCGATGACGGCGCCGGCGAGGGCGTAGACCAGGCAGTACGTACCGGCGACCGTGCCGCCGTAGCGGGCGACCTTGTCGCTGCGGGCCGTGAAGACGCGCTGCCAGATGTCCTGGCCGATGAGCATGCCGAACGTGTAGATCAGCACGTACGTGAAGATCGTCTCGCCGCCGATGCCGAGCGGGTCGAAGTACTCGGTGGGCAGCCGCGCCTTCATCTCGCTGAAGCCGCCGGCCTTGACGACCGCGATCGGCAGGAGCAGGAGCAGCACGCCGATCGTCTTGACGACGAACTGCACCATGTCGGTCAGCGTGATCGACCACATGCCGCCGAGCGTCGAGTACGCGACGACGATGGTGCCGCCGAGGATGATCGACAGCGAGCGGTCCATGTCGAAGATGACGTCGAAGATCGTGGCGTACGCGATGGTCGACGTGACGGCGAGCATCAGCGTGTACGCCCACATGACGACGCCCGAGATGATGCCGGCGCGGCCGCCGCCGTAGCGGAGGTCGAGCATCTCGGAGACGGTGTAGACCTTCAGGCGGGCGATGCGCGCGGAGAAGAAGATGCTGAGGGCGAGGAGTCCGAGGCCGATGGTGAAGACCATCCAGGCGCCGGAGAGGCCGTACTGGTAGCCGAGGCCGACGCCGCCGATGGTGGAGGCGCCGCCGAGGACGATGGCGGCCATCGTGCCGGAGTACATGCCGGGCCCGAGGCGGCGGCCGGCCACCAGGAACTCGCTCTTGGACTTGGCGCGGCGCATGCCCCACCAGCCCATGGCGAGCATTCCGGCCAGGTATATGGCGATCACCGCGTAGTCGACGGCCATGGGCCATCCTCCTTCGAGCACCTCGGTGGCGTGTCGTGCGGGGGTACGGGGGAGCGGCGGCTCTTGTGCGGGGACATCCGCCCGTACCCGCGGCCGCCGGTTCGCTCGACATTAGGTGGCTGGAAGGCGACGCTGAAGTGTACGTTTCATCCACTTCGCCGACCTCAGATGGATGGACCATCCATGCCGGACGCCCTGGCCTCCTCTTCCGCCCCTTCGGCCCCTCCCACTCCACCCGTTTCGCTGGCGGCGTTGCTGGCGCGGGAGGAGCTCGGCTTGCGCCGGATCGCGGGGCCCGAGGACGCGGATCTGCACTGGGTGCATACGTCGGAGATGGGCGACCCGTACCCGTACCTCCTCGGCGGTGAGCTCCTCCTGACGGCGGGGGTCCAGCTCACGGACCCCGACCACTACGTCTCGCGGGTGGTGGCGGCGGGCGCGGCGGCGCTCGGCTTCGGTGTCGCGCCGGTGTACGACACGGTGCCGCCGGCCCTGGTGGCGGCCTGCGAGCGGTACGGGCTGCCGCTGGTGGAGGTGCCGCCGCCGACCACGTTCACGGCGATTGCCCGCGCGGTGTGGCGGCTGATGGCGGAGGCCCGCCACCGCGAGCTGCGCCGCGTCGCGCAGGCCCAGCAGGGCCTGGCCACGGCGGCGGCCCGGCCCGACCCGGTGCCCGCGGTCCTGCGGCAGCTGACCGCGCGGCTCGACGGGGCGTGGGCGGTGCTGCTGTCGGCGGAAGGGGCGCCCCTGGCCACGGCGGGGCGTCCGCCGTCGCCGGACGCGCACGCGGCCCTGACCCGGCTCGCCCGCGTGGTCAACCCGCCGCAGCCGGAGCCGACTGCGAGCGAGCCCGCCGCGCCCGGCACCGCGCCCACCGGCACGACCACGCCCCCGGCCGTTTCGCCCGCATCGAGGACCACACCCGCGACCGGGCCCAGCCCCAAGACCACCGCGGCACCCACGCCCGTCCCCAAGACCACCCCCGCACCCGCACCCCCGACCGGCCCCGCCCCCAGGACAACGCCCGCGTCCGCCACCGACACCGCCGGCGGCAGCCATCTCGCCGCCTATGCCCTCGCCGGCGGCCAGCGGCTCGTGCTCGGGGTGGCCTCGGACCGGCGCGAGGCCGGCGACCACACCATCGCGGGCGTCGCCGTCGTACTCCTGTCGCTGCTCACCACGCCGCATCAGGGCGCCGCGGAATCCGCCCGCGCCGCCGCGCTGGTGCGGCTGCTGCTCGGGGCGGACGCGGCCGAGGTGGCGCCGCTGCTCGGCGCGGGCGGCTGGACCGTGGTGCACGCCCGGCCGGTGGCCGCCCCCGCCGGGCCCGATCCGCTGGCCGCCGCGGCGCTCGGCGCGGCCCTCGGCAGCGCGCTGGTGGACGCGACAGAGGAAGGGGTCGTACGGGTACTGCTCGCGGGCGACGCCCGGGACATCGAGCCGCAGCCCGGCTGGATCCTCGGCGTCAGCTCCCCCGTACCCGCATCCGACCTGCCCGCCGCCGACATCCGCGCCGAACGGGCCGTACGCCGGGCCGAGGCCACCCGCAGCCCCCTCGTGCGCGACCGGGCCGAGGCGGGCGAAGGGCTCGCCTCGCTGATCACGCCGGACGAGGCCCGGGCCCACGCCCGCGTACAGCTCGCGTCGATCGCCGACTCCCCCGCCCTCACCTCCACCCTGCGCACCTGGCTCTCGCTGCACGGGAGCTGGGACCGTACGGCCGTCGCGCTCGACGTCCACCGCAACACGGTCCGCCAGCGCATCGCCCGCTGCGCGACCCTCCTCGACGCCGACCTGGACGACGCGGACGTACGGATGGACCTGTGGTTCGCGCTGCGCTGGCTGTGACGCGTACGACCGTCCCGGAGCCTGGACAGCCTTGGTGACCACCCGGTAACTTTTGGGTGAGCAAGCGCTTAGTGCACCAGTCATCAATTGAGTAACCCAAACGGCGAGCAACCACCTCCGCGAGAGCGGCGGCGGTTTAGCCGCAAAGGAAGGGGCGTCCCGTGCGCCGGACCGTATTCAACGAGGACCACCAGGCGTTCCGGGAGACCATCCGCGCCTTCATCGAGGCCGAGGTCGTCCCCGTCTACGACGAGTGGTTCGCCGCTGGCCAGGCGCCGCGCGACTTCTACTACAAGCTCGGCGAGCTGGGCGTCTTCGGTATCCGCGTCCCCGAGGAGTACGGCGGCGCGGGCATCGAGTCGCACAAGTACGAGGCCGTGATGTACGAGGAGACCGCGCGCGCGGGCGTCTCCTTCGGTGGCTCCGGGGTGCACGTGCTGCTCGGCCTGCCCTACATCGAGATGCTCGCCACCGACGAGCAGAAGAAGCGCTACCTGCCGAAGTTCGTGTCCGGCGAGGAGATGTGGGCGCTGGCGATGACCGAGCCGGGCACCGGCTCCGACGTCGCGGGCATGAAGACCACCGCCAAGCTCTCCGAGGACGGCACGCACTACGTCCTCAACGGCGCCAAGACCTTCATCACCGGCGGTGTGCACGCCGACCGCGTCATCGTGTGCGCCCGTACCTCCGCCCCGCGCGAGGACGACCGCCGCTTCGGCATCTCCCTGTTCGCCGTGGACACCAAGTCCGAGGGTTACTCGGTGGGCCGCAAGCTGGACAAGCTCGGCCTCAAGACCTCCGACACCGCCGAGCTGGCGTTCGTCGACGTGAAGGTGCCGGTCGACGACCTGCTCGGCGAGGAGAACAAGGGCTTCGGCTACCTGGGCAAGAACCTGGCCTCCGAGCGCTGGGGCATCGCCTTCGGCGCGTACGCGCAGGCCAAGGCCGCCATCCGGTTCGCCCAGCAGTACGTGCAGGAGCGCACGGTCTTCGGCAAGCCGGTGGCCGCCTTCCAGAACACCAAGTTCGAACTGGCCGCCTGCCAGGCCGAGGTGGACGCCGCCGAGGCCGTCGTCGACCGCGCCCTGGAGGCCCTGGACGCGGGCGAGCTGACCCCCGCCGAGGCCGCGTCCGCGAAGCTGTTCGCCACCGAGGTCGCGCACCGCGTCATCGACAAGTGCCTCCAGCTGCACGGCGGTTACGGCTTCATGAACGAGTACCCGATCGCCCGCCTGTACGCGGACAACCGCGTGAACCGCATCTACGGCGGCACCAGCGAGGTCATGAAGATGATCATCGCGAAGGACATGGGTCTGTAGGACCCACCCTGCCGACCTGTAAACATCCCTGATGCACAAGGCACTTGACGCCCTCCTCGATCTGCTCGACCTGGAGCAGATCGAGGAGGACATCTTCCGAGGCGTGAGCCGTTCGGCGATCATCCCCCGTGTGTTCGGCGGTCAGGTCGCCGCCCAGGCTCTCGTCGCCGCGGGCCGCACCGTCCCCGAGGACTGCCTCGCGCACTCCCTGCACGCGTACTTCCTGCGCGCGGGGGACCCGGGCGCGCCCATCGTCTACACCGTCGACCGCATCCGCGACGGCCGCTCCTTCACCACGCGGCGCGTCGTCGCCGTCCAGCACGGCCAGCCGATCTTCCATCTCTCCGCGTCCTTCCAGACGTACGAGGAGGGCCTGGAGCACCAGGCGCCCATGCCGCCCGCGCCGGACCCCGAGACACTCCCGACGGCCGCCCAGATGCTGCCGCGGTACGCCGATCACTTCCTCGACCCGGGCGTCGTCGACCGCATGCTCGAAGCCCGCGCGGCGGTCGATCTGCGGTACGTCGACGCACCGCCGTACGGCAGCATCGGCGAACCGCGCGAGCCGCGCTCGCAGGTCTGGTTCCGTACGAACGGCAAACTCGCCGACGACCCGCTCCTGCACGTCTGCCTCGCCACGTACGTCTCCGACATGACGCTGCTCGACTCGGTGCTGCTCGCGCACGGGCGCGGCGGCTGGGCCACCGGCGACGTGGTCGGCGCGTCGCTCGACCACGCGATGTGGTTCCACCGGCCGTTCCGGGCGGACGAATGGCTGCTGTACGACCAGGAGTCGCCGTCCGCGTCGGGCGGGCGGGGCCTGGGGCAGGCCAGGATCTACACGCAGGACGGCCGGCTGGCGATCTCCGTCATCCAGGAGGGCGTGGTCCGGGTACCCCGCTGACCGTTGCCCACTGTTTACGTCAGGACGCCGGGTCGGCGCCGTCCGTCAGGCCCGCCGAGTCCAGCAGGTACGCCGTCATCGGGTCGTAGAAGCGCGGGTCGGTGACGTGGTCGTCGAGCGGGACGGTGACCTGGAGCGTGCCTTCCGCCTCGGCGATGAAGAGCGCCGGGTCGTTGCAGTCGGCGTATCCGACGGCGTCGATTCCGCGCTGTCCCGCGCAGCCCGCCCACCCGTGGTCGGCGACGACCAGGTCGGGCAGCGGCCGCCCCTCGTGCTCCATTCCGTTGAGGATCGCCGCCATGGGCTCGGGCGAGTGCGTGTGCCAGAGCGTCGCGCCGCGCTCCAGCATCGCGACGTCCGCGAACTGGAACACCATGCCCTCGTCGGCCATGAGCCCGCCCGGGATGCGTACGATCTCGCAGCCGGCGCGGCGCAGCGCGTCCGCGGTCTGCCGGTGTACGTCGAGCAGCCCGCCCGGGTGCCCGGTCGCGAACAGCACCCGCTCCTTGCCCGCGGCGGCCTTGCGCAGCCGCGCCGCCATCCGCTCCAGGGCGTCGACGGTCAGCTCGGGGTCGATGGTGTCCTGGCCCATGCGGTGCTCGGGGTCGTCGCTGACGCCGCAGCGCTCCGCCATCACGGCGAGTACGTCCTGCTCGTCGGTCCAGCGGTCACCGAGTTCGAGACCGAGCCAGTAGTGGCGGTCGCCGTTCGCGAGCTTGCGGTAGTGGGAGAGGTTGTTGTCGCGGGGGGTGGCGACGTCACCGGCGATGCGGGTGCGGGCGAGGTGGTCGACAAGGGCGGCGCGGCTGGGTATCGGCATGAGCCCATTGTGCCGTCCGCCTCCGACCCCCGTCCGGCAAAGCCACCGCCGCCTGCGAAGCAACCCCGTCCGCCAAACTCGCCACCGTCCACCGAACTCGCCACCGCCCGGCAGATCCAGCCCGTCCGGCATTTGAGGACCGGGGGCCGGGGCGGAGCCCCGGGAGTTCGGCAGGGCCTGCACAGGCGCAGCCCCGGTCAGGCCTCAGGCCACCGTCCGTGGCGCAAGGGCCGCGAACGCGCCGTGGGCCAGCCGCCGCAGCAGCCCCTCCATCGCCGCCCGCCCCGGCAGCCCGTTACCGTACGACCCCAGGTGCGGCGTCGAGTTGAGCAGCCCGAACACCGCGTGCACGGCCGACCGCGCCTCCGCCTCCGGTACGTCGGGATTCAGCTCCCGTACGACGGTGACCCACAGCTCGACGTACTGCCGCTGGAGCTGGCGCACCCGCTTGCGGTCGCTCTCCCTGAGCCGGTCCAGTTCGCGGTCGTGCAGGGTGATCAGCGGCCGGTCGTCCAGCGCGAAGTCGATGTGCCCGTCGATGAGGGAGCCGAGGACGGCTGCCGGGCTGTCGGCGGACTCCGCGGCGGCGCGCTGCCTGCCGCCGTCCAGCAGCCGCTCGCTGATGCCGACGAGCAGCTCGGCGAGCATGGCGTCCTTGCCCGGGAAGTGGCGGTAGAGACCGGGGCCGCTGATGCCGACGGCGGCGCCTATCTCGTCGACGCCCACGCCGTGGAAGCCGCGCTCGGCAAAGAGGCGGGCGGCCTCCTTGAGGATCTGCTCGCGGCGGGTCGGGGCCGCGACGCGGGCGGCGGCGTTGGTGCTCATGACGCCATTCTAAACCGGCTTGTTAGCGCTCGTTAACCTGACGGGGGCGCTCGCGCAAGTGGGTGAAGGCGCGCAGCACCCATTCCACCGGACCGAGCCGGTACCGCCGCATGAGCAGGCCACTGAGCGCGAGCTGCGCCGCGTACAGCACGAGCGCGATACAGACGGGGACGGCGATGCCCACGCGTCCGTACAGGCCGAGACCGTACCCGGTGAAGATCAGTGCCATGACCAGCGACTGGGTGAGGTAATTGGTCAGCGCCATGCGCCCGGCGGGTGCGAGCACCCCGGCGGCCCGCGCCCCGCTCGGCGTACCGAACCAGAGCAGCAGCCCGGCGACGTACGCCGCACTGAGTGCCGGTGCCACGACGACGCCGGTCATGGCGGCAAGCAGCTCCCAGCGGGGCGAGAGCGGGCCTGCCACACCGGAGGCCGCGAAGGCGGCGGCGGGCACGCCCACGCAGAGGCCGGTCCAGAGGATACGGCGCAGACTCGCCCCGTCGGCCCGCGTGAGCCACTGCCGCTTCCCGGCCGAGAGCCCCATCAGGAAGGCGGCGACCACGAAGCCGCTCATGGTGACCAGCGCGAAGACGGCGAACGGCAGCTGTCCGAGGTTCGCACCCACGACATCGGTGAAACCGCCCCGGTAGGCGGCGGTGAGTTCCGCGGCTTCGGCGGCCACGGCGGCCCGGTCGGCGTCGCCTTCGAGGCCGGTGAGCGTCCCGAGCACGCCGAGCAGCAGCAGAAGCGAGCCGAAAACGCCCCACACCCAGAGCGCGGCGCGGTACGCCCCTTCGGGGGTGGCCCGGCGGGCGGCGAAGAGGATCAGGCCGAGCAGGGCATACGTCGTCAGGATGTCGCCGATGTAGAGGAACACCACGTGCAGGGCCCCGAGGACGAACAGCCCCAGCAGGCGCCGCATCGTCCGCGGCCCGAAGCGGGCGCCGGCGCGCTCGGCCGAGGCCGCCTGGAGGGTGAAGCTGTAGCCGAAGAGGAACGAGAAGAGCAGATAGAACTTGCTCTGCGCGAGGAAGTCGACCAGCCACAGGGTCACGGCGTCGGCCGTGGCGGGCGGACGGCCGCCCAGCAGGCCCTGCGAGCCGGCCATGGTCAAGGTGTTGACCAGCAGGATGCCGAGGAGGGCGAAGCCGCGAAGGGCGTCGACCTCCAGGATGCGCCGGCGCGGCTGTGGCTGTATCGCCGTGTCCCGTATGGCCGTGTCCTGTATGGCCGTGTCCCGCAGTGTCGTCACAAGTCCCGTCCCCGTGTGTGGTCGGGTCAGATCCTGACACGTCCGGATCTTGAACACGTCATACCGAAGGAGGAATCCACAGCCCTGGACACGTCGGTTAGCGCTCGTTAACCTGAAAGGGCGTTAACGCTCACTAACATCACATCGACCGGGCAAGGGGGCTCAGGAGATGCGGCAGGCACCGGTGCTGACCAGCACCGCCGATCCGGCAGCCGAGACATGGCGGGCCAATGAAGCGGCCCACCAGGAGCTCGTGGAGGGGCTGCGTGGGCGGCTGGCCGCGGCGCGGCTCGGCGGCGGTGAGAAGGCCCGTGCCCGGCACACCGCGCGCGGCAAGCTGCTCCCCCGCGACCGCGTGGACACGCTCCTCGACCCCGGATCGCCCTTCCTGGAGCTGGCTCCGCTGGCGGCCGAGGGGATGTACGGCGGGGCGGCGCCGGCCGCGGGAGTGATCGCCGGGATCGGGCGGGTGAGCGGCCGCGAGGTGGTGATCGTCGCCAATGACGCCACGGTCAAGGGCGGCACGTACTACCCGATGACCGTCAAGAAGCACCTCCGCGCCCAGGAGGTGGCCCTTGAGAACCACCTCCCCTGCCTGTACCTGGTGGACTCCGGCGGCGCCTTCCTCCCCATGCAGGACGAGGTCTTCCCGGACCGCGAGCACTTCGGGCGGATCTTCTACAACCAGGCCCGCATGTCGGGGGCGGGCATCCCGCAGATCGCGGCGGTGCTCGGCTCCTGCACGGCGGGCGGGGCGTACGTACCCGCGATGAGCGACGAGGCCGTGATCGTGCGCAACCAGGGCACGATCTTCCTGGGCGGGCCGCCCCTGGTGAAGGCCGCGACGGGCGAGGTCGTCACGGCGGAGGAGCTGGGCGGCGGTGAGGTCCACTCCCGCACGTCGGGCGTCACCGACCACCTGGCGGAGGACGACGCCCACGCCCTGCGCATCGTCCGCAACATCGTCGCGACGCTCCCGGAGCGCGGCCCGCTGCCGTGGCCGGTGGAGCCGGTCGATGAGCCGAAGGTCGACCCGGCCGGGCTGTACGGCGCGGTGCCGGTGGACTCCCGTACGCCCTATGACGTGCGGGAAGTGATCGCCCGTACGGTCGACGGCTCACGCTTCCAGGAGTTCAAGGCGGAGTTCGGCCAGACGCTGGTCACCGGCTTCGCCCGGATCCACGGGCACCCGGTCGGCATCGTCGCGAACAACGGCATCCTGTTCTCCGAATCCGCCCAGAAGGGCGCGCACTTCATCGAGCTGTGCGACCAGCGCGGCATCCCCCTGCTCTTCCTCCAGAACATCTCGGGCTTCATGGTCGGCAGGGACTACGAAGCGGGCGGCATCGCCAAGCACGGCGCGAAGATGGTGACGGCGGTGGCGTGCACGCGCGTGCCGAAGCTGACGGTCGTCGTCGGCGGGTCGTACGGCGCGGGCAACTACTCGATGTGCGGCCGGGCGTACTCGCCGCGCTTCCTGTGGATGTGGCCCAACGCGAAGATCTCGGTGATGGGCGGCGAGCAGGCGGCGTCGGTGCTGGCGACCGTCAAGCGCGACCAGCTCGAAGCGCGGGGCGAGGAGTGGCCCGCCGCGGAGGAGGAGGCGTTCAAGGCGCCGATCCGCGAGCAGTACGAGGCCCAGGGCAACGCCTACTACGCGACGGCGCGGCTGTGGGACGACGGCGTGATCGACCCGCTGGAGACCCGGCAGGTCGTGGGCCTGGCCCTGACGGCCTGCGCCAACGCGCCCCTGGCCGAGCCCGCCTTCGGCGTCTTCCGGATGTGAGAGACAGATGACGGAGTTCCCCATGGTCCCCATGGTTCCCATGTTCGACACCGTCCTGGTCGCCAACCGTGGCGAGATCGCGGTCCGCGTCATCCGCACGCTGCGGGAGCTGGGCGTGCGCTCGGTGGCCGTGTTCAGCGACGCGGACGCGGACGCCCGTCATGTACGGGAGGCGGACACGGCGGTCCGTATCGGCCCGGCGGCGGCGTCGGAGAGCTACCTCCGCACGGACCGCCTGCTGGAGGCGGCCGCCCGTACCGGCGCGCAGGCCGTCCACCCGGGCTACGGCTTCCTCGCCGAGAACGCCGCGTTCGCGCAGGCGTGCGCGGACGCGGGCCTCGCCTTCATCGGCCCTCCCTCCTCCGCCATAGCTCTCATGGGCGACAAGATCCGGGCGAAGGAGACGGTACGGGCGGCGGGCGTGCCGGTCGTTCCCGGCTCATCCGGCAGCGGCCTGACGGACGACGAACTGGCGGCGGCGGCACGGGAGATCGGCATGCCGGTCCTCCTGAAGCCCTCGGCGGGCGGTGGCGGCAAGGGCATGCGGCTGACCCGGGTCGAGTCGGCACTGGCCGACGAGATCGCGGCGGCGCGGCGCGAGGCGCGGGCCTCGTTCGGCGACGACACGCTGCTGGTGGAGCGGTGGATCGACCGCCCCCGGCACATCGAGATCCAGGTCCTGGCGGACGCCCACGGAAACGTGGTCCACCTCGGTGAGCGCGAATGTTCCCTCCAGCGCCGGCACCAGAAGATCATCGAGGAGGCGCCGTCGGTCCTCCTGGACGAGGCGACGCGCGCGGCGATGGGCGAGGCGGCGGTCCAGGCGGCACGCTCCTGCGGCTACCGGGGCGCGGGCACGGTGGAGTTCATCGTCCCGGGCAACGACCCGTCGGCGTACTACTTCATGGAGATGAACACCCGCCTCCAGGTGGAGCACCCGGTGACGGAGCTGATCACCGGCCTGGACCTGGTGGAGTGGCAGGTGAGGATCGCGGCCGGTGAGGAACTGCCCTTCACGCAGAAGGACATCACGCTCACGGGCCACGCGGTGGAGGCCCGTATCTGCGCGGAGACTGTGTCCATCAAGGCGGGCTCCCGCGGTTTCTTCCCCTCGGGCGGCACGATCCTCGCCCTGAACGAGCCGCAGGGCGACGGCGTACGGACCGACTCGGGCCTCACGGAGGGCACGGAGGTGGGCAGCCTCTACGACCCGATGCTGTCCAAGGTCATCGCGTACGCCCCGGACCGCGCCACCGCCCTGCGCCGACTGCGCGCGGCCCTCGCCGACACCGTCACCCTGGGCGTCCCGACGAACGCGGGCTTCCTGCGCCGCCTGCTGGCCCACCCGGACGTGGTCTCGGGCGCGCTGGACACGGGCCTGGTCGAACGCGACGCGGACAGCCTGGTCCCGGACGGCGTGCCGCCGGAGGTGTACGCGGCGGCGGCGCTGCTGCGGGCCGGGGAGACGGCCGTCACCGGCGAACCCCCGGCGTGGACGGACCCCTTCTCCGCCCGCACGGGCTGGCGCCTGGGCGGCACCCCCGCCTGGACGGTGCACCACGCCCGCGTACCGGGCCACGACCCGGTGGCGATCCGCCTGCGCACCACGGCGACCGGCCTGGAACTCCAGCTCCCCGACCCGCATCCGACGCCCCCGGACCTGGCAACCGCCATCCCCCTGCAACCGGTCACCCCGCCCGGCGGGGAGCCACAGCCCGCGCAGGCCGGCGGCACGCGCCCGGACTACGCACCCGCCCAGAACCCGGACGAAGCCGGGTCCGGGAACGGCGGGGCGCCGCTGCCCCCGCGGGCGGCGGGCGGCTTGCCGCCTCTCGCGGCGGAACCGCACGTGCCGGGAGCGGGCGGGGTGGGGGAAGAAGAACCGCTGCCCGTGCGCGCCCGCATCGTCACCGCCGACGCGGACACCGTCACCGTCGAACTCGCCGGGGTCACCCACACCTTCAGCCACGCGACCGGCCCGGAGGGCACGTGGCTGGGCCGGGACGGGGACGCCTGGCACGTCCAGGACCACGACCCGGTCGAGGCGAGCCTGACCGGCGGCGCCCGCTCCGGAGTCGACACCCTCGCGGCGCCCATGCCCGGCACCGTCACCGTGGTCAAGGTGGCCGTCGGAGACCACGTCGACGCCGGGCAGAGCCTCCTCGTCGTCGAGGCCATGAAGATGGAACACGTCATCTCCGCCCCGCACGCCGGCACCGTCACCGAGCTCGACGTGACGCCGGGCTCCACCGTCGCCATGGACCAGGTCCTGGCCGTGGTCACCCCGCAGGAGGAGTCATGACCGCCGCCGGCCCCGATGGACTGCCGATGCGCGTACCGGCGAAGAACCTGCCGACTCACGTACGCGTCCACGAAGTCGGCGCCCGCGACGGCCTCCAGAACGAGAAGACCGTCGTACCGACCGAGGTGAAGGCCGAGTTCATCCACCGTCTGGCCGACGCCGGACTCACCACGGTGGAGGCGACCAGCTTCGTGCACCCCAAATGGGTGCCCCAGCTCGCGGATGCCGAAGAGCTGTTCCCTCTCCTGCGCGATGTGAACGCCGAGCTTCCCGTTCTCGTACCGAACTCCCGCGGCCTCGACCGCGCCCTCGCGCTCGGCGCGCGCCGGATCGCCGTGTTCGGGAGTGCGACCGAGACGTTCGCGAGCCGCAACCTCAACCGGACCGTCGACGAGTCGCTCGCCATGTTCGAGCCGGTCGTCGCCCGCGCGCGGGAGGACAAGGTCCACGTACGCGGCTACCTCTCCATGTGCTTCGGCGACCCCTGGGAAGGGGCCGTCCCGATCCGGCAGGTGGTCAGGGTCGCCAAGGCGCTCCTCGACCTCGGGTGCGACGAACTGAGCCTCGGCGACACGATCGGCGTTGCCACCCCCGGCCACGTCGTGGCCCTGCTCACCGCCCTCAACGAGGCCGGAGTCCCGACCTCCGCGATCGGCGTGCACTTCCACGACACGTACGGCCAGGCCCTCGCCAACACCCTCGCCGCACTCCAGCAGGGCGTCACCACCGTGGACGCCTCCGCAGGCGGCCTCGGCGGCTGCCCGTACGCGAAGAGCGCCACCGGAAATCTCGCCACCGAAGACCTCGTGTGGATGCTCGACGGCCTCGGCATCGAAACCGGGGTCGACCTCGGCCGCCTCACCGCCACCAGCGCGTGGATGGCCGAACGGCTGGGCCGCCCCAGCCCCTCCCGCACCGTGCGTGCCCTGTCCCACAAGGAGTCGTAGCCATGCCCCTCGACCACCGCCTCTCCGCCGAACACGAAGAACTCCGCCGCACGGTCGAGGAGTTCGCCCACGACGTCGTCGCCCCGAAGATCGGTGACCTCTACGAGCGCCACGAGTTCCCGTACGAGATCGTCCGCGAAATGGGCCGCATGGGCCTCTTCGGGCTGCCTTTCCCCGAGGAGTACGGCGGCATGGGCGGCGACTACCTCGCCCTCGGCATCGCCCTCGAAGAGCTGGCCCGAGTGGACTCGTCCGTGGCCATCACCCTCGAAGCCGGCGTCTCGCTCGGCGCGATGCCGATCTTCCGCTTCGGCACGGAGGAGCAGAAGCGCGAGTGGCTGCCCCGCCTCTGCTCCGGCGAGCTGCTGGGCGCGTTCGGCCTGACCGAACCGGACTGCGGCTCGGACGCCGGCGGCACGAAGACCACCGCACGCCGCGAGGGCGACGAGTGGGTGATCAACGGCTCCAAGTGCTTCATCACCAACTCCGGTACGGACATCACCGGCCTCGTCACGGTCACCGCGGTGACGGGCCGCAAGCCCGACGGCAAGCCGGAGATCTCCGCGATCATCGTCCCGTCCGGTACCCCCGGCTTCACCGTCGCCGCCCCGTACTCCAAGGTCGGCTGGAACGCCTCGGACACCCGCGAGCTTTCCTTCTCCGACGTACGCGTCCCGTTCGCCAACCTGCTCGGTGAAGAGGGCCGCGGTTACGCCCAGTTCCTGCGCATCCTTGACGAGGGCCGCGTCGCCATCTCGGCACTCGCGACCGGCCTCGCCCAGGGCTGCGTCGACGAGTCGGTGGCGTACGCGAAGGAGCGCCACACCTTCGGCCGTCCCATCGGCTCCAACCAGGCGATCCAGTTCAAGATCGCCGACATGGAGATGCGCGCCCACATGGCCCGCATCGGCTGGCGCGACGCGGCGTCACGCCTGGTCCAGGGGGAGCCGTTCAAGAAGGAGGCGGCGCTCGCGAAGCTGTACTCCTCCACGGTGGCGGTCGACAACGCCCGCGAGGCCACCCAGATCCACGGCGGCTACGGCTTCATGAACGAGTACCCGGTCGCCCGCATGTGGCGCGACTCCAAGATCCTGGAGATCGGTGAGGGCACGAGCGAGGTCCAGCGCATGCTGATCGCACGGGAGTTGGGCCTCACGAGCTGACCGTCGTACGGCGGGCCGTGGAGGCTTCCCGGGTCCACCCCTGGACAACGAATGAGGTTAGGCTAACCTACCTTCGGACTTGTCCCGTGGTGGACCCCGCACGTACGAAAGCAGACACCGTCATGCCTCACGCCCGAGCTTCCCACCTTTCCCGTCGCAGCCTGCTGGCCGCCGGCGGCGCCCTCGGCATCGGCGCCGCGCTGACCGCCTGCGGCGAGACCGCCGCGAAAAGCGAGGACAAGGCCGCGGGGAAGTCGGGACCGTGGTCCTTCAAGGACGACCGCGGCAAGACGGTGAAGAGCCCCGCCACCCCGAAGAACATCGTCGCGTTCACCGGCGTCGCCGCCGCCCTCCACGACTTCGGCATAGAGGTCAAGGGCGTGTTCGGCCCGACCAAGACCGCCGACGGCAAGGCCGACGTGCAGGCCGGCGACCTCGACATCAACAAGGTCAAGATCATCGGCAATGTCTACGACGAGTTCAATGTCGAGGCCTACGTCGCGCTCAACCCCGACCTGCTTGTCACGGCCATGTGGGAGAAGGACAAGCTCTGGTACGTCCCCGAGGCGTCCAGCGCGAAGATCCTCAAGGTCGCCCCGAGCGTCGCCCTGTGGGCCGCGGAGACCACCATCCCCAAGGCGATCCAGCGCCACGCCGACCTCGCCGCGTCCCTCGGCGCCGACCTGAAGGCCAAGAAGACCACCGACGCCAAGGCCCGCTTCGAGAAGGCCGCCGAGCGCCTGCGCCAGGCCGCCAAGGCCAACCCGAAGGTCAAGGTCATGATCGGCTCCGCGAGCCCGGAGCTCTTCTACGTCTCCCTCGCGAAGATGTCCGCGGACACGCTGTACTTCCAGGAGCTGGGCGTGAAGTTCGTCGAGCCGAAGGTGAACGCGGCCGGCTTCTTCGAGGAGCTGAGCTGGGAGAACATCGACAAGTACCAGGCCGACATCATCATGATGGACAACCGGACCGGGATCCTGCAGCCCTCCGACCTCAAGAACAAGCCGACCTGGACCCGCCTGCCCGCCGTCAAGGCCGGTCAGGTCATCCCGCGCACCACGGAGCCGATCTACTCCTACGACAAGTGCGCGCCGATCCTCGAAGACCTCGCCGAGGCCATCGAGAAGGCCAAGAAGGTCGCCTGACGATGACAGGGACTGAAGCCGCCGCCGACACCGCCATCGTCCCGTTCCGCTTCTTCGGCCTGACGGTCGTGCGGACGCGACGGCTCAGCACCTCCATGCTCCGGGTGACGTTCGGTGGCGAGGACCTGCGGGCCTTCGCCTCCGGAGGCCGCGACCAGAGCCTCTCCCTCTTCCTGCCGCATCCCGGCCAGCCGGAGCCGGTGCTTCCGCCGGAGACGGCACCGGACTGGTTCGCGACGTACCGCGCGCTGCCCGACGACGTACGCGCGGTCATGCGCTCGTACACCCTGCGCGAGCAGCGCCGCGCCGCCGACGGGGCCGGGGCCGACGAGGTCGACATCGACTTCGCGCTCCACGACGACGGCGGGCCCGCCTGCCGCTGGGCGGCGCAGGCGAGCGCCGGTGACCGTGTCGTGGTCCTCGGGCCGGCGGTCGAGGACAACACCGCCGTACGCTTCCGCCCGCCCGAGGACAGCGACTGGGTCCTGATGTGGGCGGACGAGACGGCGCTGCCGGCCGCCGCGGCCGCCCTGGAGTGGCTGCCGGCCGGGACGAGGGCCAAGGTCTGGATCGAGGTCCAGCACGCCGACGACCGCCTGGAGCTGACCACGGCGGCCGACGCGGACATCACCTGGCTGGTACGGGACGAGAACGCGCCCTGCGCGCTGGACGCGGTACGCGCCGTCCCCGACGCGGAGTTGCCCGAAGGCACGCCGTACGCCTGGATCGCGGGTGAGTCGTCGTCCGTACGGGCGCTGCGCCGCCACCTCGTCCAGGAGCGGAAGTTCGACCGCAAGCGCGTGACGTTCGTGGGCTACTGGCGCCGCGGGCTGAGCGAGGAGCAGCTGCGGGAGCGTGCGGAAGAGGAAGAGGCATAGGCCTCCGGCCTCGCCCGTACAGCACTCGCCCGTTCGGCACCCGCTCGTTCGGCACCCGCCCGCCCAACACCCGCCCGTACAACAACAGCTGTGCCCCCTGGGGGGCGAGGGTTCGTTGTGAGTTTGAGTTAGGTTAGGCTAACCTTACTTACACATCGCGCCCTCGCCCCCCTTTCCTGTCCTGAGGGCACGTTGAATTCCCGTACCCGGGAGGACAGTTCATGCGCTCACACCTGCTCAATGACACGACCGCCGAGCGGTATCGCCGGACCGCCACCGCAGCGGTCGAGCGGGTGGCGGACAAACTCGCCGCGACCGACCGGCCGTTCACCGGCATCACGCCGGAACAGCTCGCCCCCGCCTTCGACGCGATAGACCTCGACCGGCCGCTCGGTGACACCACCGCCGCCCTCGACGAGCTCGAATCCGTCTATCTCCGCGACGCCGTCTACTTCCACCACCCGCGCTACCTCGCGCACCTCAACTGCCCGGTCGTGATCCCCGCCGTCGCCGCCGAGGCCGTGCTCTCCGCCGTCAACTCCTCCCTCGACACCTGGGACCAGAGCGCGGGCGCCACCCTCATCGAGCGCCGCCTCATCGACTGGACGGCGAGCCGCATCGGCTTCGGCGCGAGCGCCGGCACGCACCTCGAAACGAACGCCGACACGAACGCCGACGGCGTCTTCACCAGCGGCGGCTCCCAGTCCAACCTCCAGGCCCTCCTCCTCGCCCGCGAGGAAGCCAAGGCGACCGACTCCGCCAAGCTGCGCATCTTCGCCTCCGAATGCGGCCACTTCAGCGTCCAGAAGTCCGCGAAACTCCTCGGCCTCTCCCCCGACGCCGTCATCGCGATCCCCTGCGACAACGACAAGCGCATGCAGACCGTGGCCCTCGCCCGCGAGCTGGCCCGCTGCACGAGCGAGGGCCTGGTCCCGATGGCCGTCGTCGCCACAGCCGGTACCACCGACTTCGGCTCCATCGACCCGCTTCCGGAGATAGCCGAGCTGTGCCAGCTGTACGGCACCTGGATGCACGTCGACGCCGCGTACGGATGCGGCCTGCTGGCCTCCCGCACCCGCCGCCACCTCCTGGACGGCATCGAGCGCGCCGACTCGGTCACCGTGGACTACCACAAGTCGTTCTTCCAGCCGGTGAGCTCCAGCGCGCTGCTGGTCCGTGACGGCGCCACCCTGCGCCACGCGACGTACCACGCCGACTACCTGAACCCGCGCCGGATGGCCGAGGAGCGCATCCCCAACCAGGTCGACAAATCCCTCCAGACCACCCGCCGCTTCGACGCCCTCAAGCTGTGGATGACCCTGCGCACCATGGGCGCCGACGGCGTTGGAGAGCTCTTCGACGAGGTGTGCGACCTGGCCGGCGACGGCTGGCAGCTGCTCGCCGGCGACCCGCGCTACGACGTCGTCGTCCGGCCCTCGCTCTCGACCCTCGTCTTCCGCTACATCCCGGCGGACGTCACCAGCCCCGCCGTGATCGACCGCGCCAACCTGTACGCCCGCAAGGCGCTGTTCGCCTCCGGCGACGCCGTCGTGGCCGGGACGAAGGTCGGCGGCAAGCACTACCTGAAGTTCACCCTTCTCAACCCCGAGACGACGCTGACCGACATCGCGGCCGTACTCGACCTCATCGCCGGCCACGCCGAGCAGTACCTGGGAGAGTCCCTTGTCCACGCCTCTTGAGCCCCTCGCGCCTCTTGACTTCATCGGAATCGGACTCGGTCCGTTCAACCTCGGCCTCGCCTGCCTGACCGAGCCGATCGACGAGCTCGACGGTCTCTTCCTCGAAACGAAGCCGAACTTCGAGTGGCACGCCGGGATGTTCCTGGAAGGCGCCCACCTCCAGACGCCGTTCATGTCCGACCTGGTCACGATGGCCGATCCCACCTCGCCGTACTCCTTCCTGAACTACCTGAAGGAATCCGGCCGGCTGTACTCCTTCTACATCCGCGAGAACTTCTATCCGCTGCGGACCGAGTACAACGACTACTGCCGCTGGGCCGCCGCCAAGCTCCGCACCATCCGCTTCAACCAGACGGTCGCCTCCGTCGAGTACGACGCCGAGGCCGAGGTGTACGTCGTCCGCACCCAGGACACGACCTACCGCGCCCGCCACGTGGTGCTCGGCACCGGCACCCCGCCGTACATCCCCGACGCCTGCCAGGGCCTCGGCGGGGACTTCATCCACAACTCGCGTTACGTGAGCGGCAAAGAGGCGCTCCAGGCCAAGAAGTCCATCACCCTGGTCGGCAGCGGCCAGAGCGCGGCGGAGATCTACTACGACCTGCTCTCGGAAATCGACGTACACGGCTACCGGCTCAACTGGGTCACCCGCTCCCCGCGCTTCTTCCCGCTGGAGTACACCAAGCTCACGCTGGAGATGACCTCCCCGGAGTACGTCGACTACTTCCACGCGCTCCCCGAGGCGACCCGCTACCGCCTGGAGTCCCAGCAGAAGAACCTCTTCAAGGGCATCGACTCCGAGCTGATCGACGCGATCTTCGACCTGCTCTACCAGAAGAGCCTCAAGGGCCCGGTCCCCACCCGCCTCCTCACCAACTCCTCCCTCAACACCGCGGCCTACGACGCCGAGAGCGCGACGTACACCCTCGGGCTCCGCCAGGAGGAGCAGGGCAAGGACTTCGAGCTGGGAACCGAGGGCCTGGTCCTCGCCACGGGCTACCGCTACCGCCCGCCCGCGTTCCTGGAGGGCGTGCGGGACCGGATCCGCTGGGACGGCCAGGGCCGCTACGACGTCGCCCGCAACTACAGCATCGACACGACGGGACGCGGCATCTTCCTCCAGAACGCCGCCGTCCACACCCACAGCATCACCTCGCCCGACCTGGGCATGAGCGCCTACCGCAACGCCTACATCATCGGTGAGCTGCTGGGTCGCGAGTACTACCCGGTCGAGAAGGCCATCGCTTTCCAGGAGTTCGCGATTTGACCTCCTCTCCTCCCTGAAGGGAGGAGAGTCCAGCCCTCGCGGGTTGGGTTTTCTGCTTCGCCGACGACTGCCTCGCAGGAGTGCTCCGTTGAGGTCTTACACCATCTCCACAGACTGTCACCGCCAGTCCGGCGGCCAGAATGTTGCGCGCTGCGTTGATGTCCCGGTCCAGGACCAGCGGACATCGCTCGCAGTGAAAGACCCGCTTGCCAAGTGGCATGCTCGCCTTGACGTGCCCGCAGGCCGAGCAGGTCTTGGACGAGGGAAACCACCGGTCCACGACCACCAGGGTGCGTCCGTACCACTGGCACTTGTATTCCAGCAGGGAGCGCAGCTCGGTCCAGGCCGCGTCCGAGATCGCCCGGGCCAAGGTGTGGTTCTTGAGCAGGCCGGCCACATTGAGATCCTCGATCACGATCGTTTGGTTGTCACGAACGAGCCGAGTGGTCAGTTGGTGCAGGAAGTCCCTGCGCCGGTCGGTGATGCGGGCATGCACCCGCGCCACCTTGGCACGGGCCTTGTCCCGGTTCTTCGAGCCCTTCTCCTTCTTCCCCAGCTGCCGCTGCGCCTTGGCCAGGCGAGCGCGGTCGGTGCGCTCATGACGCGGGTTGGTAACCTTCTCCCCCGTGGAGAGGGTCACCAGGGCGGTGACCCCCGCATCGACACCGATCACGTCCGCCACCGGCGGCAGAGCTGCCACACTGGCGTCCTCGCACAGCAGGGACACAAACCACCGCCCCGCACTGTCGCGGGAGACGGTCACCGTGGTCGGCTGCACGCCCTCGGGCAGCGGCCTGGAGAAGACGACATCCAGCGGAGCCGTCATCTTGGCCAGTGTCAGGTGACCGTCGCGGTAGCGGAAAGCCGAGCGGGTGTACTCCGCAGCCGCCTTCGACTTCTTGCGCGACTTGAACTTGGGGTACTTTGCCCGCCCTTCGAAGAAGTGCGAGAAGCCCGCTTGCAAGTGCCGCAGGGTCTGCTGAAGCGGCACCGAAGACACCTCCGCCAAGAAGCCCAGCTCGTCGGTCTTCTTCCACGCGGTAAGCAGCGCCGAGGTGGCGTTGTAGTTCACCCGCTCCTGGCGCTGGTACCAGGCCTCCGTGCGGGCCTGGAGAGCCAGGTTGTAGACCTTGCGCACACAGCCGAACGTGCGGAGCAGCTCCGCTGCCTGCACGTCGGTGGGGTAGAAGCGGAACTTAAATGCCCGCTTCACCGGCTCGGCCTTCACCCTTCACAAGGTACCGGGCCACCCTGTAAGCCTCAACTGCCTTGTTCGACAAAGGCATTCGAACCCAGCGCGTCAGCGCTCCTCACGGCCGAAGCGCGGTTGCGTTTCCTCCCCCGCCTGAAGACGCGGGTATCCACACAAGGACCAAATTGATGAGCACCACCCCGTTCACCGTCCGTCCCCTTGATCCCTTCGCGGACGCCGAGCTGCTGCACAGCTGGGTCACCCACCCCAAGGCGGCCTACTGGATGATGCAGGACGCGTCGCTGCCGGACGTGGAGCGCGAGTACATGGCGATCACGGCCGCCGAGCACCACGACGCCTTCATCGGTGAGTACGAGGGCAGGCCTGCCTTCCTCATGGAGCGGTACGACCCGGCCCACGTCGAGCTGGTCGGCCTGTACGACGCCCGGCCCGGCGACGTCGGCATGCACTTCCTGGTCGCGCCGACCGACACGCCCGTCCACGGCTTCACCCGCGCCGTGATCACCGCGGTGATGGAGACGCTGTTCGCCGACCCGGCCACCCGCCGCGTCGTCGTCGAGCCCGACGTACGCAACACCGCGGTGCACCGCCTCAACGAGGCCGTCGGCTTCGAGATAACGCAGAAGATCGCCAAGCCGGAGAAGGATGCCTACCTGAGCTTCTGCACGCGGGAGCAGTTCGAGGAAGCCACACGCACCGCCGGAGCCACCCTGTGACCACCACCACCGCCGCCACCCCCGCCGTGACGCCCGCCGCCGCCGTCGCCCACCTCGCTCCCGAGCGGTGGGCCCACGCGAGCCGGCTGCTCGTCCGCAAGGCCCTCGCCGAGTTCTCCCACGAGCGCCTGCTGAACCCCGAGCCGCTCGGCAACGACAGGTACGCGATCCGCTCCGACGACGGCGCGACCGAGTACCGTTTCGCCGCCCGCCGCCACGCGCTCGACCACTGGCAGGTCTCCGCCGAGTCCATCACCCGCCACCGCGACGGCGCCGAGATCCCGCTCGACGCCCTTGAGTTCTTCATCGAGCTGCGCGAGGCGCTGGGCCTGAGCCCGGAGATCCTCCCCGTCTACCTGGAGGAGATCAGCTCCACCCTCTCCGGTACGGCGTACAAACTCACCAAGACGCCCGTCACCGCCGCCGCCCTCGCCCGCGCCGACTTCCAGGCCGTCGAGACCGGCATGACCGAGGGCCACCCCTGCTTCGTCGCCAACAACGGCCGGCTCGGCTTCGGCATCCACGAGTACCGCGCGTACGCCCCCGAGGCCGCCGCCCCCGTCCAGCTGATCTGGCTGGCCGCCCGCCGCGACCACGCCACCTTCACCGCGGGCGCGGGACTCGACTACGAGAGCTTTGTACGGGAGGAACTGGGCGACGCCACCGTCGACCGGTTCGCGGCGACGCTGACCGGCCTCGGCCTGGACCTGGCCGACTACTACCTCATCCCGGTCCACCCGTGGCAGTGGTGGAACAAACTGTCCGTCACCTTCGCCGCCGAGGTCGCCCAGCAGCGCCTGGTCTGCCTCGGCGCGGGCGACGACACGTACCTCGCCCAGCAGTCGATCCGTACCTTCTTCAACACCAGTGACCCGGCCAAGCACTACGTCAAAACGGCCCTGTCCGTCATCAACATGGGCTTTATGCGCGGGCTTTCCGCCGCCTACATGGAGGCCACGCCCGCCATCAACGACTGGCTGGCCGGTCTGATCGCGAGCGACGACACCTTCCGGGCGACCGGCCTGACGATCATCCGTGAGCGCGCGGCCATCGGCTACCACCACCGCCAGTACGAGGCCGCCACCGCCAAGGGCTCCCCGTACCTCAAAATGCTCGCCGCGCTCTGGCGCGAGAGCCCCGCCCCTTCGCTCGCGCCGGGCGAGCGCCTGGCCACCATGGCGTCGCTGCTGCACACCGACCACGACGGCGCGTCCTTCGCGGGCGCCCTGATCGCCGAGTCCGGACTCGATCCCGCGGACTGGACGCGCCGCTACCTCCGCGCGTACCTCACGCCGCTGCTGCACAGCTTCTACGCGTACGACCTGGTGTTCATGCCGCACGGCGAGAACGTCATCCTCGCCGTCGAGGACGGCGTCGTCACCCGCGCGATCTTCAAGGACATCGCGGAGGAGATCTGCGTGATGGACCCGGACGCGGTGCTGCCGCCCGCCGTAGAGCGGGTGCGCGCCGAGGTCCCGGAGAACATGAAGCTGCTGTCGCTCTTCACCGACGTCTTCGACTGCTTCTTCCGCTTCCTCGGCGCCACGCTCGCCACCGACGGCGTCCTCGACGAGGACACGTTCTGGCGGACGGTCGCCCAGTGCGTGGCCGACTACCAGGAGGCCCACCCGCACCTCGCGGACAAGTTCAAGCAGTACGACATGTTCGCACCGGAGTTCGCGCTGTCCTGCCTGAACCGGCTCCAGCTGCGCGACAACAAGCAGATGGTCGACCTTCAGGACCCGGCGGGCGCCCTCCAGCTCGTCGGCACCCTCACCAACCCGATCGCGCGGTACGCACCCGCCTGACCGGGACGGATGGACGGGCGGGCGCCCGTGTCCAAGGCCCTCACGGACGCCCGCCGCACCATCCGACGACCCGTTACTCCGCCGGCCAGGGCACCTGCGCCGAGCGGTAGTAGTCGATCCCGAGCGCCGACATCCGCGGTCCCTGCGCCGCCAGTCGCACCTTGTACGTGTCCCAGTCGTGCGTGGCCGCGGGTGACCAGCCGAGCTCGGCGATGCCCGGCAGCCTCGGGAACGCCATGAACTCGACCTGGTCACTGGTCCACAGCGTCTCCGACCACAGCGGCGCCTCGACGCCCAGCACGGACTCGGCCGGCGCGCCCTGCAGGTACGTCCCCGGGTTCCAGTCGTACGAGCGCTCCACCTCGACATAGCCCGCCCAGGCGAGCCCCAGCGGGGTGCTCTTGTGGTACTTCATGTCGAGGTACGCCCGGTCGGCCGGTGACAGCACCAGCTTCGTCCCTTTCCTCGCCGCGTCGACGACCTGTGCCTTCTCCGTGTCGGAGGTCTTGTCGAGCCCCCAGTACTGGGCGACGGCGCCCTTGACCGGATTGCCGCCCGTCAGCTGGTGCCAGCCCATCACCGTCTTGCCGTACTTGCCGACGACGGCCTGCGCCTTGTCCATGAAGGCGACGTAGTCCTTGTGCGGTGTCGAGTGCGCCTCGTCGCCGCCGATGTGGATGTACTTGCCGGGCGTCATCGCCGCGATCTCCCGCACCACGTCGTCCACGAACTCGTACGTGATGGCCTTCGCCGCGCAGAGCGAGCTGAAGCCGACGTCCGTGCCCGTGTAGAGGGGCGGTGCGACGCCGTCGCAGTTCAGTTCGGCGTACGAGGCGAGGGCCGCGTTGGTGTGGCCGGGCAGGTCGATCTCGGGGACGACCTCCAGGTGGCGGGAGGCGGCGTACCGCAGGATCTCCCGGTAGTCGGCCTTCGTGTAGTAGCCGCCGGGGCCGCCGCCGACCTGTGTCGAGCCGCCGTACGTCGCCAGCCGCGGCCAGGAGTCGAGGGCGATGCGCCAGCCCTGGTCGTCGGAGAGGTGCAGGTGGAGCTTGTTCACCTTGTAGAGCGCCATCTGGTCGATGTACGTCTTGACCTTGTCGACGCTGAAGAAGTGCCGCGACACGTCGAGCATCGCGCCCCGGTAGCCGTAGCGCGGCGCGTCCTCGATCGTGCCGCCCGCGACCGTCCAGTGCCCCCGCTGCCGGGTGTCCTTCTCCACCGAGGCGGGCAGCAACTGGCGGAGCGTCTGCACGCCGTGGAAGAGCCCCGCGGGCCTGCGGGCGGTGATGGTCACGCCGTGGCGGCCGGACTCCAGCCGGTAGCCCTCGTCGCCGAGCGAGGCGTCCTTCGACCCGAGCCGCAGCCGGATGCCGTCCTTGGCGTCCCGCTCGGTGACGGGCAGTTCGAATCCGGTGGACGGACGCAGTATGTCCGCGAGGTACGAGCCGATCCGCCGTGCCTCCCGCGAGTCGTCGTCCACCCGGATGCGCGTGCGGTCCGTGAGGGCATAAGAAGGCCCGCCCTCGGAGACGGAGGCGGGCGCCGGAATCACTTGGCTCAACGGTCTTGCCCGCTCGGCCGGCTCGGCGGCCGCCGGGGTGGCCGCGACACTCGTCGCGCCGGCGGCGGCAACCAGGAGCAGCGGGGCGAACAGGCGTGGAATCCTTCTGCGTTGACTCACGGGCGGTCCCTTCAGCGGGGCTTCGCGACAGTGGCGTGGTGCAGGCGAACGGTCACCATGGGTATCGCGCGCCCCACTTCAGGGTCAAGGGTGTAGACCACTTATCCACCCTGTGTCGCCGCAGGGACGTTCACAGTCGGCACACGGCCGTGACCTGCCCTTTTCGCTGTGTGACGGAAATCCTGCCCGATTGCGGGCAGATTTCTTGCGTAAGCCCCGGATCCCCCGCAGTATCTACGGGTGCTCGAACGCCGCCCGTCGTCCCCCTACGACGACCTCATCGACCACCTGGTCCGCAGCACCGCGCTCCCGCGCGGTGAGGCCGCCCGGGTGGTGCTCGACGTACTGGCGTACTTCGACGAGACGGCCGAGGACTTCGTGCGCCGCCGGCATCGTGAGCTGCAGTCCGGCGGCCTGGTGAACGCGGAGATCTTCGAGCGGATCGCGGCCGAGATGCCGCACCGCGCCGTGGCGCCGCCCGAGCTGTCGCTCCGGCAGCTGCGCCGCATCGTCTACGGCTGAGCACCTACTCAACGACTCGAGGGATACACACTTTATGTGCGGAATCGTCGGTTATATCGGCAAGCGCGACGTCGCCCCGCTGCTGCTCGAAGGCCTCCAGCGCCTGGAGTACCGCGGCTACGACTCGGCGGGCATCGTGATCACGAGCCCGAAGGCCAGCGGCCTGAAGATGGTCAAGGCGAAGGGCCGCGTCCGCGACCTGGAGGCCAAGGTCCCCAAGCGCTTCGCCGGCACCACCGGCATCGCGCACACCCGCTGGGCCACCCACGGCGCCCCGAGCGACGAGAACGCCCACCCGCACCTCGACTCCGAGGGCAAGGTCGCCGTCGTACACAACGGCATCATCGACAACGCCACCGAGCTGCGCGCCAAGCTGGTCGCCGACGGCATCGAGTTCCTGTCCGAGACCGACACCGAGGTCCTGGTCCACCTCGTCGCGCGCTCGCAGGCCGTGACGCTGGAGGAGAAGGTCCGCGAGGCGCTGCGCCACGTGGAGGGCACGTACGGCGTCGCCGTCATGCACGCCGACTTCTCGGACCGCATCGTCGTCGCCCGCAACGGCTCGCCGGTCGTGCTCGGCATCGGCGAGAAGGAGATGTTCGTCGCCTCCGACATCGCCGCGCTCGTCTCGCACACCCGCCAGATCGTCACCCTCGAAGACGGCGAGATGGCCACCCTCAAGGCCGACGACTTCCGTACGTACACCACCGAGGGCTCCCGTACGACGGCCACGCCGACCACCGTGGAGTGGGAGGCCGAGTCGTACGACATGGGCGGCCACGACACGTACATGCACAAGGAGATCTCCGAGCAGGCCGACGCCGTGGACCGCGTGCTGCGCGGCCGCATCGACGACCGCTTCTCCACCGTGCACCTGGGCGGCCTGAACCTCGACGCCCGCGAGGCGCGCGGCATCCGCCGCGTCAAGATCCTCGGCTGCGGTACGTCGTATCACGCGGGCATGATCGGCGCGCAGCTCATCGAGGAGCTCGCCCGCATCCCCGCCGACGCCGAGCCCGCGTCCGAGTTCCGCTACCGCAACCCGGTGGTGGACCCCGACACCCTCTACGTCGCCGTCTCCCAGTCCGGTGAGACGTACGACGTCCTCGCGGCCGTGCAGGAGCTCAAGCGCAAGGGCGCCCGCGTCCTCGGCGTGGTCAACGTCGTCGGCTCGGCGATCGCCCGCGAGGCCGACGGCGGCATGTACGTGCACGCCGGCCCCGAGGTCTGCGTCGTCTCCACCAAGTGCTTCACCAACACGGTGGTCGCCTTCGCGCTGCTCGCCCTGCACCTGGGCCGCATCCGCGACCTGTCCGTCTCGGACGGCAAGCGCCTGATCGCGGGCCTGCGCAAGCTGCCCGCCCAGATCGCCGCGATCCTGGAGACCGAGGACGAGATCAAGAAGATCGCCGAGCAGTACGCCGGCGCCCAGTCGATGATGTTCATCGGACGCGTGCGCGGCTACCCGGTGGCGCTGGAGGCCTCCCTCAAGCTGAAGGAGATCTCCTACATCCACGCCGAGGCGTACCCCGCCTCCGAGCTCAAGCACGGCCCACTCGCCCTGATCGAGCCCGCGCTGCCGACGGTCGCGATCGTGCCCGACGACGAGCTGCTGGAGAAGAACCGCGCGGCGCTGGAGGAGATCAAGGCGCGCAGCGGCCGGATCCTGGCGGTCGCGCACCGCGAGCAGGAAAAGGCCGACCACACCATTGTGGTGCCGAAGAACGAGACGGAGCTGGACCCCATTCTCATGGGCATTCCGCTGCAACTCCTCGCATACCACACGGCTTTGGCCATGGGTCGCGACATCGACAAGCCGCGTAACCTCGCCAAGTCCGTGACGGTCGAGTAGCAGCCGGAAGCAGGGTCGTCGTGATCCCGTACGTGCCGCGTCGCGTTACGGGATCACGATGACCGGCCGCTGCGCGCGCCGCGCCAGCCGGCCCGCCACCGAGCCGAAGATCCGCCCGACGATCCCGTGTGTCGACCCGACCACGATGGCGTCGGCCGAGTACTCCTGGCCGACCTCCTCCAGCTCGTGGCAGATGTCGCCGCCGCGCTCGACGAGGATCCACGGCACTTCGGCGAGATAGTCCGCGCAGGCCAGCTCGAGGCCGAGCACCTCGGTGCGGTGATCCGGTACGTCCACGAAGACCGGGGGCTCGCAGCCCGCCCAGACCGTGGTCGGCAGCCGGTTGGCGACATGGACGATGATCAGGCCGGAGCCCGACCGCACCGCCATGCCGATGGCATAGGAAAGCGCCCGCTCACTGGAGGTCGAGCCGTCGAAGCCGACGACGACGCCGTGCTGGAAGGCGGGATCGCACGAGTGGCGTGTTTGTTCCACCGCCCGGAGGTCGTCCAGAGGATCGACGACCTGCTTGCGGTCCGCGGGTTCGGGGGATTCGTGACCGGCCATGGGTGTCTCGGCGAAGAGGTCCTCTTGGGAGGGGTCGCTTTTATTGAGGGAAGGAGCGGCAAAGGGCGGTGGAGCCGTGTCCGGGAATCATCTTCCCAACCCCATACCCCCAAGGGTACGGCGACACTCCTCTGCTGCCCAGAGCCCGCCGTCCCTCACACGGCGTTGCAGGGAGCATGCACGAGCCGGGCCCGTAAGGCAATGCCGGTTGCCCCTTACAGGCGTCTCGGCAGGCGGTCACCGAGTGACCCCACGGCCCCGCCGCCCGTTAGCCACGCGCCCACCCGCGTACCGAGGGAGCGCGCCGTGACCGGCCCTTCGACCACCCCCGACCCAGCCCCCGGCCCCGGCCCGGCACCCACCGCCGGCGTCCCGGCGGGGCGCGGCCGCCGCCGGGCGCCCGTGCCGCCGGCCGGGCAGCCGCATCCGGCCGACACGGTCGGTGATGTGGTTCGCTGGGCCGCGTTCAGCTGCGCCCTCGTCCCCGTGGTGCTCGTCCTGTACGGCACGTCCTTCGGCGGGGCCGCCGCGGCCGCGCTGGGGCTCGCCACCGTGACCGCCGTCTGCCGGGTGCTGCTGCGCCGGTCCGAGCGCGCGGCGGCCGAGGCGGCGGCAGCCGCACACACCGGGGCACGGAGGAAGACCACGGGGGCGCACCGGGGCGGGCGCCATGCCGGAGGGAAGCGCGCCGGGGGAATGACGGCCCCGCACACACGAGCCCGTACCTTTTCAGCCAACTTCTGGCTGTGACCCACCCCTTGGCGGAATGGCCTCCCAACCCCCGTTCCACCAGGCATGAAAGGACCGTCTCCGGCCAATGCACCCTACGGGGACGGGCCATGAGCGGGACGCGCACTTCCCAGCGAGGCCCTTGAGTGGAACGCTTCGTGATCGAATGCTTCGCGCCAAGTGGCCTTGTCGACATAGTGCCGAATGCCGAAGTTGTCACGCCGGCACCACGGAACGCAGTAGATTCGATCATGGGTATATACGGCGGGGGAATCATGCAGGACCGAGGGGAAACGTGCAGGACCGAGAGGACGCGAACACCAAGGGGGGCTTAGCGTCATGAGCCAGGACTCCACTGCCCTACCGGAGGCCGCACGGAAGCTCTCCGGACGCCGCCGCCGGGAGATCGTCGCAGTACTGCTCTTCAGTGGTGGCCCCATCTTCGAGAGCTCCATCCCGCTCTCTGTGTTCGGCATTGACCGGCAGGACGCAGGAGTGCCCCGCTACCGGCTACTGGTGTGCGCGGGCGAGGACGGACCGCTGCGCACCACGGGAGGGCTCGAACTGACCGCCCCCTACGGCCTGGAGGCGATGAGCAGAGCGGGCACCGTCGTCGTACCGGCGTGGCGGTCCATCACCTCGCCGCCACCGGCGGAAGCGCTCGACGCCCTGCGCCGCGCCCACGAGGAGGGCGCCCGCATCGTCGGGCTGTGCACCGGCGCCTTCGTGCTGGCGGCGGCGGGGCTGCTCGACGGCCGCCCGGCCACCACACACTGGATGTACGCGCCGACGCTGGCCAAGCGCTACCCGTCGGTGCACGTCGATCCGCGTGAGCTCTTCGTCGACGACGGCGACGTCCTCACGTCGGCCGGCACTGCGGCCGGAATCGACCTGTGCCTGCACATCGTGCGTACGGACCACGGCACCGAGGCCGCCGGGGCGCTGGCCCGCAGGCTCGTCGTACCGCCGCGCCGCAGCGGCGGGCAGGAGCGCTATCTCGACAGGTCTTTACCGGAGGAGATCGGCGCCGACCCGCTCGCCGAGGTCGTCGCCTGGGCGCTGGAGCATCTCCACGAGCAGTTCGACGTGGAGACGCTGGCCGCGCGCGCCTATATGAGCCGCCGCACCTTCGACCGGCGTTTTCGTTCGCTCACCGGGAGCGCTCCCCTGCAGTGGCTGATCACGCAGCGGGTGCTCCAGGCGCAGCGTCTGCTGGAGACGTCCGACTACTCGGTCGACGAGGTCGCGGGCCGCTGCGGCTTCCGCTCGCCGGTCGCGCTGCGCGGACATTTCCGGCGCCAGCTGGGCTCGTCCCCGGCCGCCTACCGGGCCGCGTACCGGGCCCGGCGGCCGCAGAGCGAGATCCACTCGGGCCCGTCAGGGCTGTCCGGGGCCGCCCAGGCCCCGGACAGTCCGGTGCCGCAGCAGGCGAGGCGTACGGCGGCCGCGAGTACGTCGGCGGGCCCCACGGCGACCACGTCCGCGACCCCACCGGCGGGCCAGGAGCCGGGCAAGCCCAGCTCCGATGTGTACGCCCCCGGCCGCCCGACGCTCCCCGGCCAGCGGGAACGCCCCGTAGGGTGAGACACATGAACGATCGCATGGTGTGGATCGACTGCGAGATGACCGGGCTCTCGCTGACGGACGACGCACTCATTGAGGTGGCCGCACTGGTCACCGACTCGGAGCTCAACGTGCTCGGCGAAGGGGTGGACATCGTGATTCGCCCGCCGGACGCGGCCCTGGAGACCATGCCCGAGGTGGTGCGGCAGATGCACACCGCCTCGGGCCTGCTCGACGAGCTGGCGGGCGGAACGACGCTGGCCGACGCCGAGGAGCAGGTCCTGGCGTACGTACGCGAACACGTGAAGGAGCCCGGCAGGGCCCCGCTGTGCGGAAACTCGGTCGGTACCGACCGCGGCTTCCTCCTGCGTGACATGTCGACGCTGGAGGCCTACCTCCACTACCGGATCGTGGACGTCTCGTCGATCAAGGAGCTGGCCCGCCGCTGGTTCCCGCGCGCGTACTTCAACAGCCCGGAGAAGAACGGCAACCACCGGGCGCTCGCCGACATCCGCGACTCCATCGCGGAGCTGCGCTACTACCGGGAGGCCGTCTTCGTGCCGCAGCCCGGCCCCGACTCCGAAACGGCGAAGAAAATCGCCGCGAAGTACGTCCTGCCTGCGGAACACGCGTAATCAGCACCCGGTGAGGCCCGGTTAAACCTGGGCGCGAGCACCCTCTGGGACCCTGTACACTTTTTCTCAGCCGGTCGGAAACGACCGGCCACGGTGGGTGTAGCTCAGTTGGTAGAGCACCTGGTTGTGGTCCAGGTGGCCGCGGGTTCAAGTCCCGTCACTCACCCTGATCGAAGAAGCCCCGGCCTGTGAGAACAGGCCGGGGCTTCTTCGTGCCCGAAAGTCGGGCCAAACATTGGCCTAACGCCCTGCCGCGCGTCGGCCGCGATCGTCCGCGCTCACGGCTGGGGCAAGGACGGCGACACCAGCGTGATCGGCCACTCCGAGTGGCAGCCCGGAAAGATCGACCCGCGCGGGACCCCCAGCTATGACCCCGACGCGCGGGTCTGCCGCCGCGACGGGGCCCCGCCGCCGGACGATCCCGACCCGCCTGCGCAGAGTCCGAGTCTGCTGGGGCTGCCGGCCGACCGCCGCCAGTACCCATGAACCGACGCCCCCTGTTCTCCCTTCGGGGAGGGCGGGGGGGCGCTTTCATGCGTCCGGGATCAGTCGTCGCGCTGCTCGATGCCGATCTCGTAGGCAATCTCCCACCGCACGTCCGCAACGGTGATGTCTGCCGTCTCTACGGGGCGGCCGTCGCGGTCGTAGTACGTGCGCTCAATCTCGGTGATCAGGTCACCGACGGAGATGCCCAGTAGGTTCGCCTGTTCCTGTGTCGCGCGGGCGGGGCGCGGCACTTCGACGGCGGTCTCGATGATGACGCCGATGGACCGCATGCGCTCGACGACCCCGGCCCCGGCGTGCGGGCCCATCTCGGGCAGCACGATCGGGGTGCCGTCGGTGATGGCCATCGGCTCCCATGACTCGGAGAGTTGGACCGGCATGCCGTCGGCGAGGAACTCGTAGCTGGTGTGCACGCAGAGGTCACCGGGTTCGATGGCGAGGCGCTCCGCGATGTGGTCGGGCGCCGGGGTCCGTGCCGTACTGCGGGACTCCCATGTGCCGGCGCGTCCGTGCTCGCGCATGTCTGCGCGGAAGGGGCTGCCGCCGCGGCGTTCGCGGTGGCGGGAGCGGACCATGCGCATGCGTTCGCGCGGGCGGCGGACGTAGGTGCCGGATCCGGCCCGGCCTTCGAGGAGCCCTTCAATGATGAGCCGCTCCATGGCGCGCTGGGCTACTGACTGGCCGACGTTGTACTCAGCGGCGAAGCGGGCGCGGCTGGGCAGCTTGTCGCCAACCGCCCATTCACCTGCCTGGATACGGGCGCGCAGGGCGTCGGCCACCTGGAGGTAAGGCGTTTCGCGTGGCATATGCGCAGCTCCGAGGTCGTGCAGTCGACGTTGACAAAGCTAACCCATCAGGTCGAAGCTGAATACTCAGCCTCACGAAAAGTGACGGACTGATCACCAGGGGAGAGCTGTGCCCACGATCGCGACTCGGACCGCCGCACTCGTCGGAATGCTCACTGCCGCTACCGGCGCCGAGCCGACCGTCGACGACGCACCGCAGCACGTACGGATCGAGGCCGACCTCCCCGACAACCTCGGCCCCGCAAAACGTCACGCCGTCCTCGCCGCGCTCGACCGCGCCGACCGGTACGGACACGACCGGACCGAGGACCGCACCACCGTATGGGCCGAACTCGACAAGGGGACATCGCATGAACGCGGCTGAGGAACGCGAACGCGGAAACCGCCCGCCCGGAGAGACCGAGTACCGGGCCCTGCTCGCCCACACCGCCGACTGCCCGACCTGCCTTGACGGGTGCCCGACCGGCGACCGGCTGCGGCAGGCAGAGCGCGAGGCACGCCGATGACGCAGTGCCCCAAGGGTGACCACGAGTTCCCTGTCGAGGACGAGACGGGCGCCTACTGCGCAGAGGACGGGGTGACCCTGCTCTGGCGCGGCGAGCCCATCACCCCTGAGGACGTGGCGCCCGAACCCCTCAGGCCGCGCGCAGGCTTCTGCCACCAAGCCCTGCCACCGAGTGCACCGCCTGCGCTCGGCCAACACCCCCACTGACTCCCGTCCGCAACCGCGAACGGGCTCAGCCCCGCCAAGGGGCACCGTCCACAGGAGGAAGCAATGACCATCGCGTTAGACCGTCCCCTGGGCACCACCGACCCGGCCAACCTGGTCCCGGCCGAGACGATGCAGCGGCTGACCGCCCGCATCGTCAAGGACCACCCGGACGTCGACGGTGCCCTCGCGCGCCGCATCGTCGCCCAGGCCGCCGCATTCCTCGCCGCCAGCGGCCAGCACCCCGGCGCCGACCTGGCACCGAGCAAGCTGGTCGACATCGGCTGGCACACCTTCATCCTCCACACCGTCGACTACGCGCTCTTCTGCCAGCAGGTCGCCGGGCGCTTCATCCACCACGTCCCCACCGACGACGGCAACCAGATCAGCGGCGGACACAAGGCGGCACGCGAGCGCACCCTCGCCGCCATCACGAGCGCGGGTTTCTCAATCGACACCGAGCTGTGGCCCGAAGCCGCCAAGATGGGCGAGTGCTCCCAGTGCCATGCTGGGTGCACCGACAGCCCGAACGGCGGCAAGAAGTAGTAGCGTCAGCCAGCCGCCAGCCGTCCGGCACACCGCCGGGCGGCTGGCCCTGCGAACGGAGCAGCACGTGACGAACACCGCCGCGTGGGACACCTACTCGAAGCAAAAGCCCGAACGGCGTCCCACCAATGCCGTCGGCCAGACGACCTGGTTCAACTGGACCCAGTACGCCGACCACGGGCCCGGCGCGGACCTCCTCGGCATCACGCCCGGCGCCAGCGTGCTGGACCTCGGCTGCGGCAAGGGCGGCAACCTTGCCCACGTCGCCACCTTGGGGGCCCGCGCCGTCGGCGTCGATGTATCCCTCGCCCAGATGAAGGCCGCCGAGGCGCGATGGGCGGATGCCGGCCTGGTGCTGCACCGCATGGACGCGGTCCGGTTCCTTGAGGAGACGGGCGAGTACTTCGACGCCGTCTACTCGGTGTTCGGCGCGGTCTGGTTCACCGACCCTGAGCAACTGCTACCGGTCATCCGGAAGCGGCTGAAGCCTGGCGGGGTTCTCGCGTTCTCGCAGCGCCCCGCAATCGAGGGCTGCTACGGCTGCCAGGCTTCGTACATCAACCGGTCCGAGGACGAGGACCCGCTGGTCGTGAAGCGCTGGGACTACGAGCCCGACCGCTGGGTGGGCATCCTGCGGGAGCACGGCTTCGCCTCGCCGACGGCCCGCGTAGTGCCCGCACCCCCAGGGCCACGCAAGGTCGGCACCCTCATCGTCCGCGCCAGCACCTGACCCCTCTCTCAGCCACGGCCGTCTGCTTCGCCCGAGGCGGCCGGCCAGGGCTCTTCACTGCCTGACGAGGTCCGCGAGCGGGACGCCGATCGCGTCGGCGATGAGGATCAGGGTGTCGATCAGCGCGGCGGAGTGGCCCTGCTCGATGCGGTTGTACGTCGCCCGGTCCATCCCGGCCCGCTCGGCCACGGCCTCCTGCGTCAGGTTTGCGCGGAGGCGGGAGGCGCGGATCTGATCCCCGATGGCCCGGCGGCGGACAAGTACCCAGTCGGGCGGAGGAGCAGAGCGCGGCACCCATCCACGCTCACGGCTTCAAGATCGAAAATCTGTAGGGCAAAACCTACATTGTGTGACCATGGAAAAGCGGGGTACTGACGTGGGACCCCCCGCTCCACATCCGACCCTCCCTCGCACTTGCCCCCAGGCTGCGGCGGAGTGGTCGCTACGCCCCCGACTCATTTGGTCGGGGGCGTAGTTGTGTACCGAGCTGCGGATGAGGCGCTTTGCACTCACCCCGCCCAGACACCAGGGAAGATCGCTGGGGGCGTTTGGCCATGGCCAAACCGAGGCTCTCCGAGGCTCATTCAGCGTCATCGAGCGTCACCGAAAGAACACTTTTTCGCCCCATTTGCAGCATCGTCGCAGGTCACAGATGGGTTAAAAATCTGGTTCAAGTCCCGTCACTCACCCTGATCGAAGAAGCCCCGGCCTGTGAGAACAGGTCGGGGCTTCTTCGCGTCCCGGGCCTGGGAACGCCGCGGGAACACAGCCGGTGGTCGTCAGGACGAAGCGCGGGGCACCAGCTCCGTCGGCAGTACGATCTGGCGGCCCTCGGCGCCACGGGTGGCCGCCGGGCGGCGGTCCGCGATCTCGGCGAGCAGGACCCGGGTCATCTCCCGGCCCATCTCTTCGATGGGCCAGTGGACGCTGGTCAGGGGCGGGTCCATCCGGTGGGCGATGGCCGAGTCGTCGAAGCCGACCAGTGCCACGTCGCCCGGGACCGTGCGGCCCCGCTCGCGCAGCACCTGGCGGGCTCCCACCGCCATCACGTCGGAGGCCACGAAGACCGCGTCCAGCCGCGGGCGGCGCTCCAGCAGTTCGGTCATGGCACGGCGGCCGCCCTCCTCCGTGAAGTCGGCGGGGGCCACCAGCCCCTCGTCGGCATCGAGGCCGGCCGCGGCCAGTGCCTGCCGGTAGCCGTCGAGGCGGCACTGCGCGCCGTACACGTCGAGCAGGCCCGTGATGGTGGCTATGGTGCGCCGGCCCCGGGCTATGAGGTGGGAGACGGCGCTGCGCGCGCCTGCCACGTTGTCCGCGTCGACCCAGGCGAGCGGCTCGTTTTCGGAGCGGCGGCCGCTGAGGACGACCGGGATGCCCAGCTGGGCCAGCAGCTCGGGCAGCGGGTCGCCGGCGTGCACGGAGACGAGCAGGACGCCGTCCACGCGGTTGCCCGCGAGGTAGCGGGCGAGGCGGCTTCGCTCGCGGTCGTTGCCGACGATGGTGAGCAGCAGCTGCATCTCGGTGGTGTCGAGGGCGGCGCCGACGCCGCGCACGATGTCGGAGAAGTACGGCTCGGCGAAGAAGCGGGACTCGACCTCGGGGACGACGAGCGCGATGGCGTCCGTGCGGTTGGCGGCGAGGGCGCGGGCCGCGCGGTTCGGTACGTACCCCAGCTCGTCCACGGCGGCCTCGACGGCGGCGCGGGTCTCCTCGCTGACCCGCGGGGAACCGTTGACCACCCGTGAGACGGTGCCCCGGCCGACGCCGGCGCGTGCCGCCACTTCTTCAAGGGTCGGCCGCCCGCCGCTCCGGCTCCCATGCCCCCGGATTCCACGAGTCACCATGTCCGACCTCCCCTTACTGTGCCCCGTCCGGTCGCCGTCCGGTGGCAGTCCGGCGCTGCGCAATATCTCATAACGGTCTCGGGCAGGAAATCCCGCCGTCCGGCGCCTTGACACTCCCGCAAGGAGCCGCGAACCTTCAACACATCACACATGGGAGCGCTCCCACAGTACCTGACTCATACACAACCCGCACGTTCCCCGCCCGGGCCGCAGCAGCAACTCAGGTGTGTACCAACACAGTTGGCCGGGGGGTCGGCACGTCAGGGCACAAGGAGGACGCAATGCGCACCAGCACCCGAACGCGTCGCAGGGCGGTGGTCGTCACCGCCGTGGTCGCACTCGGCGCGGGCCTGCTCGGCGGCTGTGCCGAGGACAGCGACGAGGGGACCGGCGGCTCCGGCGGCAGCAAGAAGGACGCCAAGGGCAAGACCGTCATCGAGATCGGCATTTTCGGCGTCTTCGGCTACAAGCAGGCCGGGCTCTACGACGAGTACATGAAGCTGCACCCGGACATCGTCATCAAGGAGGACGTGACCGAGCGCAACGACACGTACTACCCGGAACTGCTGACGCACCTCGCGGCCAACAGCGGCCTCCAGGACATCCAGGCCATAGAGGTCGGGAACATCAACGAGATCGTCACCACGCAGGCCGACAAGTTCGAGGACCTGTCGAAGGCGCCCGGCGTCGACAAGTCGAAATGGCTGGACTGGAAGTGGGCGCAGGGGTCCACCAAGGACGGGCGGACCGTCGCGCTCGGCACGGACATCGGGCCGATGGGCATGTGTTACCGCAAGGACCTGTTCGAGAAGGCCGGGCTGCCGACCGACCGCGAGGCGGTGAGCAAGCTGTGGGCGGGCGACTGGCAGAAGTACGTCGACGCGGGCGAGGAGTACAAGAAAAGGGGGCCCAGGGGGACGGCCTTCACCGACTCGGCCGCCGGTCTCTTCGCCGCCGTCAACAACGGTTACGCGGAGCGGTTCTACGACGCCGAGGGCAAGCTGATCTACAAGGACAGCCCGGCGGTCAAGACGGCCTGGGACCTGGCGATGCAGGCCGCCGAGGGCGGACTGACCGGCAAGCTCAAGCAGTTCGACAAGGCCTGGGACCAGGCGTACGCCAACGGCACCTTCGCCACCGTCTCCTGTCCGCCGTGGATGCTCGGCTACATCAAGGAGAAGGCGGGCAAGGCCGGCGAGGACAAGTGGGACATGGCGGCGGCCCCGAAGCCCGCGAACTGGGGCGGCTCGTTCATCGGCGTACCGAAGGCCGGCAAGAACAAGGCTGAGGCGATCAAGCTCGCGGCCTGGCTGACCGCACCCGAACAGCAGGCGAAGCTCTTCGACAAGCAGGCGAGCTTCCCGTCCACCCCGTCGGCGTACGAGATGGACGTGGTCTCGTCCGCCAAGAACCCGTACTTCGGCGACGCCCCGACCGGGCAGCTCTTCGCCGACGCGGCCAAGGGCATCCCGACGCTGGTGATCGGCCCGAAGGACCAGCAGATCGGCACCGCTTTCGGTGACGTCGGCATCCTCCAGGTGGAGCAGCAGGGCAAGAGCCCGCAGGAGGGCTGGAAGGCGGCCCTGAAGGAGATCGACAACGCGGTGGACGGCTGATGCGTCCGTACACCGACCAGTCCGGCCCGGCTGCGTCCCCCTCCTCGGGGGACGCGGTCCCGGCCCCGGACCGCCGGGAGACGGCGGCAGCGGCGGCCGAGCGGTCGCGGGGCACCGACCGCCGCCGGGTGTGGCGCAGCAGGCGCTACCGCTGGGACACGAAGTACAGCCCGTACGCCTTCGTCGCACCCTTCTTCGTCTTCTTCGCGGCCTTCGGGGTGTTCCCCCTCCTCTACACGGGCTGGTCGTCGCTGCACCGTGTGTCGCTGTCCGCGCCGAACGACATGGAGTGGGTGGGGCTGCACAACTACACGCGGCTCCTGGGGGACGAGTTCTTCTGGAACGCGCTGCGCAACACCTTCACCATCGGGATCATCTCGACGGTGCCGCAGCTGCTCATGGCGCTGGGCATCGCGCATCTGCTCAACTACCGGCTGCGCGCCTCGGGTTTCTTCCGGGTCGCGATCCTCACGCCGTACGCCACGTCGGTGGCGGCGGCGACGCTCGTCTTCGTGCTCCTCTTCGGGCGCGACTACGGGATGATCAACTGGGCGCTGGACGCGGTGGGGTTCGGGAAGGTCGACTGGCAGAGCGGGACCTTGTCGTCGCAGGTCGCGGTGTCGACGATCGTGATCTGGCGGTGGACCGGGTACAACGCGCTGATCTATCTGGCCGCGATGCAGGCCGTGCCGAACGATCTGTACGAGTCGGCGGCGCTGGATGGGGCGACCAGATGGCAGCAGTTCGTCCACGTCACCATTCCCTCGCTGCGGCCGACGATCCTCTTCACGGTCGTGGTCTCGACGATCGGCGCGACCCAGTTGTTCGGTGAGCCGCTGCTGTTCGGCGGGGCGGGCGGGCAGAAGGGCGGGGCGTCGCACCAGTTCCAGACGCTCGGGCTCTATCTGTACGAACAGGGCTGGTTCAACTTCCACCTCGGGCGGGCCTCCGCGATCGCCTGGGCGATGTTCCTGGTTCTGCTGATCGTGGCGGGGGTCCACCTGCTGATCGCGCGCCGCCTGAGGAAGAGCCAATGAAGGCGAAGAAGGCGAAGAAGCCAATGCAACCGACGCAACCCATGCAACCCATGCGGCAAGTGCAGCCGGCGAAGCCGATGAAGCCGGCACTGCGCCCGCGCGCCGGGCGCCATCTGCACGGCGGCCCCCTGACCTACGCCGTACTGATCATCTTCACCGTCGGCTCGCTCTTCCCGCTCGTGTGGACGGCGATCGCGGCTTCCCGCAACAACACCCGGCTGTCCCAGACGCCACCGCCGTTCTGGTTCGGCGGCAACCTCTTCAAGAACCTCGAAACGGCGTGGACCGACGCCAACATGGGGCTGGCCCTGCTCAACACGGCGGTGGTGGCGGGGACCATCGCACTGGGTACGGTGCTCTTCTCGACCCTCGCCGGCTTCGCCTTCGCCAAGCTGCGCTTCCGCTTCAAGAACCTGCTGATGCTGCTGGTCGTCGCCACGATGATGGTGCCGCCGCAGCTCAGCGTCGTACCCCTGTTCATGACGGTCGCCGAGCTGCAGTGGACCGACCAGCTCCAGGCCGTCATCCTGCCGACTCTCGTCAGCGCCTTCGGGGTCTTCTTCATGCGCCAGTACCTGGTGCAGGCGCTGCCCAGCGAACTGGTCGAGGCGGCACGGGTGGACGGCGCGAGCAGCCTGCGGATCATCTGGCACATCGTCTTCCCCGCCGCCAGGCCGGCGATGGCGGTGCTGGGCATGCTCACCTTCGTGGCCGCGTGGAACGACTTCTTCTGGCCGGTCATCGCGCTGACGCAGGACAACCCCACCGTTCAGGTGGCGCTCGCCAACCTCGGCCAGGGCTTCGTACCCGACCAGTCGGTCATCATGGCCGGCGCTCTGCTGGGAACGCTGCCACTGCTGCTGGCCTTCGTGCTCTTCGGGAAGCAGATCGTGGGCGGGATCATGCAGGGCGCGGTCAAGGGCTGACGACTTTTCACCCCCTTTCTTCTCTCCCATCTCCCATCCCCCCTCTCCTACCACCAGGAGCGCTTCCATGACCGGCAGCAATGAGAGCTTTCCGCCCGGATTCCTCTGGGGCACCGCGACCGCCGCGTACCAGATCGAGGGCGCGGCCCAGGAGGACGGCCGCACCCCGTCGATCTGGGACACCTTCAGCCGTACGCCGGGGAAGGTGCTGGGCGGCGACACGGGCGATGTGGCCGTCGACCACTACCACCGGATGCGGGACGACGTACGGATGATGGCGGACCTGGGGCTGAGCGCGTACCGCTTCTCGGTGTCCTGGCCGCGCGTGCAGCCCACCGGCCGGGGTCCGGCCGTCGAGCGCGGCCTGGACTTCTACCGCGCGCTGACGGACGAGCTGCTGGCGGCCGGAATCACGCCCAGCCTGACCCTGTACCACTGGGATCTGCCGCAGGAGCTCGAGGACGCGGGCGGGTGGCCGGCGCGGGACACGGCGTACCGCTTCGCGGAGTACGCGGGGCTCGTCGCCCGGGCGCTGGGTGACCGTGTCGAGTTGTGGACCACCCTCAACGAGCCCTGGTGCAGCGCCTTTCTGGGGTACGGGTCGGGGGTGCACGCGCCCGGCCGTACCGACCCGGTGGCCGCCCTGCGCGCCGCCCACCATCTGAACCTGGGACACGGCCTGGCCGTACAGGCGCTGCGCGCCGCGCTGCCCGGGCGGGCGCGGATCGGCGTAAGCCTCAACCCGAGTGCGGTCAGGCCGCTGACGGGGTCGGCGGGCGATCTGGACGCACAGCGCCGTATCGACGCCCTCGCGAACCGGGTCTTCACGGGCCCGATGCTGACGGGTGCGTACCCGTCCGACCTGCTGGCCGACACCGCGCACCTGACGGACTGGTCGTTCGTACAGGAGGGGGACGCGGCGACGGCGGGCCGGCCGCTGGATTTCCTGGGCATCAACTACTACGCGCCGGCGGTGGTTTCGGCGGCCGATGCCCCCTCGCCGGCGGGAGCGAACCGCGACGGCCACGGCGTGAGCGACCACTCGCCCTGGCCCGGATCGGAGGCCGTTACCTTCCACCAGCCGCCGGGCGAACTGACGGCGATGGACTGGTCCGTCGACCCGACCGGCCTGTACGACCTGCTGATGCGGTACGCCCGTGAGGCGCCCGGAGTCGCGCTGATGATCACCGAGAACGGCGCGGCGTACGACGACAAGCCCGCCGCCGACGGCACGGTCCATGACCCGGACCGCATCCGCTACCTGCACGGCCACCTGGCGGCGGTGCGCCGGGCGATGCTGGACGGCGCGGATGTGCGGGGCTACTTCCTGTGGTCGCTGATGGACAACTTCGAGTGGTCGTACGGCTACAGCAAGCGGTTCGGCGCGGTGTACGTCGACTACGAGACGCAGCGGCGCACGCCGAAGTCGAGCGCGCAGTGGTACGGACGGGTGGCCAGGACGGGCGTGCTGCCGTATCCCATGCTGGAGGAGTGATCGGCGGAGGGCTCTCGCCGGCCGCTCTCCGCTGCCGAGGGTCCGTCCATCCCACTGCTGCGGTGGCGGGTCGGACGGATCCTCGGCGGTGCGGGGGTTGATCACGCCCGTTGGGGCGGTCGCAGGAGGCGGCGCGTAGCCTGGAGGTGGACTCGGGGACTGCTCGCGCCCACCGGGAGGCGGATGGTTATGACCGCGCTCGTGTGCAAGAACTTCGACTCCGCAGATGAGACCCGACCGTTCGAGGACGATAAGGGCAGGCTCGATCTGCTCACCACGGACCGCGGCCCGGTCGGCCGCGCGGTCTTCGAGCCGGGCTGGCAGTGGTCCAAGCACGTCAAGCCCATCGCCGGGACCGAGAGCTGCCAGGCCTCCCACGTCGGCTACGTCGTGAGTGGCCGGATGAAGATCGTCATGGACGACGGCGAGAGCGGAGAAGCCGGACCGGGTGACTTCATCTCCATCGCGCCCGGCCACGACGCCTGGGTGCTCGGCGACGAACCCTGCGTAACCCTCGACTGGGTCGGCTTCGGGGACTACGCCACCCCCTCCGGCTCCTGAGCCCCGACGTCGGCTCCGCCTCTCGGGCCCGCGCCGTGCGGTCCCGAGGAGCGCCGATAAGCCATCCGTGTTGTCATCGATGGAGGAGAGCACACGTCCCGAATGCGGGAGGAATCCAGACATCATGGCTACGAACAAGCAGCTCAAGGCCCGCGACATCATGACCAGCGGGGTTCAGTGCGTCGGCGCACACCAGTCACTGTTCGACGCGGCGCAGATGATGCGCGATCTGAACGTCGGCTGTCTGCCCATCTGCGGCGACGACAACAGGCTCACGGGCCTGATCACCGACCGTGACATCGTCGTGAAGTGCTGCGCCGAAGGCGTCGACCCGGCAACGGTGCAGGCCGGCACGCTCGGCGGACACGTGCACTGGATCGATGCCGACGCGGACGCCAACGAGGCTCTGCAGAGCATGGAGACGCACCAGATCAAGCGCCTCCCGGTCATCGACGTCGCAGGCGGCCACCAGCTGGTGGGAATGATCACGGAGGCCAACCTCGCCAAGAACCTCAGCGACGAACAGATCGCGGAGTTCGCGACCCGCGTCTACGCGAACGTCGCCGGATAACCGGACAGCCGGGCCAGCCGGACAGCCGGACAGCCCGGCTGTCCGGACCATGAGCACGCTTGCCGCGCCGGCCCCGGGCGGCGGCCCGCCCAGGCAGGCGAGGATCAGGCCCGGGACTGCAGGGACGCCAGGCCCTTCTTGAGGTCGTCACCGTTCATCACCGGTACGACCTCGACCTCCGCGCCGAGTTCCATGAAGAACGTCTCCGCGACGGAGGGCAACTGCGAGCTGTCCTGCATGTCGAAGACGAACATGCAGGACCGCCTGCCCATGTTGGGAAAGAAGTAGGCCGCCTCGGGCTTGAGCTGTTCGATCACGGAGTTGACCATCTGTGGCAGCGTGCCTTTTCTGATGGCCTCGTTCCCGGCCTCCGTGTCGATGTGGGCGTGCAGCATGACCCTCATGGCATTCGCTCCTTCGGCACACCAGGGCCGGCGCGGTCCCGTCCGCGCACACTGAAGCCCGGTGGCGTCCCGCTCAGCCTCACCTCGGGTGATCAGGGCGGCAACATCTCAGCGACCGTCCGTGCAGACGGCGCGGGGCTTGAGGAACTTGGGGCGCCGTTGAGGAAGCCATGAGAACCAGTTAAAGGTTCACGCCCGAAGACCGCTTCCCGGTCCCCGTACCCCTACCCGTGCCGGTCCCCGTGCCCCTGCCCGTACCGGTCCCCCGCTTGCGCCGCCCCAGCCGGTGACCGTTCTGGTCCCCCGCCGTGCGCCGGCCGTCGGGTCCGAGCCCGATCCAGATGCGGACCTCCGTACCGCCGAGCACCGAGCGCCCGATGCGTACGTCGCCGCCCGTCGACTCCGCGACCCGCCGCACGATGTCCAGGCCCAGGCCCGTGGACCCGTCCCTGCCGCCGCTGTTGCCGCGTACCAGCGCCGCCTTCGGGTCGGAGATGCCGGGTCCGGCGTCCGAGACGAGGACGATGACGGCGTCGTCGCCGTTGTGCACGTCCACCGAGAAGGCCGTGCCCACGGGGGTGTGCCGGAAGACGTTGCCCAGCAACGCGTCCAGCGCGGCGGCCAGTTCCGGCCGGGCGACCGGGATGCGTACCGGACGCTGGACGCCCGCGAGACGCACCTTCCTGCCCTCGTCCTCCGCCAGCGCCGACCAGAAGTCCATGCGTTCGCGTACGACTTCGGACACGTCGCAGCCCGCACCGGGACCGGCGCCGGGACCGCCGGCCCCCTGCCCCTGCGTCCGCTGATCGCGCGCCGTACGGATGATCGTGTCGACCTCGCGCTCCAGTTGCTCGACCGCCGCCCTGGTCTGCTCGGCGGCCGGGCCCTCGCCCAGCGAGGCGGCGTTCAGGCGCAGCACGGTCAACGGGGTGCGCAGCCGGTGGGAGAGATCGGCGGCCAGTTCCCGCTCGTTGGCGAGGAGCTGGACCACCTGGTCGGCCATGGAGTTGAACGCGACGGCGGCGGACCGCAGTTCGGTCGGGCCCTCCTCGGGGACGCGTACCCCGAGCCTGCCCTCCCCCAGGTCGTGCGCGGCGCCCGCGAGCCGCTGGGCGGGCTGGACCATGCGTACGCCCAGCCGGTCCGCGACCGCCACCGAGCCCACGATCAGGGCGATGCCCACCCCCGCCAGCACGAGCCAGGCCGTGGCCACGCCATTGCTGACGTCGTCCTCGGGTACGAAGACCTCGACGACGGCGATCTTGCCGCTGGCGACCGCGGTGGGCTGGAGCAGCGCGAAGCCGCCCGTCACCTCCGAGATCGAGGCGCGGCCGATCCGCCGCGTGGTCTCCAGATCCCGCTGCGCCGCCCGGCGTTTGCCGATCTCCAGCGGCACGCTGCCCGGTTCGCCGGACGCCGGGACGTGCACGGCCATGCGTCCGTCGATGCCGACCTCGGTGGTCTGTACGGCCCGGTTGAGCGAGTCGCGGTCGGTGGTGATGGAGAGGGTGGGGCCGATGGTCGCGGCCCAGCGTTCGGCGTTGGAGAAGGCCCGGTCCCTGGCCATCTCCTTGATGACGAGTCCGAGCGGTACGGCGAAGGCCACCACGACCATCACGGTGACCGCCAGGCTCACCTTGACCAGAGCCCATCTCATCGCGGCGGCTCCAGCTTCACGCCGACGCCGCGCAGGGTGTGCAGGTAGCGCGGGTTCGCCGCCGTCTCGCCGAGCTTGCGCCGCAGCCAGGACAGGTGGACGTCGATGGTCTGGTCGTCGCCGTAACTCTGCTGCCACACCTCCGCGAGCAGTTCCTTGCGCGGTACGACGACTCCGGGCCGCCCCGCGAGAAAGGCCAGCAGATCGAACTCGCGGCGGGTCAGGTCGAGCCGCCCGCCGTCCAGCTCCGCCTGCCTGCGCAGCGGGTCGATCGAGAGCCCGCCGACCTGGATCACCCGGGACGGCGGCTCGGCGCCCGCGACGGCGCGGGCACGCCGCAGCACGGCGGCCATGCGCGCGGACAGGTGTTCGACCGAGAACGGCTTGGTGAGGTAGTCGTCGGCGCCGTCGTTGAGCAGCCGTACGATCTCCGCCTCGTCGTCGCGCGCGGTGGCGATGATCACAGGTACGTCGGTGATGCCGCGCAGCATCTTGAGCGCTTCCGACCCGTCGAGATCGGGCAGACCGAGATCGAGAATGACCACGTCGAAGCTGAAATGGGCGACCTCGCGCAACGCCTCAAGTGCGGTACCGACGCTGCGCACCGTGTGGGTGGCTTCGGTCAGGTGCCGGATGAGGGCGGAACGTACGAACTGGTCGTCCTCGACCACGAGCACACTTGCCATGGGCGGCACCGTACGCCATGTGGGGGATGCGGGTCCCCTGAGACGAGGGCGCGGGCGGGTGGTGCAGTATGGCCCCGTGCAACGAGGATTCGTACACGCCATCGCGTGGTCGCTCGCCACGGGCGCGGCGGTCACGCTGTCGTGGTGGGGCGTGCACACGGTGATGGCGGGGACGGCGTACGACCCTCCGCAGGCCCTTCCGATCCCCACCGACCTGCCGGAGCGGAGCGGCACCGCCCAGGGCGCGCAGCCGCAGGCGTCGTCGACGCGGCGGCCCGGCGGCGACGAGGACGAGAAGCCGTCCCGGTCGCCGGAGCGCCCCGAGTCGCCGTCGGGCACTCCGGCCGCCCGGAACACCCCCGCCCCCAGCCGCACACCGGACGGTCCCGGCGGCGGCCCGGCGGGCTCCCCGCCCCCGTCGCGCCCGCCGACAGCCGCGAACGGCCAGGTCAAGAGCTACAACACCGACGGCGGCCGGGTCACCTTCGACCTGGGGAAGACCTCCGCCACGCTGGTCTCGGCGACGCCGGCGACCGGCTGGTCGATGCAGGTGTGGAAGGACCCGAACTGGATCCGGGTGGAGTTCACGGCGGACGCCGCGAGCGTCTCCGTCTTCTGCACCTGGCACGATCACGAGCCGAGGGTCGAGATCGTGAAGTCCTGATCCGCAGGCGGGGGTTGCTTCCGGGGTTACTTGAAGGCGTCCGGCGGCGGTTCAGGTGAGGGGCGCGCGCTCGCGTCCGTGACGACGGCCGCGCCGCCCGTGAAGTCGGCAAGTTCCCGGCCGTGTTCCACCCGCCCCGGATGCGGGTCGGTCGCGACGCGCCGGGTCCATTCGGCGACGGGCAGCGTACGGTCCGACGCCAGCAGCACCGCGTTGCCGAAGCGCCGGCCGCGCAGCACGGCAGGGTCGGCGGCCAGCGCGAGTTCGGGCCAGACGGCGGCGGCGGTGGCGATCTGGCCGCGCAGGTACGCGAGCGGCGGGCCGTCGGCGATGTTGGCGGCATAGAAGCCGCCGGGCTTCAGCGCCCTGTGTACGTCGGCGAGGAATTCGGTGCTGGTGAGGTGCCCGGGCGTACGGGCGCCGCTGAACACGTCCGCGATCACCAGGTCCGCCCAGCCGTCCGCGACCTTGCCGAGGCCGGCGCGGGCGTCGAGGGAGCGGACACGGATACGGGCCTGGGCGTCGAGCGGGAGTTCCCTGCGCACCAGTTGGACGAGCGCCGCGTCCACCTCCACGATCTGCTGGGTGGAGCGGGGCCGGGTGGCGGCGACGTAACGGGCCATGGTGAAGGCACCGCCACCCAGGTGCAGGACGTGTACGGGTTGTCCCTGCGGGGCGGTGAGATCGGCGATGTGGCCGAGCCTGCGCTGGTACGCGAAGTCGAGGTAGGACGGGTCGTCGAGGTCCACGTGGGACTGCGGGGCGCCGTCGATCAGCAGGGTCCAGCCGCGTGCGCGGTCCCGGTCGGGTATCAGCTCGGCGAGTCCGCCGTCGACGTGCTCGACGACGGGCTCGGGGGCGGCGCGCTCGCGCCGCCTGTTGTTCTTTGCCACGCAGCCAGTATCGGCTGTGGCTCAGCGCACGCGGTCGGCCGCCTCGATCAGCCGGGCCGCCTCGCCGAGTGCGGCTCTGAGCACGGCCGGGTCGGTGACCGGACCGGTGTCGGTGGGCGGCAGCAGCCAGCCGGAGCCGGTGACGGGCGGCTCGGGCAGCGGGGGCCGGGAGTCCGCCCCGAGGTCACCGGCCGGGACCGGCGCCGCCGGGATGCGCAGGCCGCGCCCCGAGGTCTGCGTACAGGCGCTGCCCGGCATGTCCCAGCCGTCGGCGGTGCCGGGGGGTACCAGGAAGCCGAGGGTGGCGCAGGAACCGTCGTGCAGGACGGGGCCGACGGCGGGGGCGGAGGTGGAGGCGCGGCGGATGATGTCCACCGCTTCGAGGCCCTGGCGCACCGGGACCGTCACCAGGTCGCACGGCTCGGCGCCCAAGCTTCCCGCAGGAGGTGGAACGGCGCTGAAGTCCTGGCTGGGTCTGTGCTGGGCCGTCGACCGTGAACCTGCCCGCGCGCCGCTGATCTCCATGCCGGCCTCCAACAAGGGAACCCCTCCTCGCTCGAGTGGGAGCCGCGCTCCCACTCCTCATGGTTCAACGCGCGGCGCTGTCAACGGCTACGGTGCCGCGCCGCCGCAAAGGATGGCAGTTCATGGCAAATCATGGGTGAGATATCCCGTTTGTAGCGGAACACCGCGTGTTCGACTCGTCACAGCCGGTACGTTTTTGCTCCGCCGAAGCACGCGAACCTTGCGGGAGGTCTTGGCCATGCCGAACAACGACTTCCGCCGCCTGCGAGGGTCTCGTTCACCGGCCGAATTCGCCGCCGCTGTCCGCAGGGCGGCGCGTGAGATCGGTGAACAGGTCGCATGCGACGCCCGCTACATCGGCCGCGTCGAGGCCGGCGACATCCGCTGTCCCAACTACGCGTACGAGCGCGTCTTCCTGCACATGTTCCCCGGCCTGACGCTGGCGGACCTGGGTTTCTCGGCCCGTGAAACGGTACGTGGCAGGGGGGCGCGCACCACCACGACCCCTAGCCACAGCGACGAGGAGAGCGACGTGCTGCGTCGCGCGTTCATGACGAGCGGCACCGCCACCATGGCGGCCGCATCCCTGGGACTCGGCACCGCGCCGGGCACCTCCGCCTCAGCCTTCCCCCACCCCTCGGCCCCCGCCGCCCTCCCTGCTGTGTCCGGTACGCCGGGCGTGCCCCGCCGGGTCGGTGAGGCGGAGGTCAGTGCCGTGGAGGACGCGGTGCGCCAGATCCGGCTGCTGGACGACCGGCACGGGGCCGACGGCCTCTACAAGCGGGCCGCACAGCCGCTGCGTACCGCCTACGCCCTGCTCGAAGCCAGTACGACGTCCCGCAGATCGATGGCCGACCGGCTGCACACCGGCGCCGGTGAACTCGCCCTCTCGGTGGGCTGGCTCGCGCACGACTCGGGCCGCATCGACGACGCCCGCTCGCACTACGCGGAGGCGCTGGCGACGGCCCGGGTGGCCGGCGACCCGGCGCTGGAGGCCCACGCGTTCAGCAACTCGGCGTTCCTCGCGCGCGACACCGGGCGTCCGCGTGAGGCGGTACGGGCGGCCCAGGCGGGACAGCGCGCGGCGCAGCAGGTGGCGTCGCCGCGGCTGCTCTCGCTGCTCACCCTGCGCGAGGCCGGCGGCTGGGCGGGGCTCGGCGACCGTACGGGCTGCGAACAGGCACTCGCCCGCGCCAAGGCACTCTTCGAACGCGGTACGGCGCAGGCCGATCCCGAGTGGATGAGCTTCTTCGGGGAGGCGGAACTGGAGGGCCTGGAGGCGCAGTGCTGGTCGGCGCTGGGCGACTGGGCGCGCGCGGCACGGCACGCCCGGCGTGCGGCCGCCCTCCAGGACCCCCACTTCACCCGGAACCTGGCCCTCTACAGCGCGGAACTCGCCGACGACCTGGCCCGCGCCGGGGCGCCGGACGAGGCGGCGGCGGTGGGAGAGGGCGTGCTGGATCTGCTGGAGGAGGTCCAGTCGTCCCGCGTACGGACGATGCTGTCGGAGACGACCCGCGTCCTGCTGCCGCATCGCCGCTCGCCGTCGGTGGCCCCGTTCCTGACGCGGCACGCGAACGCCTCGCGCAGCAGCGCGTGAGCGGGACAAGCGTCTGAGACGGAACCTTCGGGACGCGCTTTCGGGGCGGACGCGGGGGTGGGTCAGCCGGTGAGGTGGCCGATGTCGTTCCAGCGCTCGATCGCCGGGTCGCCGTACGCCCAGCCGAGGACCGAGAGGGACGTCGGGTCGAGCCGGATGCGAGCGGCGAACGACACGTCCAGACCGAGCCAGCGGGCGCCCAGCGCGCGCAGGATGTGGCCGTGCGCGAAGACCAGTGCGTCGCGGTCGGCCGAGTGCGCCCAGGCGATGACCTCGTCCGCCCGGTCCGAGAGCTGCTGGAGCGTCTCGCCGCCCGGCACTCCGTCGCGCCAGATGAGCCAGTCGGGCCGCTGCGCCTTGATCTCGGTGGGCGTCATGCCTTCGTACGCCCCGTAGTCCCACTCCATCAGCGCGTCCCACTCCTGCGCACGGTCGCCGAACCCGGCGATCGCGCAGGTCTCACTGGCCCGCCGCAGGGGGCTCGTGCGGACCTCGGCGTCCGGGAGGCCGTCGAGCGGTGCCCGGTTGAGGCGCTCGCCGAGCAGCTTCGCGCCGCGGCGGCCCTCGTCGAGCAGGGGGATGTCGGTCCTGCCGGTGTGCCTCCCGGACAGGGACCATTCCGTCTGTCCGTGCCGGGCCAGCAGGATGCGCGGTGCCATGACGATGTCTCCCTGGACGGTGCGAAGGGGCGTACTTCTCGGGCGGTACGAGCAGCCCGCACCATCATCGCGCACGCGGCGGAGGGGCAACCTCCGGGGCATTTTCCACGTCAACCTACTCGCGCACCCGGTGCGCGCACGTGTTCCCATACACCGTACGGTTGAAAGGGTGGCCAGTCAGCCCGTAGGCCGCACATCAGACAGATGGAGAGCGTCCGGATGCAGGACACCGCGCCCCGCAAAAGACCCCGCTGGTGGACAGAGCTACTGCTCCTCGTGGTGGTCTACGCCGCATACACCGGCGGCCGGCTGCTCGTACGCGGTGGCGAGCCGACCGCCGTCGAGAACGGCCTGGCGATACTGCGCGCCGAGAAGCTCCTGCGTCTCAACGCCGAACACCCCCTCAACCGGCTGTTCACCGAGCACGCCTGGCTCGGGATACCCGCCGACTTCGCGTACGCGTCACTGCACTACCTCGTGACCCCCGCGATCCTCGTCTGGCTCTTCAGACGGCGCACCGCCCGCTACCGGGCAGCGCGCACCTGGCTGATGCTCTCGACCCTCCTCGGCCTGGTCGGCTTCACGCTCGTGCCGACCTGCCCGCCCCGGCTCCTCGACGCGGGCCACGGCTTCGTCGACACGATGGCGCAGTACAGCGTGTACGGCTGGTGGGGCGGCGAGGCGAGCGCGCCGCGCGGGCTCGGCGGCATGACGAACCAGTACGCGGCGATGCCGAGCCTTCATGTGGGCTGGGCGCTGTGGTGCGGGGTGATGCTGTGGCGGCACGGGCGTACGCCGCTGCTGAGGTGGCTCGGTGTCGCGTATCCGCTGCTGACCACTTTCGTGGTGATGGGGACGGCCAACCACTACTTCCTCGACGCGGTCGCGGGGACTGCCGTCATGGGCTTCGGACTGGCCCTCACCAGGCCTTTCATACGACTGGCCGACCGGGTACGGGAGCGGTTGGTGCCGATGCCCAGCGCCGCGAAGTCCTCGATTGCCGACGGCATTGTCAGTGCCGGATGCGAGACTTCCGAGGGTGAGCAAATCCCTGGGCAGCGGACCCGAACCGACACCGCCGCGAGTGCCACCGCGAGTGCCGCCGCGGGTGCCTCCGCAGGCGACCGCGCTGACGCCGACGCGGGTGCCGGCGACGGCGCTCCGGCAGCGGCTCGCTGAGCTGCGCGGCCCGTCCGTCGCACCGCTGCCCCTGGACGCGCGTGCGCTGGCGGCGCTCGCCGCCAACCCGGGCTGCAAGCGCCGCGCGCTGCTCGACGGCGCGGGGGTGAACAAGGCGGCGCTCGCGACGGCGCTCGGATCCCCTACCGGCTTCGGCCAGTCGCAGTTCGCCTTCATGCGGGGCAATGTCTTCGAGGCCCGGGTCAAGGCCGACGGCGGCACGGAGCTGATGCGGCTGCTGTACGAACGTATGGGCGCCGGGGCCGGTCCCGGCTGCGAGCCCCCCGTCGCCGGCGAGACGCACGTACCGGACCTGGCGGCGGCGGGCCCGGAAGGCCGGGCGGCCCGTACCGCGCTGGCGCTGCGCGAGGCGACGGCGGCCGGGATGTGGACGCTGCTCGACCACCCGATGCTGGCCCTGGAGGTGGCGGGCTCCCCCGCGTACCTGGAGCCGGACGCGGTGGTGGTGCACCCCGACGGGCACTGGACCGTCGTCGAGATCAAGTCCTTCCCGATGATCGACGACTCGGCGGACGCGGCGAAGGTGGGAGCGGCGGCCCGCCAGGCGGCGGTGTACGTCCTGGCCCTCGAACGGGTCGCGGCGAAGGTCGCGGGCGCGCGGGTCGGGCATTCGGTGCTGCTGGTCTGCCCCAAGGACTTCTCGAACCTGCCGGCGGCTTCGGTCGTCGACGTACGCAAGCAGCGGTCGGTGACCCGGCGCCAGCTGGAACGCCTGACGCGCATCGAAGACCTCGCGGCCGCGCTCCCCGAGGGCACGACGTTCGACGTGGACCGCCCGGCGGAAGAGCTGGCGGCGGCGGTCGAAGCGGTCGAAGCGGCGTACGCCCCCGAGTGCCTGGCCGCGTGCGAGCTGGCCTTCCACTGCCGCGCGAAGGCGCGGGCGGCGGGCGCGGTGGAGGCACTGGGCCGCAGTGTGCGCGGTGAGCTGGGCGGCCTGACGACGATCGGCGAGGTCCTGGCGGCGGCGGAGGGCACGGCCGGCGACCCGGCCGACCCGACGGTGGCGGCGCTGCGCCGGGCGGCGGCACTGCGGGCGGAAGCGCTGGCCGGGGCGCCGACCGGGGCGGAGGTCCGGTGCTGACACCGCCCCTGGCAGATCCAGCCCGTCCGGCGTTCGAGGACAGGCCCGGACGGCGTCCGGGGGGCTGGGGGCCTGCCCCCAGCACGCGGCGGAGCCGCACATGTCACAGCGGGCAGGGGCGGGTAGGGGAACTCGCCCACCGCTCACGGAAAGGCGCCACATGTCGCTGATCAGCACCCTCGCCCGGCTCGACGCCGTACGCAGCGGCCGTGCACAGACCCTGGCCACCGTCCGCCACCGGCACCTGTCCGAGCGGCCGATGGTCTTCGTTCCGCTCACCACCGCGGGCGAGGCCGGCGCGCCGCTCGGGGCGCTCGTCGGCACCGACCGGGACGCCCCGCGGCTGCTCGCGGTGACGCAGCCCCGCGACCGCGATCTGCGGTTCGCGTTTCTCGCGGAGCTGGCCGAGACCGTCCTGCCGTACATCGACGGGTACGCCGATGACGTCGAGGCGGCGGAGCGCAACGAGACCGACCCCGAGACCGGGAAGCGGGTCAAGGTCGAGGTCGAACTGTGCTCGGACGCGCCGCAGTTGATCGTGCCGAGCCGGGCGGGCATCGAGTACGTACGGCTCCTCGGGCGTTCGATGCGGTTCCGGCGTACGGCCGAGCAGGATCCGGACACCCCCTACCCCGCGCCGCCGCACATCCCCCTGCTCGGCCGCTGGCTCACGCACTACGGCGAGCGCGCCCGGGTGCCGGGATCCTCGCTGCTCCTCGCGGCGACCGATCTGCTGGGCCGCCACTGGGCGACCGGGCAGTCCAGCCTGGAGGACCAGCATCTGGGCGCGCTGCTGGCCTGGATCGACCCGGCGAGCGGTGGGGCCGGCGAGTCCGGCGCCGAGGCCGCGCTGCGGGCGGAGCTGGAGCGGGACGGGGACGGACAGTTGGTGTGCCCGCCGGCCGGCCCCGCGACCGACCCGGCCTTCGACAACAAGCTGCTGGCCCCCGCCATCGACCGCTACGACCGGGCCCGCAAGGCCCTCGCGGCGGCGGAGGACGGCCTCGCCGCCGACGCGCACCTCGGTGAACTGGCCGCCGCCGAGCGGCACATCCGCGAGCTGCTGGCCGCGCACATGCGGCCCACCTGGGACGCGGTGTGGCGCGCGCTCGACCTGCTGAGGGGGCTGCCGGAGGGTGCCCGGGCGACGGACCGCTGGACGCGCGACCGCTGGTCGTACACCGGCCACCGCGACCGCGTACGGGCCGGGGAACCGCCGCAGCCCCGGCGCGACGACGCGGTGACCGCCGCGCAGAAGCTCGCCTCCCGCGAGACGGCGCAGGCGCAGCTGGAGGCGCAGGAGGCACTCGACGACCCGCTGGTGATGGCCGGGCGGCGGCTCGCGGGCGAGGCGTTCACCAGCGAAGTACTGGACGTGGAGATGACCATGAGCGAGGGCAGGCGGCCGAGCCCCCGGCCCCTGCTCACCGTCCGCACGGACGACGCCCCGCACCTGGGCGAGCGTACGAAGGTCTACCGCTCGCTGGACGGCAGGCCGCAGACCGCGGAGTTCGTGCGGTACGAGGAGGAGGCCGGCGTCCTGGTGCTGCGGGTGACCGACAAGATGGGCCGGGGCAAGGAGCCCGCGCCGGGGTCCGTGCCGGAGAAGGGCGAGCGCATCTGCTGGACGCTCTTCGAACACGACCAGCGCGGCGGCCCGCAGCTCCCCGACCCGGAGGCGACGCCGTGGACGCACGGCGGCCCGCCGGGGGCGGGCGCGGAGCACCCCGACCCGGTAACGACGGAGGACCTCCTGTGACCCACTCCGTTCCCACTACCAGTCCCAGTTCCAGTCCCCGTCCCCGCGCCCGTCCCGCTCCCGTCGCCGCGTCGGCGCGTCGGCCGTCGCCATGGGCGCCGGGCGCCGGGCGCCGGGTGGCGGTGTGGAGCGCCAAGCCCCGTGACCGCCGACCCGACCGCACCCCCTCGGAGGACCTCCTGTGAACCACCCCCTCTCCGCCGGGGCTTCGCGCTTCGACCCCGGCGCCGAGGCCGGCCGTGCGACCGCGGCGATCCTCCACGACACGCTGCACGGCGCCCACCGCGGCGTCGTCGTCGACTCGCCGCCCGGCGCGGGCAAGTCGACGCTCGTGGTACGGGCAGCGCTCGAACTGGCCGAAGCCGGCCGCCCGTTGATGGTGATCGCACAGACCAACGCCCAGGTGGACGACCTGGTCCTGCGGCTCGCGGAGAAAGAACCGGACCTCCCGGTCGGCCGGCTCCACAGCAATGACACCGACCCGTACGACAAGGCCCTCGACGACCTGGCGAACGTACGGAAATCCGCGAAGGCGGGCGACCTCGCAGGCCTGGACATCGTCATCTCGACCGCCGCGAAATGGGCGCACGTGAAGACCACCGAGCCGTGGACGCACGCCATCGTCGATGAGGCGTACCAGATGCGTTCGGACGCGCTGCTCGCCGTGGCCGGGCTCTTCGAGCGGGCGCTGTTCGTCGGTGATCCGGGCCAGCTGGACCCGTTCTCCATCGTCGGCGCCGAGCAGTGGGCGGGACTGTCGTACGACCCGTCGGCCAGCGCGGTGTCGACCCTGCTGGCGCACAACCCCGAACTCCCGCAGCACCGCCTGCCCGTGTCCTGGCGGCTCCCGGCCTCCGCCGCGCCGCTCGTCTCGGACGCGTTCTATCCGTACACGCCCTTCCGCAGCGGTACGGGCCACGGCGACCGGCGGCTCAGTTTCGGGGTTGCCTCCGACGGCTCGGGGCCCGACCGGGTGCTGGACGAGGCGGCCGCTTCGGGCTGGGGCCTGCTGGAGCTTCCCGCCCGGCACACGCCGCGCACGGACCCGGAAGCGGTGCGGGCGGTGGCCCAGGTCGTACGACGCCTCCTGGACCGGGGCGGCGCGGCGGTCAGCGAGCGTTCCCCGGACCCGGTGCCGCTGACGGCGGACCGCGTCGCGGTCGGCACGGCCCACCGCGACCAGGCGGCGGCGGTCCGGGCGGCGCTGGCCGATCTGGGTGTCGTGGGGGTCGCGGTCGATACGGCGAACCGCCTCCAGGGCCGCGAGTTCGACGTAACGGTGGTGCTGCATCCGCTGTCGGGGCGGCCCGACGCGACGGCGTTCCACCTGGAGACGGGACGGCTGTGCGTGCTGGCGTCGCGGCACCGGCACGCGTGCGTCGTGGTGTGCCGGGAGGGGGTGGCGGACCTGCTCGACGAGCACCCTTCGACGGAGCCGGTGCAGCTGGGCGTCACGGTCAAGTTCCCGGACGGCTGGGAGGCGAACCACGCGGTCCTGGCGCACCTGGCGGAGCACCGGGTGCGGTACCGGGGGTGAGGCGTGGGCGCTACCCTGGCGGGGCCTTCCCCCCTTCCCGCTGTGACATTTTGCGGCTCCGCCACGTGAGGGGCTCCGCCCCGGACCCCGCTCCTCAAGCGCCGGAGGGGCTGGATATGCCACGCGGGGGCGGATGCGCCACGCGGGGGCGGATGCGCCACGCGGGGGCGGATGCGCCACGCGGGGGCGAGTTTTGCGGCCCTGGCCGCAAAACTCAGCCCGCCTTGCGGAAGCCCCCCAGCCCGTCCGGCGTTTGAGGACACGCCCGTAGGGCGTCCGGGGGTCCGGGGGCTTGCCCCCAGTTCGGGAAGGGGCGGGGTGGGGAAAAGCCCCGCAGGGCCGTGCACCGCACCCGAGGCCTACTTGCACGGTCCGGGACAATGGACGGTGGCCATCAAGGACACGTGGCCGCGAGAGGGAAGGAAAACCCATGGCGGAACCCGAACGCACCGAGCGGCGGCTACGCCCCGCGCCGCTCCTCTTCGAGCCTTCGGAAGCAGCCGCCGACCCCGAGCACTTCTTCGACCTGGAGTCGATGGAGGACCCCGGTGAGCTGCTGGAACGTGCCACGGAGCTGACGCTCGCGTTCCGGACCGCGGCCGACCGGGCCACCGAGTTCCAGGCCGTCGCGGCCGCCCAGCTCGCCGACCCGAAGCGCTTCGACCGGCTTTCGACGGCGGACATCGCGCAGCGCGCCGACTGGACCGAGGACTACGCCAAGAAGATGGTCGAGTTCGGCCGCGATCTGCTGCGCGGCCCGAAGCACCCGTAGCCGCCGAACACACACAGGCCGACCGGCAGGAGCCCATGATCCACAACGGTCACGGGCTCTTGGCATATGCCCGGCCGCAAGATACCCCCTCCCGCCCCGCCCTGTCCCGGTTTCCCGCAACCCTCCGAAACGGTACGGACACTGCCGGTAGATGTGACTGCCATGACCGCCCTCACCAAGCAGAACGGCTTCGCCGCCTACCCGCACCCCAACCCCACCACCCCCACCCCCGCTCCCGCCCCCGCCCCCGCCCAGGTCACACCCGCCGGCGCCGCCTGGCTCGCCTCCGCCGCCGCGTACCCGCGCAGCACCCTCTCGCTCTGGGAGGCCCGGCCCACCGATTCCGCCGTCCTGCCCTGCGGCTCCGTGTTCGACGTCGTGAGCGTTCCCGCGGTCTTCGGCCGCCGGATGCTGGACCGGTTATGGGCGGACGGGCCCGGCTCGGGGCCGGTCGCCACCCACCGCGGCCGCATGCTGCTCTTCACCTGCCCCGGCACCGCCCAGCGACTCCCGTCACTGCTCGCCTGGGAGGAGTGGGGCCGTGGTGGATGTCGTACGGGGAATGCCGCCGAGGGGGGCGGCAGGGACACCGCCGTGCCGCCCCTCCTGTGCCACGGCTCGGGCGACGCTGTGACCGTCCCGCCGCTCAGCGCCCCGGACGCCCCCGCCGACGCGGGACCACGCTGGCTGGTCGCCCCTGACGTGCGCCATCCGTGGCTGCCGGGCGCCGAGGCGATGCTCTGGGCGTGTGTACGGGCGGCCCGCCCCGGCCCCAGCACCGGGACCCGGATATCGATTTTTCCTCCCACCGATCCGGGTGCTAATGTCTACGACGTCAGCAGGCGCCGCTAGCTCAGTTGGTTAGAGCAGCTGACTCTTAATCAGCGGGTCCGGGGTTCGAGTCCCTGGCGGCGCACAGCGAGGCAATCGCCTGACCTGGCCGTTCTTCCTTCGGGAAGGACGGCCATTGGCGTTTCTGGGCTTCGGTGCTAGCGAGGGGCTAACCGGGCCGTCATCGGCCCGCTGGGGTCGCGGTTGATCCACCAGGGCAACGGCCGCCTCGGCGTTCTGGTGAGCGATCTCGGGCAGGACCGAGGTGTACGTATCGGCCGTGATCTGGATCGACGAGTGCCGGAGCATGGCCGAGATCACCTTCATGTCTCCCCCAGCGGCCAGTGCCAAGGTGGCCGCGCTGTGGCGCAGGTCGTGGAGTCGGATTGGCGGCAGGTAGCCGGGATGCGGGTACGGCCGCAGCGGATTCTCCGGGATCAGCCGATACCAGGTCTGAGGGTCCACGATGCCGTTGCGGTCAGTCCCTGCTGACGCTGGAAGGCGAAGACAGCTCGGCGCAGCTGGTCGTCAAACGCCTCGGTGACGGGCAGGTCAAACGCCCGCTGAACATCGGCCACGGCTGGGCCCTCATCGCCCACTCGCAGCGTGTTGGCTCGTTTGATCAGCCGCACGAAGTGTCGGCTGACATAGTCCGGGTGTAGCGGTTTGCCTTCTTCGGTGGTGAAGACGTGGTGGCTCTCGATCCACGCCGGCCTCATGGCCAGTCGTTCGGCCAGCTGACGCGCCCGATGAGTCCGCAGCACCTTGATAGTCACGGAGTCGAGCGCGATGACACCGCCACTGTCGTCCTTGGGACGGGTAATGGCCGTCGCCCAACCGACCTGGATGATCTGCTGCGAGAGGACCAACGTCCCCGCCTCCAGGTCCACGTCTGGCCACGGCAGCCCGACGCCCTCACCACGACGAGGCCTCCGGAAGACCAGCAGGTGGTAGCAGGCGTAAGGCCGGTCGTCGACTATCAGGCGGAGGAAGGCTCCGATCTGCGGTGGCAGCCACACGGCCACCTTGGGGCGACGGCCGGTGGCCATCCATTCAATGACCCACTGCGGAGTCCACAGCACCGGCTTCGGACGAGGTGTGGGGTCCAGTTCCACGAAGAAGGCCGGGTTGTCCACGATGCGGTGCTGCCGCTTGACGGCGTTGAGAGCCGCGCGGAGGGTGGCGTGGATACAGGCTAGGGTGACCAGTCCGACCGGCCGAGGCCCGTCCGCTGTGGTCGCCACAATGGCGTCGTACGCGGTACGAATGTGGCTGTGGCGCAGCTTCTCTAGATCAATGTCGCCCAGGTAGGACTTGAGCCGCTGCTCGATGTGTCCCGCGTAGGACCGGCGAGTATTGAGGGCCAGTTTGCGCTTACCGGCCAGCCACTCGTCCAGCCACTCCCCCACGGTCTGCCGCAGGGCCAGGTTGCGTCCAGGGAAGTGGTGTACGGGTTCGACCTGATCCGGGGGTTTGCTCCGGCATCGGGATGGTGCCCGCATAGACGAACGGCCACCGGCTGATCTTTCAAGACGACCAAGTCTTTGAAGGAGATCAGCACGATGACCGCACCAGACAGTGTGCCCCTGCACGCCCTCGCGGAAGACAATCTCGCCGCGGCGAGTCCCGATCTGCTGCGCGCGATGGTCAAGACGTTCGCCGACGCGCTCATGTCCGCGGAGGCCGATGCTCTCTGCAACGCCGAATACGGACAGGTCAGCGACGAACGCGTCAACCACCGCAACGGCTACCGCCCACGCGAGTGGGACACCCGCGCCGGCACCGTCGAACTCGCCGTCCCCAAATTGAGGCAGGGCAGTTACTTCCCGCACTGGCTTCTCGAACGCAGGCGGCGGGCCGAGCAGGCCCTCATCTCGGTCGTCGCCACCGCCTACCTGCTGGGCGTCTCCACCCGCAGGGTCGAGAAGCTCGCCGAGTCCCTCGGCGTCACCCAGCTGTCGAAGTCCCAGGTCAGCGCGATGGCCAAGCACCTGGACGAGCAGGTCGCCGCCTTCCGCAACCGGCCGCTGGACGCCGGCCCGTATGCGTTCGTCTGGGTCGACGCACTGACCCAGAAGGTCCGTGAGGGCGGCCGCATCATCAACGTCCACGCGCTGATCGCGGTCGGCGTCAATGCGGACGGACACCGGGAGATCCTCGGCATCGACGTCGCCACGGCCGAGGACGGTGCGGGCTGGCTCGCCTTCCTGCGCTCGCTGACCGCCCGGGGCCTGTCCGGCGTCCAACTGGTCGTCTCCGACGCCCACACCGGCCTGGTGAACGCGATCGGCGCGGTCCTGC
>NZ_JAGGPC010000019.1:0-146392 GCF_018614005.1 Streptomyces sp. ISL-99
AAGATCTTCACGAGCCTTCTAGCCAATGCCCTGGCGGTCGGACAGCAGGGCGAACGCCCGCTCGGCGGCCTCCGGCACCGTACGCTCCACGGCCTGCACGAGGAGCGTACGGTGCCGCACCAGCGGCTCTCTCCTGTCAGCCGGCGCCAGCAGCAACAGATCCTCGATCCCGGCCAGCAACCGCCGCGAAACCTGCGGACTGCCGACCGCGCACCCCCGGATCTCGGTGAACCCGAGATCCACCAGATCGGCCCACTCCGGCACGTCCTGCACCAGTCGCACCACACGCTCGCGGTCCAGGTGATGGACGGCCCCCAGCGGCATCTCCACCACAGCGGCGAGGAACTGCACGATCCGGTCCAGGCACTGCACGGCTGTCGTCGGGTCATTGACGGCAGGCGACAGCGCCCGCAACCCGATGTCGGACAACTGCCGCAGCCCGAACCCGAGATCCTGATGCGACGTGCGTTCCACGCCAACGGACACGGTGTAGCGCAGCGCACCCCGTGACGGCGCTCCGTCGCCGTGAACGGCCAGCACCGGCGTCCCGGGTACGACGAAGTCCCCGATCCGGGGAATGAGCCGCAGGACGACTCCCTCCCGCCTGGCGGCCCGTACCAGCCGCGCGACATTCACATCCCGCAGCACCCCCGCCCGCCCCTGGTACGCGATCCGCCCGCTCTCGGGCGCGAGCGGCTCCCGCCCGGCTCCCCCGCCCAGCCCCCCGCCCGGCTGCCGGGCCAGCACGCGGAACGCATCCCGAGCGATGCGGTCGACGACGGGCCCGACCTGCATCAGCCGCAGCGTGGACGACACATACGCGATGAACAGCAGCAGGCTCAGCACGACCATGGTCATGACCAGAACGCTCTGCACCAGCGGCACGGTGGTCACCAGCCGCGGATCGCTCTTGCTGTCGTACTGGGTCAGCACCAGCAGTGAAAACAGAAACGTCGCGAGAAAGACCGTGAGCGTGAGCTTGGTGATCCGGCTCCGGACGAAGATCCGCACGACCCGGGGCGTGAACCCGCCGCTCGCCATCTGTACGGCCACCAGCGAGATGCTGAAGACCACACCGATGAAGGTCATCATCGCCGAGCTGATCGTGGTGACGATCGTCTTGGCGTCCTCGGCGATCGAGATCAGATCGCTGATCGCGTCATACGCCTTCTCGCCCTGCAGATACCCGACGATCTCCGCATCGAGCGCCGAGGCCACCCACCACAGCGCGAACGCGCACACCAGCCCCACGGTCGGCGCGAACCAGAAGGTGTCCCGCAGATGCTCACGCAGGGGCGACAGCGCACGCGGCCGACGGTACGCACGACGGCCGGATCCGTATCCATGACTCATCCCGCGAACGCTAAGCGTACGCGGAAGGTAGCACTCCGTAAACACCGTGGCCGAGCGCCGGCCGCGTCACGCCGAGCAGGGCCGCCGCAGGCCACTGACCACGGGATACGCAGGTGAAAGCCACACCGAACCCCTGGTATTGTTTTCCATGTCGCCGCGGGAAACCGGGGCCGACCACCTGGTCCGGGTGGCGGAATGGCAGACGCGCTAGCTTGAGGTGCTAGTGCCCTTTATCGGGCGTGGGGGTTCAAGTCCCCCCTCGGACACCAGCAGAGACCCCAGTTGATCTGGGGTTTTTCTGTTTCTCCGGCTGTGGCGTGACCAACCACGTGACCAACAGCCGAGCGAACTTCCTGGTCAGACCAGGGATGACAGGCCGAGACGGGCAGCGCTGGAAGCGGCCAGCTTCTTCGCCCCTTCGGCGCGACGCCTGCCGTAGCGCGCCATGGTGTAGCCCGGCGAGTGGTGCCGGGCGTTGGCGGAGACCTCTACCGGGTTCTCGTGGTTGTCGAGATCGTTCGTGATCTTCGATGCCCGCCAGTCGTGCAGCCGGAAGTTCTCCGGCAGGTGCAGACGGTTGCGTGCCGTCCGCCAGCGGGCCGACACCTTCTCGGGGTCCTGCGGTCCGCCTGCCTCGCCCCGGTACAGCTTGAAGCCGTCACGGGCGAACACGAGGTCATGGTCCACCCAGAGATCCCCGAGGCGTTCCCGCTCCGCGTCCTGACGTTCCCTCTGCCACTTGAGGACGTTCATCAGGGCTTGGTCTACGTAGATGATCGCGTTGTCGTCTCCATCCTTGGTGAGCTTGCGCAGCCGGTAGGTGTTGCCTTCCTCGACCACGACCCAGCCCAGTTCGATGGCGCACTCATCCCAGTGGATGAGCGACCACTTCCACCCCAGCACTTCGCTGCGGCGGCATGAGGTCGCCGCGTACGAGGTCCACAGCGGGGCATCCCGAAGGCAGTGGTGGGTCAGTCCGCCGTCGCACGCCCGGTTGCCGCACGGCTTCCATATCTCTTTGAGGAAGTGCGCCGTCTCGTGATCGTTGAGGGTGGGGAAGTCCGGCTGTGCCGCCTTGTCTACCGCTCGGTCGGCGGGTTGGCAGTGTGCGCCGGGTTGACCGCGAGGAGCTTCCTCGGTCCGGTCACCGAGTCGAGCGCCGCCGAGATGATGTTGTGTATGTGGCGGACGCTCTTGGGTCCGAGCGGCTTGTTCCCGTTCGCCTCGATGGGCGCGGTTTCCAAGAGCCGGTACAGCTCGTCCAGCCGCTCGTCCGTCACCTCCACCACCTTGACCTTGCCGATGTGCGGCTTGATGTGCAGCCGGATCTTCGGCCCGTACCCCTCCTTCGTGGTGTCCTCGCCCCGATGCTTGGCAAGCCACCCGTCCATGAGCTCGCCCATGGTCATGTCGCAGCGGGGCGTGAGGGTGCCTGCCTCGTGGTCGGTGTGCCACTTGCGCAGCGCCCGTTCCGCCTCGGTCTTGGTCTTGTACTCGCGTCCTATCCAGTAGCGCTCCTTCTTGCCCGTCGCCGGGTTGAAGTGCAGGGGCGTACGCACGCCCCAGGTGTTCGGTCGGCCCGTGCGCGGGATCTCCACCGGAGTCCCACCGAGCCCGTTGCCGCGCTTTGCCACCCGGCTAGTTCCCCCTCGCTCTGCCGCAGCCGCTACGGCTGTCAGGCTTCCTCACCCTTGATCCCCTTCACCGTCTCGATCGCCTTGTCCGTGAGCTTCCCGCCCGCCTTCCCTTCGACCTTGGTCAGGAAGCCGCGCTGTCGCGCCGCTCGAAGGTGGCCCTTCAACGTGGCCTGCTTGGTCCCGGTGACGTTTTCGAGCGCATGAATGGGAGCCGTTTCCCCGAGCTCAACCAGCCGCACGTAGAAGGCGGAGAGGATCGCGAGGTACTCGTCCGACAGCCCCCGGGGCAGGCCGGCCAGCTTCTCCCGGAAGTCCTCAACCGGCTGTTGGCCAGCCAGGGCCAGCTTCGCCAGCGGCCCTACCTCTGCCGCGAACTTGGCTGTGTCGATCTGCCGCAGGATCGTGCTGGTGATGCCGCGCGCTACCTCTTGCGGGTCGGCTTCCTCGTGCGGCTCGATCCGGATTTCGCGGGGGTTGCCCGAGGAGCGTCACCCCTGCCCGAAGTGCGAAGCCCCTGCCGGTAGCCCTTGCCGGACGGGAGCGGGCAAGGTGGCAGCGAACTACCACACGGGTCGCTTCGCCCTCGTGCCGTCTCTCAAGTCGGAACTCGCCGTGAAGACTCCGGCCGACCGCAACCCCGGCAAGGCGTGGACGCAAGGCGCACCCGTAGTGCAGGCACCCGAGGCGACGCCGGGCGCAGCTATACGTATCGGCTACGCACGTTGCTCCACTGTCGGGCAGGAACTCCAGAGCCAGTTGGACATGCTTGCCCGTGCCGACTGCAACCGCGTCTTCTCCGAGAAGATCAGTACCCGCGTGAAGGAGCGGCCGGAACTGGACAAGGCACTCACCCTCGCTCGGGAGATCAAGACAGCCGCACCCAATCAGCCCGTCATCCTGACCGTGGTCGAGATGAAGCGCCTTGCCCGCAACGCGGCAGAACTCATGACGTTGTCCTCCACCCTGCAAGCGGACGGCATCCAACTGGAACTCCTCTCCGGCCCCTTGCAGGGCGTGTACGACCCGAACGGGGCAGGCGCGATCGTGTTCGCCGTCCTGGCCGTGGCCGCCGAGGTAGAGCGGGAAGGCATCCGGGAGAAGACGTTGGAGGGGCTGGACACTGCGGCCCGCAAGGGCAACCACGGTGGACGCCCCTCCGTCGTGGACGACGACAAGCTAGCCGTGGCCCGTGCCCGGCACGCCAAGGGAGAGAGCGTCACCGCCATCGCCAAGGCGCTGGGGATCTCCCGGGCAACCTTGTACCGGCACATCGGTGAGAGCGCCTGAGACAGGCGCACAGGGGCGCAGTCAGGCGCTCACCTCGGAGCGCACCGGGACGGGTGGGCGAACACCGGTGAGCGCCTCCGCACGGGCAACGAGCCGGGGTGCAAGGGCGGGGTACCAGCCACGGGCCACGGCTTGCAGCATCTCCGCCAGCGCGGCGAGTTCCCCGATTCGGCCGGCCGGGGTGTCGAGGGTCGGCGCGAACTCCCTGCGGATGCGAGCGGCTACGTCGGGAACGAGCAGGCTGTTGGCGTGGAGGAGCCCCGCGTCATAGCCGAAGGGCACCAAGCCCCACCGCTCCCAGTCCAACAGGCACAGGGGCGCAACGGTGAGGTTGCCCCAGTGCAGGTCACCGTGACCGGTCACCCGCTCCACCTTGGCGGGTGCCGGGATGCCAAGGAACTGGGGGAAGGCCCGTTCGATCCACCCATCCCGGACGGTCGTCTTCACACCCTCCACTTCAGCGAGCAGGGCAAGGGCTTGGCGAAGGTCCGCCCACCACTCGTCAGGCAACCCCGGGTCGCGGTCGATGTCGGCCCGGTCCGGAGACACGATCGGCTGCGTCACGTAGTCGAGGACTTCCGCCTCGAAAGCCCACTCCCCGTCAGTCCAGTCGTGCACCTCGTACAGGCGGGGACGAGGGACGCCGTCAGGCACCAGCTCGGAGGCGCCGACGATGCCCTCCCCCCGCTTCCTGCCCGCGTTCCTCTTCGCCGTCCGACTCACCCGCAGCCACCGGTCCCCCGCTCGGCGTCCGAGGGTGACACCGAGGAAGCCCCACGCCAGCGACCCCGTGCAGGTGAGACCCAGTGCCTTGGCCGCCCGGTCGTGGGCGGCCTCCATCAGGGCCTGCACCTCCTCATTCACCGGCGAGTTCATCCGTCACCCTCCTGAGTTCCTGGGCCGTCAGAGGCGCAGCCAGAGCCTTCGCCGCATCGTCCCAGTGTTCACGGGTGCTCGCGGAAGTCAGGACGACATCGAGGCCAGGGCACGAGCCAGCGGCCAGCAGGGCAGCGGCTGCGGCCGACAAGCCAGGGCGGATGAGGTTCACCAGTTCGGGTGTCATGGCATCGAGGAGGGCGCCCCCGTGCAGGGGCGCGGAGCCGAACGTGATCAGCCCCGCGTCCTTCGCCTGCACCAGTGGTCCGCCACCGTTCAGGGCCTGTGTGATCGGGGCATCCATGATCAGGCTGACGGGCATCTGCAAGCCCGTGAAATGGTGCTCGGCGGAACCCGCCGCCTGCCGGGCGAGAGCGAGCAACTCGGGCACGCTGAACGCCCCGGAGGTCAGACCCGACCAAGTGGCGACGCCGTACCCGCCGATCCTGCCCGCATGGGCGAACTCCTCCAGCGCCGTAAAGGCTTCCCGCAGACGCCCGTGCAGAGCCGTACGGTCAAGGCCCTGGCCGTCGTGCTCCGGGTTGTGCACGAACACCAGGTCCACGCGCCCGAGCGCGGCCAACGAGCGCTCCATCTGCCAGCGGACAAAGCCCCGCTCAAGGCTGTGCCTACCCGCCGCCTCTTCCCTGGTGAGCACGCCGTCAGCCAGTGCGGTGCGGCCCTGTTCCTCCGTGAAGAACCCCGCCTTCGTGGCTACCCGCACGGTCGGGTACTCCCTGAGAAGCGGGCGCAGCTCCTCGTGCGCCCGACCGTGGGCGTAGTTGGGTGCCGTGTCCACCCAGGGGCTACCGGCAGCCAGAGCGGTGCGTGCCGCCTGACTGACAGCACGCACGCGGTATGTCCCCAGGGAGAGCGCGGCGGTCACAGCGCCGTCCCCACGACTGCGACGGCGTGGCCGTCGATGAGGACGGAGACCAGTTCGGCTACGTCCTTGACCTCCAGTCCGGCGGAGTCGGCCATCTCGCCCAGCGTGGTCGGCTGGTTGGTCAGCAGCGTGCCCAGTGCGGGAGCTGCGGACTCGGCGAAGTCCCACGCGGTACCGGCGGCCGAGAAGGTGACCATGCCCTCTGCCGGGTTCGCCGTCAGGCGGCCCCTCGGAGCGGTCAGCTTGACCGTGATCTCCCCTCGTGCGGGGAGCCCGTCTACGTAGGGCAGGGACGGAATCGCGTGGCCCAGGTCGGTCGTGTCGATCGACTCCGCCCACCGCTCCACGAGGCGCGGGTCCGCCATCATGTCGGTCACCTCACGGCGCACGGCGTCGATGAAGTCCGCCTGTTCCGCCAGCGAACCGAAGCGCGGGATGTCCCTGCGGAGCGCGAGGGACGCCCGAAGCTGATCCACGACCCAGAGCATCAGGTCAGCACCCGTGTGCGCGACCATGCCGAAGGTGAGGTGAAGAGATTCCGTCCCCTGGTCAGCGGTGACCGCGTGCCACCAGCCGCGCGGCAGGTAGAGCACGTCACCCGGGGACAGAACGAGGTCCGCCACGGGGTCGCCCTCCGGCTCCTCCGGCGACTCCACGTCCCGGAAGGTGGGCGCCTCGCGGGTCATCCCCCACAGGCGCCACCGCTTCGAGCCATGCAGTTGGACCACCACCACGTCGTGGTCGTCCCAGTGCCGGCCGAAGCCCTCCCGCTCGGTCCACGAGGCGTACACGTTGGCCTGCACGGAAGTCCCGAGGAAGCGAGCCAGCGCCTCCGCAGCCGCCCCCACGACGGGGTGGATCTTCTCCACCGCGTCGAGGACCAGCGATGCCCCGTCCCTGAGCTGGGCGTGGAAGTCGGACGGTTGGATGCGGGACCAGGTGACCGCTCGGCGGTTCGTGGTGGGGATGGCGTAGCGGTGCAGCGGGACCATCTCGCCGTCGACCGAGAGGCGCAGCCGGGGCGGCTCCAGCCGCTGTGTGGCGATGATTCGGTTCAGGTCGTCCCAGGAAAACAGGCCCGCCGTGTCGGCGGCTCCGGGGATGTGTGCGTAGGAGCGGTGGTACGTCCGGGCGAGGAACTTGTCCCCGCCCAGACGCCCCGCCCACGAGGCTGCATCAAGCAACGTGGGCGCTCCCGTCAGTCGTTGCCGTCGGAACGGCCACCGCTGACGTCCGACTCCTGCTCGGCACGAGTGCGCGCGGCCACGATCTTCCGCTTCGCGATGAGCAGGCCACCCCCCTCGGGGGCCACGGAACCGGTGTTCTCTTCCACCATCGGACTACCTCTCTCTTCTCGGGGACTCCCGCCCGGGATCAGGCGGGAAGCAAAGGGGACAGCGGCGAGTCCGGCGGCTACCGGATCGCCAGGGCTCCGGCGAAAATCAAGGCACAGCCGCCGAGGATCATGGCCAGGTACAGCGGCCCCGCGTACCGGCCGAAGTGGCGCAGCACCCAGCGACCCAAGCCATGCCTCACGCCGTCCTCGGCTCCACCGCGACAGGGCGGAGATCACTCACAGACGGCGAACTGCGGCCCGTGCACCGGGGGCACCCGCAGGGCGGGTACTTGGTCGGTGAACCCAAGATCACTGCTTTGCGCGGGTCCACACGCACCTCACGAACCGGGCCGTACGTCCGGCCGCCGTCGTATGACACCCGCAGGGTCATGCGTCCGCCGTCGCGGTTTCTCGTTTCGTCTCGCTCGGTCGCCGCCATGGGGGAAAACATTGACCTGGAAAGCGGGGGTTGTGTAGTTCTTTCCCGTCATGGACTAAAGATCATGAACGGCAAGCAGCAGACCACTCCGCCAACAAGGCTCGCGCTTCGTCCCCGAACAATGCATAGCCCTCCAGTGTGGAGAACAGTTCCAGGTGCATTTCGATGTCTCTTGGATCTCTAAGGATCACGACACCGGTCGTGTTCTCCACAGTGGCCAGCGTGTTGTCATAGATGGTGAAGGTGTCCATAGGCGCCATGGGCTTGTATCCCGCGATTGGGATAACGCCGAGCTTCACGTTCGTAAGGTGGGTAAGTGAGGCCAGCCGGTCAATCTGCATTGCCATCGCAGCCGGGGGAAGGAGCGGCCACCTCACAGCCTGCTCGGTCAGGATGAAGGTGAACCGCTTCTTCGTGTCGTAAAGAACCTCCTGCCGCTCCAGCTTCCTCGCGATCGTCTTAGTGACATCGGCCGGGGAATGGGCAAGGCTGGCCCGGATGTACTCAGGGGTGGACAGCAGTCCTGTAATCATCGAGAGCAGGAAGAAGCGGAATTCCGTAGAGGAGGATTCGAGGGCTGCAAGTTCAGTCTGCTTCTTCTCCAGGCCCCTACGGCGCAGGGAGCGCAGGTCTTGCCATTCGGTGTTGGCCAACCGCGCGAGGGCGATGACCTCCTCGATGACCTCGGGTGGAGCCACGACGGCTCGTAGGATTCTTTCCAGGTCCAGTAGGCTCGGCTGAGCTTTCCCGTTCTCAATCCGGCTGATCTTCGATTGGGACATGTTGCAACGCCGAGCGAGCCGGTCCCCAGTGAGGCCGGCTCGCTTGCGTAGTTCTTTCAGCAGGGCCGCCAGTTCCTGTTTCGGCTGGCCCATCTGCTCAGGGTCGAACGTCACCCGCTCACGTACTCCAGGAATGGAACCGACTCGGCAACGGCAATTCGTTTCCACTGCCGGTACTGTTCGGGATCACCCTCGTACAGCTCCCGGTTTATCTGCGTCCCGCCCGCCCGGTAGTTCATCAGGACCACCTTGGACTCATCGAACATCCAGAAGTCCTGGCCCGGAAGTCCCGGGTTCTCCCGGTCGGTGAGGTCGAGAATGCGGATATCCTCGCCCACCTTCACGTGGTGCCGGTAGTAATACTCGAACTCGAACCGAAGGTAGTCCGAGAGCGGGCGGGTCACGACGTGCACCCTGCCGACGCTCTTTCCTTCCGAGGTCCATTGCCGAACCTCGTCCATCCAAGCCGACGTGTAATCGTCGGGGGATTTCTCCCCGGCGAGAAAGCGCTTCAGCTTCTCCGCTTCCTGGGGCATGGTGTAGACGGGCAGCGTTTCCAGTCGCCACGCCTCACGCTCCATGGAATCGAAGCAGTCATTCCACGCGTCACCATCCAAGTGCACGGAACGCCTCCCTGAGAACTGCCTCCGGGATTTCCACGAGCCCTTCCCCGGAGGGCGGGGTGAAGGCGTCGGACACGTCGCCCTGCACCACGAACGACCCGGTAGCCGTGCGGTACACGTTCGGGCAGTCCTTCTCTCCGCACTCGCCGTTGCCCGTGAGCCGGGTGAGTGCCGAACGTTCGGACATGCCAAACCCCCTTGCTCTGGCCCCGTTTGGGCCGCCTGCCCAACGACACTAGAGGGGGCGGTGTCACGCGTCTATGCGCGAACGCGACTATGCGTGTCCTTGCATAAACAGGGCGGCGACCACCCCGGCCCACCCCCCGGTGCGTGGTCACGCACGCGCCCGTGCAGACTGGGCGTAGCCCCGTGGCGCCGTCCGGGAAGCCTGACCAGGGACGGACGCCTCGGAAGAGGGTTGGTCACGTGACCAACGCATGACCAACAGGGGCCCGAGAGGGCCTGAAACAGCAGGAAAGAACAGGGGAAGCGCCCGCCGAAATGAAGCCGATCGACGGGCGTTTCCCCAGGTCAGAGCAGTTATGGGCTGGTGCCCGAGAGGAGAGTTCAAGTCCCCCCTCGGACACCACAGCGTTACCGACAAGTGCCCGGTCAGGAGAGATCCTGGCCGGCGCTTTGCGTTGTGCGTGATGGCGCTCCCGGCACCGGACGGGAGATGTCCAGCGCGGCGGCCCCGCACCGCTCGTTCGTGATGCGGGGCAGCCGAAATCAGCGGTCTCGTGCTGTAAGAAGCTCAGGACGCATCCCTGTTCTCCCATCGATCGCGGAACCAGGTAAGCGCCTCGGAGAGCAACTCACGGTTACGGTCGTTCTCCAGCAGCGACAGCCGGAAGCTGGGGCGTAGCTCCAATTTGCCCTCAGGGATGTCCACGCCCTCCATCGCGTTGAAACGATCGAGAAGCGCGGCGCGCAGCGTTCGGTCGGTAAAGGGTTCCCGCGCGGCGAGGTGCTGGAACACCACCTCCGCCGAGCCGCCGCGCTCGCTGCCAGGGTAGAGAACGAGGGGCCAGATGCCGTGGCCCGGCCCGCCCTCGGCCCCAAGCATGAGAAAAGCGCTGGTGGTGACATGACCTGATCCGTGGCCGGTCCAGCCGCCCACTTCCTCCCAGCGGGAGAGGAGAGCCCGTACAGCGGCCACGGTTTTGGCCGAGTCGTCCGCGGCGAGCTGTCGGAAGAACCGATCGGCGCGAGTCTCGACCTCCTGGTTCTGCGCCGTGCGCTCCGCGGGTTCCTCTTCCTCTGCCGACCCGTCGTCGGGGTTCGACAGCAACAGGGCCAGGTCGTCGCTGGTCAGACGCTGCGCGGGGTCGGCGGCTCCGCTGAGGGTGAAGTGGATCCCGTCGGCACTCAGCAGGGCACGGACATCGCCTCCCGGAGACTGCGGGGTCCACCGGAAGCCGTCGGACACCTTCCCGTCGGCATTGAGGACCCGGTACGCGTTGACCAGCCCTTCGGTACTGGCGAGATGGCTCCCCACGGCCTGAGCGCCGGAGCCGATATACGCGGCGAGGTCGCCGTAGGAAGTCCAGGTGCCGTGCGGGAGCGCGGCCAGAACCTCGTGGGCGAGCTGCCAGTCCCGACTGCGCTCCGCTCGACCGACGCCGCGTAGCGGGGCAGGCCACAGCCCGACCGCAATCTCGGCGAGATCATCGCCGCGAGACAGAATTTCCTTGGCACCCCAGCGCTCTGTTGCCGCGATGCGGCGATTCATCTCGAGATGGCTGCTCCGCAGCAGGTCCTGCTTGCGCTCGAAGGGGTGGTTGGACAGTTCCGAGTTCACCGCGGTCAGTGTCAGATTACCGAGCGTGTGCTGCAGCCGGGAGTGCAGATCCTGCGGGCTCTCACCATCGGCCGCGTCCTCACTCAGCATCTCCATCCACTCTGCGCCGGCCGACTGAGGCATCACGTGCTCGATGGTCAGTTGCGCGGCGGCGAAGTCCACCGGCTCAGGGTGCTCATAACTCTCCTCCAGCCGCTGTAGCACCAGCCTGCGCTGGTGCCATCGGCCGTACTGGTAGAAGGGGGCCACACGGATCTTCTCGCGCAGCTCGTCGTCGTCGGGCCAGAATCGGTTGGTGGCGGAGAGCAACTGGTGCAGGCCGTCGGCGAGGGGAACGTCCAGGGGCAGCTGCGCCGGCACCGACTGAAAAATCCTGTTGAGGTTGTTCGTCGGCACGCGGCAGATCGTCCGGCGCACCAGGAAGCTCTCGACGTACGACATGGCGCGAGCGGTCTCGGCCGAATCGATCTCTCCTCGTTCCCGACGGTCGAGCAGCAGCATGAGCGCCGGATACGTGACCGCTGCCTGCCAGTCGTCCAACCGGCGCAGATGGGCCCGGACCGATGCGTCGGGCTCCTCTTCGGGGCGGATCATCCTCCGGAAGTGGACGGATCGGCGGTGCAACTCCTTGATGTATGCCTCGATCTCGTCCTCGTTCACCTCGCCGCGTTCGAAGCGTTGCTGCTGGGCGGCGTACAGGTCCTGACGGCGGACCCGGTCGTCGCCATCCAGCACCAACTGCAACCACATGAGCTGTTCGAGCTCGTTGTTGCTCAGGCTGTCCTGCAGCGGCAGCCAGTACGTCTCATACACATGCTCGCCACGGCTCGGCAGCCGCATGAAGAGGTAGTTGCGCAGCAGGTCCGCCTGGCTGAGCTTGAGACCGGTGTTGTTGAGCGACTCGAAGATGCGGTGGACGTTGTCGCCGCGTTCAGCGGTCACCGACACCAGGGCGAGCCTTGACGTGATCGCTTGTTCGATGCGGAGTACGTCCTGTGGTTCCGCAGGATCCGCCGCCTCCACCAGCTTGCGGCGGAAGAACCGATAGGCGGCGGCGATGTTGTCGCCCGCTGCCTGTCCGTCCCGCGTGCCGCGGATCTGCGCGGCGTAGTGCGGTCGGTCAGCCTGGGTGGGCAGCAGGCGGAAGCGATCGTTGTCTCCCTTGCGCTTGTTGATCAGGTAGTCCTCATCGATGCGCTCTGCCTCGCCCGGCTGAGCAGTCGCGATATGGTCGCGAATCGCCGCAAGGGCTAAGGAGATCGTGGTCAACCGCTGCTGGCCGTCCACGACGAGCCAACGGGGGAACGTCGCCTCGTTCTGCGGGGACGGCGCCAGGACGACCGACCCGAGGAAGTGTGTGCTTGCCTTCTCCCCGCACTCCAACAACTCGACCTGTTCAAGGATGTCGCTCCACAGCTGCGCCAGGTGCTTCTCGGTCCAGGAATACGTTCGCTGATAAAGGGGCACCTGGAACTGCTGGGCCCGTCCCTGCACAAGGTCGGCGAACAGTGTCTCTTTGGCCTGCATGGTGGTGTCCGTCCCCTATCGCTTCACCTGATCGAAGCCCGTTGGCGCCGACGATATGGCCTCCCACTGACAGTCGCCCAGCGAACGGGCGGGAGGCTGCCGCCTGGGCGCAAGTTGAGGCGCCCGGTCGGCCTGAGCTCGATGCCCGCCATCCGTAGCGCAGGGCACGTCTCGCGGAATACTGTGCTCAGACGACCACCTGAGCGTCCGTCAGGAAGGGGCTCGGATCTCCAGTCCAAGACACGTAGAGCCTGTCCCGAGCACGCGTGCACGCCACGAACAGCAGGCAGCGCTCGGACATGAGGTCTGTTTCGTGCTGGAGACGGTCGACCACCACGGGCGTCACCGCCTTCGGGAACGGCAGGGCGTCCGAGCTCACCCCCGTCACAGCAACACAGCGGAACTCCAGTCCCTTGATGGAGTGCATCGTTCCGACGCGGACCGAATCTGTCCCGCCGGTGGCGTCGGCCCTCAGTTTCATCGCGGGGATACCGACGGAAGTCAACCGTGCGAGGGCCCTCTCCACGCCCCGGTTGAAGCGCGTGGTCACCCCGATCTCGCCCGGAGCGATGCCGTTCTCCGTCCACCCCCGCACCTGTTCGACGAGGGCATCGAGCTCCTCCTCCTCCGAGACCGCCGCGTAGTGGGCGGGCCCGTTGCCGTGCAGGGCCGAGCGGTAACCGAGGAGGGTTTCGTTACGGGTGTCGTCCGCCAGTTGTGCGAAGGGGCGGCCGACGAGCAGAGCGGTGGACCAGCTGAGGATCTCGTGCGTCGAGCGGTAGTTCTTCCGCATTTTGGTGGACCGCCCGGCGACCTTGATGTCGAGGGCGCTCAACGACACCTTCGAGTCGTAGATCCGCTGGTGAGGGTCGCCGGCGATGAACAGGTCGTCGGGTCGTGAAGGGACGGCGGCACGCAGAAGTCGCCACTGTGCGGGGTGCAGATCCTGCGCCTCGTCGACGACGACGTGCCGGTACAGGGGCCCCCTGGCCCTGAGCACTTCCGCTGCCTCCGCACAGGTCCCCAGATACGTGCGCAGGCCGTCGGCGGCGAGCTGGTCGGAAAACTCCTGGACGGTACGCCATACCAGAGGGCGTTCAGCGACGGGGAGACGACTGCCCCGCCCTCGCCGGTCGGCGGCCTCGTACTCCGCCAGGCTCCGCAGGCTCTGCGCAAGGACCACGTGCTTGTACTCCTGGGCGAGGAACTGCGCGGTGCCGGTGAACCCGGTCGCCCGCGCGGCCTGCTCCCAGCGGGCCTCCTCCTCGCCGCCCCGCAGCGGCCGGCGCGCCGTGGACACGACCCGACTGGCAAGGGCGTCGACGGTGGTGATGTCCACGAGTTCGCGCAACTCCTCGTCCTCGACGAGGTCCGCGAGTGCGCCGCGCAGTGCGGCGACGAGGGCGTTGGTGTAGGTGGTCAGCAGGATCCGGTCGCCGTCGCGCAGGAACTTCAGCAGATGCCGTACGCGGTGCAGGGCGACGACGGTTTTCCCGGTACCGGGCCCTCCGGTCACCTGCGCGGGGCCGGAGTAGCTGGCCCGGTAGGCGACCTTGTGCTGGGACGGGTGGAGGAAGACGCGCCAGGCGGCGAACGGCTTGTCGAGGATGTCGCGCAGTTCGTCGGAGCCGGTGACGAGAGCGATACGGGTGCGGGTGTGGCGAATGGCCGTCGCGTAGTCGGTGGTGTCCACCGGCTCGTCGGAGGCGGCCGAGGGCAGGTTGACGGACACCAGGTCGCGCCACACCTCCTCCACGGTGAAGCCCTCGGCGAGGTACTCCAGTACTTCACGCTGGTCCGGTGGGAAGTACGGCGCGAAGACCTCCAGCTGTTCCTTGCTGGTGAGGACACGCGCCTGGCGGAGGGTGGTGCCGTCGACGCCGAGGGCCGTCAGGTCGCCGTCGGAGATCTGGGAGAAGAGCCGCTGGTCGGGTGCGGCGGCGATTTGCTCGTAGGCGGGCGTGAGCTCTTCGAGCATCGCCATGTCGCGGATCTCGACGGCGCGGGTGACCGCGTTGATGCTGGCCTTCTGTTTGATCGCCCAGGCGATGGCCTTGTCGTGCGGCATCACCCGCAACAGTACGAAGGTGTCCCCGCGGTCAGGGGCGAGGACGACGCCACGGGTGCCCTGGTCGATGCGGATGGTGCGGATGTGCGGATCCTTGGCGCGCTTCAGGGACTCCAGTTTCAGACCGGGGTCCTTGAAGAGCTGGTCGAGCGTGAGGCGGCCGAACTTCTCCCAGGCGTCGAACACCCCTTGTCTCACGGTCCCCTGGAGCTTGCTGAGCTGGTCGCAGAAACCGATGTCGAAGGCGAGGTGCGGCATGCGGGTGGGTTCCGTTCTCCCGGGGCGGTTTGGCGGTTCTGCGATACTCGGTCGCTGCGGGCTCCGACTGGCTTATCGGGCGGAGTCGCCGTCGAGGCCGAGCCGGATGACGGAGAGCGCCTCGGCGATCTCGCCGGCCATTTCGTCGTCCGGCCCGTAGACCAGACACACGTCTTGGTGGAGTGGCTCCAGGACCTCCCGGGCTTCGGCGGCCCGGCCCTGGGCGAGCAGCAGCATCCCGATGTTGTGCCGCAGCTCCACGGCCTCCTCACCGGCGTCGCTGTCGACGGCTCGTACGACCGTCAGTACGCCCTGCAAAGCGGCGAGAGCCTCGGTGACCTGGCCGAGTTCGGCGCGGCAGCGCGCGGCCTGGGCGCGGCAGGCGCGGGCCTTCTCGCCGGTGGGACCGACGATGCGGGCGTACGCGTCGGCGAGGGCGTCGAACTCCGGCAGCGCGGCCCGGTAGTCGCCACCGAGGAGGCGGATCGCCGCCCGCTGCCGCCGCAGGCCCAGCACCTGTTTGCTCTCGGAGCCGAGGGCAAGGGCGGCCGGTTCGATGATCTCGCCGAGTACCTCGGCGGCCTGGGCGAAGCGCTCCTCTTCGAGGAGAGCGTCGGAGTGGGCGTACGCCTCCTTGATCTCCTCGCGCAGCTGCGCCGGGACGGGAATCGCGGGCTGGGCGAGCGGTGACGCGGTGGGCGCCGGGCCTGCGGTCGCCGACGTTTTCGTACGGGCGCGAGGCGCGTACGGGTGGCGGAACAGCCCCGTCGGGTCGGGAGCCCCTGCCGGCCCCGCCTCGGCGGCGGTCGGCTCCTGGCCCGGCGGCGGGAGGAACGGCAGCAGCCGCTCGTACACCTCCTGCGTGTCCGCGGGCCGCTTCTCGGGCGCCTTGCTCAGCAGGAGCAGCACCAGCTCCTCCAGCGCCTGGGGTACGTCGGGCCGCAGCTGGCGCAGTGGGGTCGGGGCAGCGTTGACGTGCTGGAACATCAGCAGGTATTCGCTCTCGGCCGTGAATACCAGTCGTCCGCTGAGAAGTTCGTGCAGCACGCAGCCGAGCGCGTACAGGTCGGTCTGCGGCGTGATGCTCCCGCCCCGCACCTGCTCGGGTGACATGTACTGGTACGTACCGATGGGGCTTCCGGTCGCGGTCAGCTTGGTGACATCGGTCCGCAGGATCGCCGCGATGCCGAAGTCGAGGACCTTTACGGTGCCGTCGCGGGCGACCAGGATGTTCCCCGGCTTCAGGTCACGGTGGATGACCGGCACCTCGTGCGCGTACGAAAGGACGGTCGCCACCTGAGCGGCGACGGCGGCCGCCCAGCTGACGGGCAGGGGGCGAGTGGGGTGGATGTAGGCCGACAGCGACATGCCGTCGACCAGCTCCATCACCAGGAACAGCCGCTCGTACGAGTCGTCGAGCACGGCGTCGTACACCTGCGGCACACCGGGGTGCTGAATGCGCGCGGTGATGCGGGCCTCGCGGCGGAACCGCTTGGCGAACTCCTCGATGAGGTGCGGCGAGGTGATCGACGCCTGCCGGATGGCCTTGACGGCGACGGGCCGGTCCAGGACGGCGTCGTAGCCGCGCCAGACGACGCCCATGCCGCCCTGGTCGAACTCCTCCAGGAGCTCGTAACGCCCGGAGATTAACTGCTGCGACACCTTGCCCGCCCCCGTGTGGTGCTGTCCGACGAAACCGTCGTTGTCGGACGGCCAGGGGGACAAGTGTGGCCGCTGCGGCGATCTTCCGTCCAGCCGTCAGGTCACCCTGCGACGGGCAGCGCGGGCGCGTACTCCGCCCAGACCGTCTTGCCGGGGCCGTCGGTCCGTGGACACCAGCCCCATCGGGTGGCCAGACACTCCACCAGGAGCAGGCCGCGGCCGGAGTCGCGGTCGTCGGAGGGCGGGGCGACGGCGGGGACGCGTTCGGTGCGGGTGTCGGTGACGTCGATGCGTACGGTCGCGAGGGCCGGGGCCAGTGTGACGGCGAGGTGGAAGTCGCGGCCGGGTACCCGGCCGTGGGTGACGGCGTTGGCGGCCAGCTCGGCGACGATCAGCGTGAGTGCGTCGTGTACGTCGCTGTCGTACGGAATGCCCCAGGCGTCGAACCGCTGCCCGGCGAGGCGCCGGGCGAGACGGGCACCGCGCGGGGTCGAGCTGAAGCGCATGGCGAAGTGGTGGGTGGGGGTGGTGGCTCGGGTGGTGACGGTGGGGCGAGCGGTTTCACTGGTCATGCCTTCTACGCTTCCGTTGGTGGCGTAGCGTGACCAGTGGTGACGCGCTGTCGGGTGCGGGCTGTACGTGGTGGCGTGTGGGTGTGTACGTGAAGTGGGTCGGGAAGGCGGAGCCGGTGGATTCCTCGGAGCCGATGGAGTCGAGTGAGCCGATGGAGCAGAGCGATGCGGGGCCTCGTCCGGAGGACGAGCCGGGGAAGGGCGTGGTGACGGCATTCGGGCGGCAGTTGAAGCTGCTGCGGGTACGGGCGGGTCTGGAGCGGCCGGAGTTCGGGAAGCGCGTGGGGTACGCGGCGCAGTCGGTGGCGTCGTTCGAGCAGGGACGGCGGATTCCGCCGCCGCGGTTCATCGACCGGGCGGATGAGGTGCTGGATGCGGGTGGGTTGCTCAGGGCGCTGAAGGAGGAGGTTGCGCGGGCGCAGTATCCGGCGTTCTTCCGGGATATGGCGCGGTTGGAAGCGGAAGCGGTCGAGCTGTGTGTCTACGACACACACGTAGTCAATGGGTTGTTGCAGACGGAGGAGTACACGCGAGCATTGCTGGCCATGCGGCGTCCGCTGCTGGACGAGGAGACGATCGAGTCGCGAGTGGCAGCCCGTCTGGCTCGGCAGGAGATCTTTAACCGTTGGCCTGCGCCGCTGCTGAGCTTCGTCTTTGAGGAGAACGTTCTGTGCAGGCCGCTTGGGGGTACGCCCGTGCTACGGGGACAGCTCGAACAGTTGCTGCTTGTCGGTCAGAAACGCAATGTCGAGATCCAGGTCATGCCACTGGACCGGGAGGACAACGCTGGCGTAGACGGTCCATTCACCGTCATCACGCGCAAGGGCGGAGAGCACCTCACGTACATGGAGGTCCAAGGTCGAAGCAGCCTGCTTACGGACCGGGAAGAGGTCCGTCTCGCCGCTGCTCGCTATGGGATCATCCGTTCCCAGGCTCTCACTCCGCGAGAGTCCCTTGGATTTATCGAGAAGTTGCTGGGAGAGCTATGAACACCGCAAAGACCTCGGCCACCGCTCAAGGAGTGGCCTGGTTCAAGAGCAGCTACAGCGGTGCCGAAGGTGGGCAGTGCGTGGAGGTGGCCAACGTTTCGGCAGCTGTGCACATTCGGGACTCGAAGGTTCCCACCGGTCCGGTCCTGACCGTCACTTCGCAGACGTGGACCGAGTTCGTCCGGCTGGCCGCCGACCAGACCATCTGAGCCGTACATTTGCATTCCCCGTGGGGGCCCTGTCGCGCGGGCGGCTGGGCGCCCACGTCTTGCACGGTTAGCTGAGGTAAAGAATGCCCCCGCCCCGAAGAGCCGGGGGCCGACCGCCGGATCAGACTCAGCCTTCCTCAGCGTGTTCCTCTTCGTCCCCGCGCCGACGGCGCGCTCGCTCGGCGATCCCGCTGGAGAGCTTGCCCTTTACCGAGCTGGCCCGGTCGAGGGTCTCGTTGCCGAGGTTTCTGGCGGCATCGACGCCCTTTGCTCCTGTCTTGAGCGCCTTGTCCCTCGCCTCCGCGGCCGCGTCCCCCCATCGTCTTGCATCCGATGACTGGCGACCGGACTCAATCCCGAGCCGCCCGTGGAAGTCATGGACGCCAGTCGCGACATGGTTGCTCGACTGGACTACAGCCGGTGACTTGGTCGGGTGCAGCAGCACCTTCGCGTTGGCCGTGCCAGCAGCCTCATTCATCCGGGCCACCAGACGCTCGGTGCTCCGCGAGATGAGATCCAGCCGGTTCTGTCGGGCAGCCCGAAGCCCGAGGCGATGCTGGTCCAGCTCCTCCGGAGCCGTGTCCAGCACTCGGTCGAGTTCGAGCACGGCGATCGCGTCCTGCAGTTGGAAGCAACGAGCCAGAACAGCGAGCCACTCCTGAGCCTTGGACTCGGCTTCATTGGCCGCCGTGGCGAGATCGCCGATCTTGGACTTGCTCTTGCGCTCCACCTTCTCCGCGAGTGCGTCGAGTTGACGCAACGCGTACGCCTGGGTATCTGCGATCGTCGCTGGAGCGGCCTGCACCTTCGACCACGTGACCTCGGAGACCCGGCCCACCTGCTCTCGGATGGTCATGGTCTCCTCGATCACGAGGTCCACTCCGATCATGCGGGCCAACACACCGTCCTTCTGGGCGCGGAGCACGTCGTCGACCTTCTCGTCGATCGTGGCGAGATAGTCGGTGATCTCGTCCATGGTCTGCTGCATCGCGAGCTGTGCCATGATCCCCGCGGCACCAGTCAGAAGCGCCGGGTTGGTCAGAAAAGAGCCGGCCCCTTTCTCGATCTGGAGCCATGACTTGATTGAGCCAGGTTTGCCCACCATCGCATGGCTGACGCCTGGCGTCTTGCTTTCCGTTAGCCCGAACTTCTTGACACGCTGCGCGGAATCCTTGGTCAGCTTCACCCAGCGACCGGAGTTGGCGGCTATCTCTGAACCTGCCTGCGCGACCGCAGCTCCGGTACCGAAGGCGGACTTGAGCCGTTGCAGTCCGAGGTCCTTCGACGACAGTCCCTCCGATACGAGGAAGCGTTCGACGTCCGTCGCGTTCCCGATGACCGCCAGCCCATCACCGTCACTGATCAGCTGAATCTCGTTGTCCATTGCCCGCTCCTGAAGTGGTTCTCGTAGCTGAGGGTCCGTCGGGGTGCGCGCGGTGATCGCCGGGCAGGGGCCGAGGTCTTGCTCCAAAGGGTTCTCCGGCGGCATATCCAGCCGGGTCTACGAATTAGACGTCGTCGTCCAGGCCCTCCTCGCGGCGGATCATCCGCCACGCCGCCTTGCGCGCGCTGCGGTCCAGGCTGGACTTGAAGCCCTTGTCGGGGCCGAAGTACTGGCGGCCCATGCCGGCGATGGTGTCGATGTGGTCGGCCATCTTGTCCGCGAAGACGTTGTCGAAGACGAGCCCGAAGTTGTCCTCGTCGTTGACGACCGCCGCGGCCCGGACCTTCGGGTCGGCCTTCGCCTCCTCGAAGGGCTGGATGACGTCCTGCTCAGTGAACTCCGTGCCGAACTTCGCGTTGAACTTGTCGATCAGCTCGGAGAGCAGCGACTTCTCCGCTTCCTTCGCCCCGCCCGAGCCGTCCCCGAAGCCCTGCATCACCGTCGGTCCCTCTGCTGTGAGGGAGAGGTCGTACTCGCCTGTCTGCTCCACGCGCATGTGGCTCAGGTCGACTTCGCCTATGTCCACGCCGCCGTCCGCGCGGCGCGGCAGGCGGTTGAGGAGGTAGCGGCCGTAGAGGTGCAGCCGCTCCAGCTCGGCGTCGCGGTACGGGACGATCTGGGCGAGGAAGCCGTACTTGCGGACGTAGTCGGTGAGGTCGGCACGGAAGTCCTCCGCCGTCTTCGCGTCGTCCTCGTCCTCGCTGTCGAGCAGCGCTGCGAAGCGAGCCACGGCGGGGGAGAGCAGCCGGTACAGCTCCGCGTGCAGCTTCTCCCACTTCGCCTGCGAGCCGGCGGCCTTCTCCTTGGCGGCGAAGTACGCGGCGGCGAACTCGTCCATCTCGTGCGCGGCGAGGATGGCGGCCTGCATGACCCGGCTCTGCGCGGTGTAGAGCAGGTTCGGGTCGGTGGGGAGGGTCATCGCCTCCTCGAAGTACGGGCGGAAGGACTCCTGGATGTCCTCGGCGTCGTTCACGAAGTCCAGGACGGCCAGGTCGCCCTGGGTCTTGCGCTCGGCGGTTCGGTTGAGGCGGGACAGGGTCTGTACGGCCGAGATGCCGGTCAGCGTCTTGTTGACGTACATCGTGGTCAGGAGCGGCTGGTCGAAGCCGGTCTGGTACTTCTCCGCGACGACCAGGATCTTGTACTCCTGCTGACCGGAACCGCCCGAGCGGGCGGCCTTGTCGTCGGCGCGCGTGTACGCGAACGCCTTCGGCAGCGCGCTCTCGGAGAGGCCGCCGTTCTCCTTCGACTCGGTGGTCTCCTCGTCGTCGATGGTGAGCGAACCGGAGAAGGCGACGAGGACACCCAGGTCGGGGTACTTGGTGTCGTAGTCGCGATCCTTGATGTAGCTCTTGATCGCGCGCGCCATTTCCACCGCTGACTTCCGCGAGGCGGTGACGACCATGGACTTGGCGCGTCCGCCTAGGCGGCCCCGGCTGTGGGACACGAAGTGCTCGACGATCACCTGCGCGTGTTGGGCGACGGTGGACTCGTGGGTGAGCGCGTACCGGGCGAGCAGGCCGTTCGCCTTCGAGGGGTCTACCTCGCGCTCGTCCGGGTTCTGGTTCACCAGCTTCCAGTACGTGTTGTACGTGACGTAGTTGCGCAGCGGGTCGAGGATGAACCCTTCCTCGATGGCCTGCCGCATGGAGTACGTGTGGAAGGGGCGGTACGTCGCCTCGCCGTCGATGTCCTGGAGCGTGCCGAAGAGTTCGAGGGTCTTGGCCTTGGGCGTGGCGGTGAAGGAGAAGTAGGAGAGGTTCGCGGCGCGCGAACGCTCCAGAGCCTTCTTTTTCAGCTTGCCGTCGAGGGTGAGGGTGGTCGCGCCGGCGTCCTCCGAGTCGGAGTCCAGGCCGAGTTCACGCAGGGCGGCCCGTACGGCGGTGGCAGCGTCACCGGACTGCGAGGAGTGCGCCTCGTCCACGATAATCGCGAAGGTGCTGCCCTGGATCTCGGTGGGGTTGCGCTGGAGGTAGTCCAGCAGGGCCGGGAAGGAGTGCAGGGTTACGGTGACGATCTTGCCGGTGTCGCGCGAGAGGGCGCGGGCGAGCTGCTCGCCCTTGGCGCCGTACTTCTCGTCGATCTTCACGACCAGGCCGGCGGTCTGCTCGAAGCTACCGATGGTTTCCCGGAGTTGGGCGTCCAGGTTGCGGCGGTCGGTGATGACTATGACTTTGTCGAAGACCGGTACGCCCGTCTTGAGCCCGCTCGCGAGGGCCTCGGGGGCGAGTTCGCGGGGGTCGGCGGGGGTGTGGAGGTCGGACAGGCGGTGGGCGAGCCAGCCGATGGTGTTCGACTTGCCGGAACCGGCGGAGGCCATGACGAGGTAGTTGCTGCCGGCGCCGTGGGTGGCGGCGTGGGCGGTGAGCTTCTTGACTGCGTCCCACTGGTGGAAGCGGGGGAAGATCGTGGTCTTTGTCGTGCCGCCGCCGGGCGTCTTGGTCTTGTGCAGGTGCACGAAGCGCTGGAGGAGGTCCAGCCAGTTGTCCGGCTGCCAGACCTGCTCCCAGAGGTAGGAGGTGGCGTACGCGCCGTAGGTGGTGGGGGTGGGGTTTCCGGCGCCGCCGGGCTGGCCGGGGCCGTTGGAGCCGGTGTTGAAGGGGAGGAAGCGGGTCTTCGCTCCCTTGAGCTGGGTGGCTACGAAGACCAGGTCCGGGTCCACGGCGAAGTTCGCGACGACCCGGCGGGTGAAGATCAGCTCGGTGGGGTCGCGGTCGGTGCGGTACTGGTCCTTGGCCTGCTCGACGCCTTGCCCGGTGAGCAGGTTCTTCAACTCGGCGGTGGCGACGGGGATTCCGTTGAGGAGCAGGGTGAGGTCGAGGGCGTTGCCCCAGTCGGCCTGCTTGGTGGCGTACTTGAGCTCGCGGACGACGGTGAGTCGGTTGGCGCGGTAGCCGTCGAGTACGGAGTCGTGGGCGACGAGGTTCGGCTTGAAGTACGCGACGCGGAGGCGGACGCCGCGGTCCTTTACGCCGTTGCGGAGGATGTCGAGGAGGCCGTCGGTGGCGATGGCCTGGTCGAGACGCTTGGCGAAGCCGCGCATGGCTTCGGTCTGGTCGTTGCCGTAGAGGGTGACGAGCTCGTACCACTCGTCGGGCTGGGTGGCGCCGATGAAGGTGAAGAGTTCGTTGGTGTCCAGGCCGAGGTCGGCGCGGTAGTCCTGGGGGCTCGCTTCGCGCCAGCCGCGCTCGATCATCGCTGCGACGATGGCATCGCCGAAGGCGGACTCTGTGTGAATGGGAGGCATGGCTACGCGCTCACTCCGTCCGTTACGTTGCGGCCGCTGGCGGTGGATACGTCGAACTGGCCGGTTACGGCGGCGGTGATCAGGGCTTGACGTCGTTCGGCAAGCAGGTCTACTTGGCGCGTCAAGCGACTCTCCAAGTCCACAGTTCCAGCAGTGGCCACATTGAGCTCAGCCACCCTCGCTCGTTGCTCAACCAAGGATGGAAGGGCAATGAGGAAGGATGAAACTTGTCCCGCACTGATGACTTCTTGGGCTGCTCCGTATTGCGAGAAAGATACCTGCCCCTTTCCGGCGACAGAATTGATGAATGTCTCCAGGAATGCGGAATCCAAGGTGTTGCTCTTCCTCAGGATCAAGACAGATGCGCAGTTGGTGCCGTCGAATTCTTCGCCAACCTTGGCGGAGCGGCCAGCGGTAGCTCCGGCTCTTACGACCAACACGTCCCCTGCGAACACCTTGGATCGCTTGTGGAGATCATTGCTTTCGGGGCTCATGAATTTGAGGCCGACCGGGTTTATCCACCCCTCCCGAACATTAAACCCGTGAAGGAAGGGAACACCAGAGTCTGTGAAAAAGTGGGAGGGGTTGATGACTACACCCACGTTGATAGCCGGCAGAGCCCGTCGCAGAGGTTGCACTTTCCAGTCTGGGTGAATGTACCCCAAGAGTGGGTGTCGAATCTTACGGGGGCCGTCGAAGGTGACGCAGTCATTTCTAAGCGCGACGCGGCGCTCGGCCAGGAGTCGTTGCTGGAGCTTTCGTGCGTGCATTAGTGAATCGATGCGGGCCGTTTCGGCATCGAGGAATTCGGTGATGCGGCGCTGCTCCGCCGCTTCCGGTAGCTGATACTTGAGGAGTTTCAACATGTCCAGGTTTAGGTGCGTCATGGCTGATCCATGCATCAGGCCTTCAAAGCGCGGAATTGATGCTTGGAGAACCCACTGCAGCCATTTCTTTTCCACGCCAGGGTTCGGGATGACCTTGAATAGGTGCTGGTTTAGCCAGGCTGGTCCTCGATTCCAAATACGGACTGCCAGCGATCCCGACCAAGAGAAAATCAGATCGCCGCTCTCGATGCGATATCGAGGAGGCACAGGTCCTTCGCACCGGTCCATGTCGGCTGCCGGGTTAATGAGCTGACGAATTCGAACGACGGGGAGACCGGTCGTGCTGAAGTGGCCAGGCTTGAACGCGAACCCATTCTCATACTTAGCCATGCGCCACAGCGTGGTAAGGTCATTCATCCCGTCACCTCGCCAAGCAGTTCCTGAATTTCTGACTCCAGGGATTTCAACTCCACGTCGATCTCCGCCAGTGGCCTCGGCGGCACGTACACGTAAAAGTGCCGGGTCAACGGGATCTCGTAGCCGATCTTCGTCTTCGTGTGGTCGATCCAGGCGTCCGGGACGTGCGGCAGTACTTCCCGCTTCAGGTACTCCTCCACGTCCTCACCCAGCGGCACGTTCTCGTAGTCCCGCAGCTCCGAGTCCGGCTCGGGCTTGCCCTTCACCAACTGCACCTCGCCCTCCGGGTCCCGCACGCCGATCGCGTCCCGTAGTGCCTTGTTGAACGGCGCACCGGTCGGCCACGTCGAACCCGCCTCGATCACCGCGTCTTTGAGCGCGACCCACGCCTCCGACTTGGTGGCCCAGCGCCGGACCTCCATCGACTCGAAGGCGTCGAACATGACCGACGCGTTCGGAAGCTTCCGGAACACCTTTGACGCATCCAGCGCCGCCAGCGTCTGCTCCGTCAGCTCGAAGCGCAGCTTCAACGGGCGCTCAACCGTGATGCGCTGGTAGCCGAAGTCCTCGTTCGCGAAGAGCTTGACCTTGCCGTGTAGCGGGTGCTCGGGATCCTTCGCGACCTGCACTGCCTCCCCGTACAACCGCGTGATCTCCGCGATGTGGTTCGGCCGGCCGTTCGTCCCGTCGCCCAGTTCCTTGCGCTTGTCGCCCAGCGACTTTCGCATCTTGACCCAGTAGTCCCGCGCGTCCAGCAGCACGACCTTGCCCTTGTGGTCGGGCGCCTTGCGATTCGTCAGGATCCAGAAGTACGTGGAGATACCGGTGTTGTAGAAGAGCTGGTCCGGGAGGGCCACGACCGCCTCAAGCCAGTCGTTCTCCAGAATCCAGCGCCGGATGTTGGACTCGCCGGACTCCGCCGCGCCCGTGAACAGCGGGGAGCCGTTGAAGACGATGGCGATACGCGAGCCGCCACCACCCTGCACATCCACCGGCTTCATCTTCGACAGCATGTGCTGCAAGAAGAGCAGCGAGCCGTCGTTGATACGCGGCAGGCCCGCCCCAAAGCGACCCGCGTCGCCCAGCGCCTTGTGCTCGTACTCGACCTCCTCCTTGACCTTCTTCCACTCCACACCGAAGGGCGGATTGGCGAGGACGTAGTCGAACTTCCCCCGCGCGTGGCCGTCGTCGGAGAAGGAGTTGCCGAAGGCGATGTGTTCCGGGTCCTGGCCCTTGATCATGAGGTCGGAACGGCAGATCGCCCACGACTCCGGGTTGAGTTCCTGCCCGTACACCTCGACCGTCGCGTGCGCGTTGAGCGTCTTGATGTGGTCCTCGGCCGCGCTGAGCATGCCGCCGGTACCGCAGGCCGGGTCCATGACCGTGCGTACGACACCCGGCATGGTCAGCGCGTCCGCGTCCGGCGCGACCAGCAGGTTGACCATCAGCTTGATGACCTCGCGCGGGGTGAAGTGCTCACCCGCGGTCTCGTTCGACTGCTCGGCGAAGCGGCGGATCAACTCCTCGAAGATGTAACCCATGTTGTGGTTGGGCACGACTTCGGGGCGTAGGTCGAGGTCGGTGAACTTGCCGATTACCTGGTAAAGGAGGTTCGCGCCGTCGAGCTTGCGGATCTGCTGGCTGAACTCGTACTTGTCCAGGACCTCGACGGCGTTGTCGGAGAAGGCGCCGACGTAGATCTGGAGGTTCTTCGCCGCGTTCTGCGGGTCCGCCGCGATCTTGCGCAGAGTCAGGTCGCTCTTGTTGTAGAAGGAGTGGCCCGACGCGCGGCGCAGGAAGTGGCCGGTGTCGATGTCCTGGCCCTGGAACTTGGCGACGGTCTCGTTCACCTTGTCACGCGTCGGTTCCAGGACGCACTCCAGGCGGCGCAACACGGTGAACGGAAGGATGACCTTTCCGTAGTCCGACTGCTTGTAGTCGCCGCGCAGGAGATCGGCGACGGACCAGGCGTGGTTCGCCAACTCCGTGTGCTTGCTGCTGTTCAACGCGTTCCCTTCGATGTTCCCCGCCCCGGACAGGGGGCGGCTGGGGACTCAGTGTGGTCGATGTGTGACGGGCGGGTCAGCCGTTCAGGCCGACGGCCCCTCGGACGGTGGGAGCAGCGCGCCCGAGGTGAGGCCGGTGAGTGCCTCGTCGGCCGTTTCGAAAGCGAGCGCTGCTGTCTGCCGTGCGGCGGCGCGCAGTTCGTGGAGGCGGCGGAAGGCCGTTCCGTACCGTCGCTGTTCCTCCAACGGCATGAGCGGTACGCGCAGTCGGCCGGGTGACACGTTCTGGATGGTGCTGCCCGTCGAAGCCCCCGCGATGTTGTCACCAGCGCCGAGGAACCCAGCCAGGAACCAGGGGTCCAGCCGGGACGGGTCCGGTCGCAGCAGGTGAATGTGGTGGCCGAGGAGCGCTTCGGCGTCCGCCTCGTCCGCGACGCGGGTCATGGTGCCGTCCCCGCCGGCGACACCGCGTACGAGAACGTCACCCTCGACGACGGTGTGCGCCGCATCGGTGCGCAGGTCCTCCGCAGTGCCCGACGGGCGTGCGCCGTTACGGAGATCGGCGACGGTGAGCACGGGGCGGCCGCCCATCATGTCCGGGTCCGCATCCGGGTCCACGGCCGTGCCCGCAGCACCGGGCCGGGAGTCCCCGCGCCCGGCCGGGACCGCCGCGCGCAGCAGGGCGAGTGCGCCGCCGCGCGCGAGATCGGAGACGGTGGCCGTACGCCAGGCCGCCGCCCGCGAGGTCTCCGCCGCGGCCTCCCACGGTCCGTAACCCGCCGCCGTCCCCAGGGTGTCGAGTGACGCGGTCAGCAGCCCGCGCCGCTCCTCCGTGCGCGCTGCCACCTCCGCCGGGTCGAGGTCGACGGGGGCGGCGCGCACCTGCCGAGCGGGGGTGAGGTCGACGAGGTCGTCGAGCAGATCGATGGTGGGTACGGCACGGGCCGCGCCGGCCACGTCGGTGAAGGACTCCGCGTCGTCGCTGTAGGTGGTCCAGTGGCCCAGAACTTCCGCCGACAGCGCGTTCCAGTCCACTCCACCCCGGTGCCGCAGCCGGGAGTACGCCGCCCGCGGTGAGCTCGGCGGGCCTTCGCGCTGGTCTCCGCTCACGTCCACGAACAGCACGGACTTGCTGCCCGCGTCCCCTGGTTCCGGACGCCGCAAAATCCACAGGTGGAGGGCGATGTGAAGGGGCGCGGAGGCACCGACGGGGAGGCCTACGACGGCGCGCAGCGCACCGCTGCGGACGAGTTCGGCGCGGATGCGGCGGCCGGAGGCACGGGCCGCCGTGGCCGGCGGAAGCAGCAGTACCGCGTGGCCGCAGGATTCCAGGTGCGCCAGCGCGTGTTGGGTCCAGGCCAGCTCTGATTCGATCCGAGGCGGCACACCGTAGGCCCACCTCTGGTCGTACGCCAGCTCGTCGTGCCCCCAGTCCCGGTCGCCGTACGGGGGATTGCACAGCACCCCGCCGACCGTCAGAGCCGGGAAGGCATCGGCGCGCAAGGTGTCTCCCGTGCGGACGGTGACGTCCGCGTCCGGCGCCGACAGCAGCAGGCGTACGGCGCTGCGCTGTGCCTGCACGGGTACCGAGTCCTGGCCGTACAGCTCAGTCGCGCCCAGGCGAGCCGCCGCCTCCAGCAGCGTGCCGCTGCCGCACGCCGGGTCGAGGACCCGCGCAGGGTGATCAGGGAGTAGCCGTGCCATGAGATCCGCCAGTCTCGACGGTGTCTGGTACGTGCCGCTGGAAGCGGTGTCGTCCAGTTCGCGCTCCGCGAGGACGTCGAGGGTGGCGTGTGCGCCTTCGTCGCGTACGCAGCGGAGCAAGGACCGCAAGGCGCTCGCGTCCTCGGCCCGGAAACGCACGGCTGCTGCCTCCGGGAGGGAATTCCCCACGTCCGCCGTCACGCGGTCGGCGTGGGTGATGACCTCGGAATCCGGAAGGTCGGCAAGAGCGGTGAGCTCGTCCGTGCTGCGCCGGGATGCCGCCAGGACAAGGGGGATGAGCCGCGCCGCCACACCCGACGCCGCTCCGTGCAGGCGCAGCGCCGTGCGGAGCTCCTCGGAGGGGGTGCCGGCGGACGTCTGCCCGCGTTTCTCCAGCCAGCTCTGCACCGCCTCAAGGTCGTAGAGCGGGCTGCTTTCGGTGCCACCTGTCGGGACGGGGAAGTCGTTGTGCCTGCGCCGCCAGTTGCTGACGGTGGCGCGCGTGACGCCCGCGATGCGGGAGATCTCGGCGGCGGTCACCTGGGCTGATGGCTGGGGCATGAATCTCCGGGCCTCTCGTGAGTGGACGGTCAACACTTTACCGTGCCGCCCAAACGCGTCAAGGTGATTGACAGTGCTTTCACGGTAGTGCTTACCTGAAGGTGCTTCCGGGGACAGTGCTCGCCCAGGTTCACACCTGCGGCGTGTCCGTAGTGCCACCCACCGCGCGGCTTCGGGAAACCGGACCGCGCTTCGATCACTCAGGGGGACAGCCATGCGCATCACCATGCCGACAGCCGTCATCGAAGGAACCCAGCTCACCGTCATGCCGTTCCGTGCGGACGCCGTGATCGGGACCATGTCCGTGGCGACCCTGGTCCAGCTCGTGCCGTCGCCCCGCCGCGAGGAGGACACCAGGACACTCAAGGCGGCCTCCGGCGCGGTGCGCCGCCACGCCGAATTGCGGGCTCTGGTGCAGCGTGCGCTCAAGTCGACGCAGAAGGGCAAGAACGTCGGCTCGTACGCCGAATACATCGCCGACGGTGTGAAGGGGGAGCTGGGTGCCGGCTGGTCCACCCCGCCGATCACCTTCTGGCACGCCGGGCCGCTGGCCGCGCTCAGCGACGAGCGGCTGCCCGGCACCGGGCTGCGTACGCTGACCATCACGCCCGGCACCTGCATCGTCGCCATCGACGGCGAGACGCAGACCACGGCCTGGCACGAGCTGTACGACGAACCCGAGCGATACGGGCTCTCGTACGCCGAACTCGGTCAGATCCGTGTCCCCTTCGAGCTGTACGTGGACCTGTCCGTCGCCGATGCGCGGCAGATCTTCTACGACCGTAACGTGCAGGGCGTCGCCGTCGCGAAGAACCTGGCCATGTCCATGGACCAGCGGGACTTCGCGACCCGGCTCGCGCACCGCGTCGCCGATGCCGTGAAGGTGGAGGTCGACGGAAAGCTCGTACCGTTCACCAAGCTGGTCAACGCCAGCAAGCGGCAGGTCGGCAAGACCGACGCCGAGGTCGTCACGCTGTCCGCACTGCGGGCCCTCGTGATCACCGCGATCTACGGGCGCACCGGACTGTCCCGCTCGGCGGAGACCGTCCACGAGGACGAGTTGCCCGTCGGGGCGAGCGCCGAACAGGCGGAGAGGACGATCGTCCCGCTCCTGGCCCGGCTGATCTCCGAGCACTTCAGCCACTTCGCCTCGCGCAGTGCCCTCACTGCTCCGGCCGTCCTCGCGGGCCTCGGTATCGCCGTGCACCACACCACGCCCTGGGCCGACCCGATGAACGCCATGTCCGCCGACGAGCTGCACCGGCTCCTCTCCGGCATCCAGTGGGACCGCGAGGCCCGCTACTGGGACGGCGTCGCCGCCAAGGCGGGTGCCACGGGCAGGCTCAACTTCAGCGGCGGGGTCAAGGACTCCGGTGGCCGCGTCGCCGACGCGATCCTCTACCCCGCTACCGAGGCGGGACGCAGGATCCGCGGCCAGTAGGCCCCGGACCCCGCTTCCAGCTCGTCGCGCCCGCCGTCGGTCCGCTGTTCCTGTGAGCCGGCGGCGGAGCGGACCACCCCATCCACCACCGGTTGACGACCGCTTGGAGCAGTCGAGATGAACACCCCGCAGCGCCCAGGGTTCGAATCGTCAGGCATGCCGCACGGCGCCTACCCCACCCCGCCCCCGCACCCTCCTCGCCAGCCCTCGCGCCACAAGTCGTGGCTGACCCATGGCGGTGTCGCCCTCGCCGCGCTGATCGTGGGCACGGGCATCGGGTCGAGCGGCGAAGCCGGCGCGGACGTCACGGTGAGCGACGCCGAGCCGAAGCCGACGGTGACGATGACCGAGACGGCCGAGGCCGTGCCGGAGCCCGCGGTGACCGTCACGGAGACCCAGACGGTCACGGCGAAGCCAAAGAAGCCGAAGAGGACGAAGAAGCCCGGACCGCCGGAGAGCTTCGGTGGGGACGGCGAGTACCTGGTTGGCGAGGACATCGCGGCGGGCACGTACAGGACCAGCGGTCCTGACAGTGAGTTCGGCTGTTACTGGGCCCGTCTGAGGAACGCCAGCGGCGAGTTCGACGCGATCATCGCCAACAACAACTTGAACGGCCCCGGCCGCGTGACTCTCAACAAGGGCGAGTACCTCAAGACCGAGCGCTGCCAGGAGTGGAAGAAGGTCGGCTGACCTGGAACCCAGCGTGGCGCAGCCTGCAGCCGATGAGTTTGCCGGGCGGAGCCGGTCTCTATGAGTACACATCGCTCAAGTGCTGGAGGCACCGATGGTCACCAAGGGATTCACCACTTGCCTGTGGTTCGACGGGCAGGCGGAAGAGGCCGCGAACCACTACGTCTCGATCTTCAAGGACTCCAAGCTCGGACGGATCGTCCGCTACAACGAGGCCGGGCCCGGGCCCGTCGGTGAGGTTCTGACCGTCGAGTTCGAGGTCAACGGGCAGAAGTTCGTCGGGCTGAACGGCGGGCCCGAGTTCACCTTCAACGAAGCCATCTCGTTCCAGATCTTCTGCGCCGACCAGGACGAGGTGGACTACTACTGGAGCAAGCTCTCCGACGGGGGCGCGGAAGTCGCCTGCGGCTGGCTGAGGGACAAGTACGGGGTGTCCTGGCAGGTCGTCCCCGACGGGCTCATCGAGATGATCAGCGACCCCGATCCGGACAAGGCGAAGCGGTCCACCGAGGCGATGATGTCGATGGTCAAGTTCGACGTTGCCGCACTTCGAAGGGCCTACGCGGGGGAGTAGTCGGCGCCGACCAGCGAGGCGAGGATTTCGCGGACCGTTTTCTCGGTGATGTCCGGGTGGAGGAAGGCGAGGCGGCCGACCGTTTCGCCCGTGCACCGCGAGGGAGAACCACAGGGGCAGGCCGCGCGGGCGGCGCGTGAGGTGAGGGCCGCGCGGAGAGCCTCGCCGGTCAGGCGGTGGTCGGTCGTGGGGACCACCAGGGCCTCTACGCCGTGCGCAGCGTGTTGCCGACCGAGGAATGGACCTGGTCGCTCACCGCGATCCGTAGCTTCCAGACCGCCGGCCTCCTCGGCACGCTGGCGCCCGCCGCTGCGACGTGGCTGTTCAGCGCCTCCGGGAACTCCTGGACGCCGGTCGCCCTCGCCTTCGCGGGCATGGCGCTGGTCAGCGCGGTGTGTCTCGTGGCGTGCGACCCGGGTCGTCGGCGTACCGGCGGGGCGGCGGCGAAGTCCGCCGTCGGCTGACCGAGGTGTTCGGGGTCGGGACCCTGGGGGTTGCGGCGTCCGGGGGTGCGGTTGCGGGGGCGTTGGGGTCGGTGCCGCGCCGGGGCGTCTCCTCGGGCGTCGAACGTTCGGGTAGGTGTGGGTTCGTTCGCGGTGGTTGCGTTCAACGCCCTGCGGGGAGCGCCCCGACACGTCCCCTCACCGGCGGCGTTGCAGGTGAGGCAGGGGTCGGGTGCGGCCTCCCCGCCCTGTCCGGAGGGGGTCGGCCTTTCCGCTCATATGAGCGACCCTTCGTCACGATCGGGTCTCGCTGTGGGGGTGGGGTCTTGCCTTCAGTCTGTGTAATCGATTCCAATCGTGCGTGTAATCGATTTCAAGGGTTCCGCTGGGCCCTGGATCGAGGTCCACGCAAACCACAAGGAGGTGGTCCGGCAGTGGCGAGCATCAAAGATGTCGCGGCTGAGGCAGGCGTGTCCGTTGCCACGGTCTCGCGTGTCCTCAACAGCCATCCGTCGGTCAGTCCCGGCGCGCGCACCCGGGTTCTGGCCGCCGTCGACACGCTCGGCTACCGGCCCAACGCCGTGGCCCGCTCGCTGCGCACCGACCAGACGCGCACCCTCGGGCTGGTCATCAGCGACGTACTCAATCCGTACTTCACCGCGCTGGCCCGGTCCGTGGAGGAAGCGGCGCGTGCGCTCGGCTACAGCGTCATCATCGGGAACGCGGATGAGCGGCCCGACTTGCAGGACCACCACGTCCGTACGCTCCTCGACCGCCGGATCGACGGGCTCCTCGTGTCGCCCGCCGACGGAAGCTCGCCGCAGGTACGTGACGCGGCGCGCGGCGGCACCCCCATGGTGTTCGTGGACCGCTGGATTCCGGGAGTGGACGTACCCGTGGTGCGTGCGGACGGCTGTCCTGCCGTACGTGATCTGGTCGCCCATCTGTACGGTCTTGGCCACCGCAAGCTCGCCATCATCGCCGGACCGGCCGCCACCACCACCGGCAGTGAGCGCGTCGAAGCCTTCCGCGAGGCTCTGCGGGAGCATGGGCTGCCGCTGCCCGATGCCTACATCGGCCAGGGCGACTTCCAGGCCGACAGCGGGCGGCGGGCGACGGAGCGGTTCCTCGGCCTGGCCGAACCGCCCGAAGTGGTCTTCGCCGCCGACAACCTGATGGCGCTCGGCGCGCTGGACGCGATCCGCGCGCGGGGCATGCGAATTCCGCGGGACATCGGGCTCGCCGCCTTCGACGATATTCCGTGGTTCCTCCACACCGATCCGCCGATCACCGCGATCTCCCAGCCGACCGGCGAGCTGGGCCGAGCCGCCGTACGGGCCCTGGTCGACCTCATCGAGGGCCGGCCCCCGCAGTCCGTCACCCTTCCCGCCCGTCTCGTCGTACGCCGGTCCTGCGGCGAGGGTGAGCAGAGTCAGAGGAGCAATCTGTGAGCAGCCAGGACGAGTTGCTGCGCATCGAAGGCATACGCAAAACCTTCCCCGGCGTCGTCGCGCTCGACTCCGTCGACTTCGACCTGCGGCGCGGTGAAGTGCATGTGCTGCTCGGTGAGAACGGCGCCGGAAAGAGCACGCTGATCAAGATGCTGTCCGGTGCCTACCGGCCCGACAGCGGCCGGATCCTCGTGGGAGGGGAGGAAGTCCGCGTTCACGGTGCGCAGGACGCCGAGCGGCTGGGCATCGCCACCATTTATCAGGAGTTCAATCTGGTGCCCGAGCTGACCGTCGCCGAGAACATCTTTCTCGGCCGTCAGCCCCGGCGCTTCGGGATGATCGACCGCAAGCGGATGGAGGCCGACGCGGAGGAGCTGCTGCGCCGTGTGGGCGTGGACGTCTCGCCGAAAGTCCTGGTGCGCGAACTCGGCATCGCGCGGCTCCAGATGGTGGAGATCGCCAAGGCGCTGAGTCTTGAGGCGCGCGTCCTGATCATGGACGAACCGACTGCCGTACTGACCAGCGAGGAAGTGGACAAGCTCTTCCGGATCGTGCGGCAGCTGCGCGCGGACGGGGTGGGTGTTGTCTTCATCACCCATCACCTGGAGGAGATCGCGGCCCTCGGCGACCGGGTCACCGTTTTGCGTGACGGTCGCAGCATCGGCCAGGTGCCCGCCTCCACGCCCGAGGACGAGCTCGTACGGCTGATGGTCGGGCGCAGCATCGAGCAGCAGTATCCGCGTGAACGGCCGGAGGCGGCCGGTGACGCGTTGCTGTCCGTCCGGGGACTGACGCGTGGTGGCGTCTTTCATGACGTCAGCTTCGATGTGCGGGCGGGTGAGGTCGTCGGTCTCGCCGGGCTCGTCGGCGCCGGACGCACCGAGGTCGTACGCGCGGTCTTCGGCGCCGACCCCTACGACGCCGGGAGCGTCGCGGTGCGCGGCGAGCGGCTGGGGAAGGGCGATGTGAACGCCGCCATGGGCGCCGGGATCGGGCTCGTACCCGAGGACCGCAAGGGGCAGGGGCTGGTGCTCGACGCCTCCGTGCAGGAGAACCTCGGGCTGGTCACGCTGCGTTCGGCCACGCGTGGCGGACTCGTGGACCGCAAGGGGCAGCGCGCGGCCGCCGCCCGGATCGCCGAGCAGCTCGGCGTACGGATGGCGGGCCTCGGCCAGCACGTCCGCACGCTTTCGGGTGGCAACCAGCAGAAGGTCGTCATCGGGAAGTGGCTGCTCGCCGGCGCCTTGGTGCTGATCCTCGACGAGCCGACGCGCGGCATCGACGTCGGCGCCAAGGTCGAGATCTACCAGCTCATCAATGAGCTGACGGCCTCCGGGCACGCCGTCCTGATGATCTCCAGCGACCTGCCCGAAGTCCTCGGCATGAGCGACCGGGTGCTGGTCATGGCCCAGGGCCGGATCGCCGGCGAACTCCCCGCGCACGAAGCGACCCAGGACGCGGTGATGGCGCTCGCCGTCAGCGCCCCGAACCCGAACGGAACGAAGAACGAAGTGGAGGGCCCCCGTGGCCACTGACACGCTCAAGAGCACGACGGGCGCGAGCGCCGCGAGTACGGTCCGCCGCATCCTGCTCGACAACGGCGCGCTCAGCGCCCTGGTGGTGCTGGTGGTGGCGATGTCGCTGCTCTCCGGCGACTTCCTGACCACCCAGAACCTGTTGAATGTGGGGGTGCAGGCCGCCGTCACCGCGATTCTCGCGTTCGGTGTCACCTTCGTCATCGTCTCGGCGGGCATCGACCTGTCGGTCGGTTCGGTGGCCGCGCTCTCGGCAACCGTCCTCGCCTGGACGGCCACGTCCGAAGGCGTCCCGGTGTGGATCGCGGTGATCCTCGCCGTCGCTACGGGCATCGCCTGCGGCCTCGTCAACGGAGCCCTCGTCTCGTACGGCAAACTCCCGCCGTTCATCGCCACCCTGGCCATGCTCTCGATCGGCCGCGGCCTGTCCCTGGTCATCTCGCAGGGCAGCCCGATCCCCTTCCCCGAGTCCGTGTCGGTACTGGGCGACACGCTCGGCGGGTGGCTGCCCGTGCCGGTTGTCGTCATGGTGGTGATGGGGCTCCTGACGGCGCTTGTGCTCGGGCGTACGTACATCGGACGTTCCATGTACGCGATCGGCGGCAACGAGGAAGCCGCCCGGCTCTCGGGCCTGCGCGTCAAGCGGCAGAAGCTCGTCATCTACGCCCTGTCCGGCCTCTTCGCCGCCGTCGCCGGCATCGTTCTGGCGTCCCGGCTGGCCTCCGCACAGCCGCAGGCCGCGCAGGGTTACGAACTCGACGCGATCGCCGCGGTCGTCATCGGCGGCGCCAGCCTGGCGGGCGGCGTCGGCAAGGCGTCCGGCACCCTGATCGGCGCGCTCATACTCGCCGTACTCCGCAACGGCCTGAACCTGCTGTCCGTTTCGGCGTTCTGGCAGCAGGTCGTCATCGGTGTCGTCATCGCGCTCGCGGTGCTGCTGGACACGCTGCGGCGGCGGGCAGGTGGCGGGTCGGCAGCTCCCGCGGCGGCGTCCGGTGCGTCGGGGAACGGTCGTAAGGGCGCGGCGAAGCTCGGTATCGCAGCGGTGTGCGTGGCCCTCGTCGTCGCAGGCGTGTCCTACTTCAACTCCGGCTCCTCCGGTACGACCACCAAGATCGGGATGTCGCTCTCCACCCTCAACAACCCCTTCTTCGTACAGATGAAGGCGGGCGCGCAGGCAGAGGCCAAGGACGCCGGTATCGACCTGACGGTGACGGACGCGCAGAACGACGCCTCCCAGCAGGCCAACCAGCTCCAGAACTTCACCGGCGAGGGCGTGAAGTCGATCATCGTCAATCCCGTGGACTCGGACGCGGCCGGGCCGGCGGTACGGGCCGCCAACAAGGCCGGCATCCCGGTGGTCGCCGCCGACCGTGGCGTCAACAAGGCCGATACCGCCGCACTCGTCGCCTCCGACAACGTCGCGGGCGGCAAGCTCGCCGCGAAGGCGCTGGCGGAGAAGCTCGGCGGCAAGGGAGAGATCGTCGTGCTCCAGGGCACGGCCGGCACCTCCGCCAGCCGCGAGCGTGGCAGCGGCTTCGCCGAGGGGCTCCGGGCGTACCCGGGGATCAAGGTCGTCGCCCGGCAGCCCGCGGACTTCGACCGCACCAAGGGCCTGGACGTCATGACCAACCTGCTGCAGTCCAACCCCCGGATCACGGGTGTCTTCGCCGAGAACGACGAGATGGCGCTCGGGGCGGTCAAGGCGCTCGGCAGCAAGGCGGGGAAGTCTGTGCACGTCGTCGGATTCGACGGGACTCCGGACGGTCTCAAGGCCGTCGGGGCCGGCACGCTCTACGCCTCCGTGGCGCAGCAGCCGAGGGAACTCGGGAAGATCGCCGTCCGGAACGCGGTCGAGGCGGCGCGGGGCAAGAAGGTCGACAGCGTGGTAAAGGTGCCGGTCAAGGTCGTGACGAAGAAGAACGTCGCCGACTTCTCGTGACCGTGCCCGTGACCGCGAACAGCTAAGACAGGACAGGAATGTACGACTACGACCTGCTCGTCGTGGGGTCGGCCAACGCCGACCTGGTGATCGGCGTCGAGCGCCGCCCCGCCCCCGGCGAGACCGTGCTCGGCTCCGACCTGGCCGTCCACCCGGGCGGCAAGGGCGCCAACCAGGCCGTCGCCGCCGCCCGCCTCGGCGCCAGGACCGCCCTGCTGGCCCGCGTCGGCGACGACGCCCACGGGCGACTGCTGCTGGAATCGCAGCGCGCGGCCGGTGTGGAGACCGGTGGGGTACGCGTCGGCGGGGCGCCCACCGGGGTCGCCCTGATCACCGTGGACCCCTCGGGTGACAACAGCATCGTCGTCTCGCCCGGCGCCAACGCCCGGCTGACCCCCGAGGACGTCCGCGACGCCGCCGGCCTCTTCGCCGGCGCCCGCGTCGTCTCGGCGCAGCTGGAGATCCCCCTGGAGACGGTGGCCGAGGTGGCACGTGCGCGGGCGGCCGGTACCCGGTTCGTACTGAACCCCTCGCCGCCCGCCCCGCTGCCCGTCGACGTGCTCGCCGCCTGCGACCCGCTGGTGGTCAACGAGCACGAGGCCCGGTTCATGCTCGGCGGCCACGCGGGTGGGTACGACGGCAGGGAGCCCGAGGACTGGGCGCGGGCGCTGCTCGCGCTAGGCGCGCGGTCGGTGGTCGTCACCCTGGGCGCGGAGGGCGCGCTGGTCGCCGCAGGCGGTACGGACACCGCCGCGGTACGCGTGCCGAGCCCCCGGGTCGACGCCGTCGACACCACGGGAGCCGGTGACGCCTTCACCGCCGCGCTGGCCTGGCGGCTCGCGCGGGGAGAGGACCTGGCGACGGCTGCGGCCTTCGCGGTACGGGTGGGCGCCGCCGCCGTCACCAAGGAGGGCGCGCAGGTGTCCTTCCCGACCGCCGAGGAGGTCGCGGCGCTGTGAAGAAGGCCGGAATTCTCAACCGCCATCTGGCGGGGGCCCTGGCCGGCCTGGGCCATGGTGACGGCGTCCTCGTCTGCGACGCGGGCATGCCGATTCCGGCCGGTCCGCACGTCGTGGACCTGGCCTTCCGCGCCGGAATACCGTCCTTCGCCGACGTACTCGAGGGTCTGCTGGCCGAGCTGGTGATCGAGGGCGCGACGGCCGCGCACGAGGTACGGGAGGCGAATCCGGCGGCGGCCGCGCTGCTGGAGGAGTGCCTTCCGGGGCTTGTCCTGGTGCCGCACGACGAGCTCAAGGCGCTGTCGGCCGAGGCCCGGCTGGTGGTACGGACCGGCGAGGCACGCCCGTACGCGAACGTACTGCTGCGCTGCGGCGTCTTCTTCTGACCGAGGAACGACGCGATCGCCGGGGGGCTCACATGGAGCCCGCCCGGCGATCCCGTACCGGCGCCCTACTTGCGGTGGAGCTGCCCGCGGATGGCCCCGTCGGGGAAGGGCCGGTTGTGAACGTTCGCGTAGAACTTGCCGGGCTTGGTGGCGATGGCCCTCAGTTCACGGAACGTCAGGACCTTGGCGGCGTTGTCGTGCGTCTGGTGCCGGTGAGCCTTGACGCAGCCCTTCGAGGACCCGTGCGTGGGCGTCTTGAGGGTGACGACGATCCGCCCGGCCGTACCGCGCCTGCCCGCGTGGATGTGCGCGGCGGTGGGCTTCGCGATCTTGCGTACGTGCAGTGAGTAGCACAGGGTGCCGTGCTTGATCTCGTACCAGAACTCGCCGCTCCCGTTACGGTCGCCCGGCCCGGGCACTTCCTCGCGGCCGGTGAGGTGGGCCTGGCCGTGGGTGACTCTGTCGTGGCCGTCGGCCGGGCCGGTACCGGCCGCGACGGCCGGAGTGGTCAGAGTGGCGAAGGCGGCCGCGCAGGAAACGGCCGAGACCATCAGGGTGGTCGGAACACGCATGGACGTCTCATCTCTGTGTCGGGCGATCGGAGAAACGGGGGAGCCCGGTGGCTCGCACTGAGGCCGGATCGCTGGTTCCCACACAAGGGCAGCCGCGCCCGTCCCTCAACATTTGCGCGGCTGGATGGGTGCGTCGGCGGCGGACGGGACCGGGCCGGGGGGTGTCAGGCCGCTGAGAACGCGTCATGACCGGATGCATGACCGGATCGGCCCCCTCGCCTTTGGCCTGAGTGAACTACTGGTGGTGGACGGGCTGTTGGTGAGAGGTTGCGCCTCGTTACGTGCCGTCGAAGTCGCGTAGGGAGTGTGCTCATGCTCAGAGGGAGACCGACCAGAACAGCACAGTGGGCCGTCATCGGGGCAGCGCTGGTCACGGCCGGACTGCTGGCCCCCGGATCGCAGACCGCCGGAGCGGCCACGGCCGCCGACGGCGACGTACTGCGCGGTCCCGCCGCCCCGGCCGAGTACAGCTATCTGCAGAAGAAGATTCCGGGGGAACCGCTGCCCCGGCACGCGTACGAGTCCGCCGCCTCCGAGGCGGCCGAGCTGCCCCGCACGTCGGGCAGATGGAAGCCCCTCGGCCCCACGAACATCGGTGGGCGCATCGTCGATCTCGCCCTGGACCCGCAGGACGCCGACACCGTCTACGCGGCGGCCGCCAGCGGCGGACTGTGGCGTTCGACGAACGCCGGACGCACCTTCAGCCCCGCCTGGCCCGCGCGGCAGACGCAGGCGATGGGCGCGGTCGCCACCTCGTCCGACGGGACGCTGTACGCGGGGACCGGCGAGCCCAACCCGGGCGGCGGCAGTCTCACGTACGAAGGCACGGGCGTCTACCGCTCGACCGACGACGGGAAGACCTGGAAGTCCGCCGGTCTGCGCGATTCCGGTACGGTCGGCGCCCTGCGCGCCGACCCGCGCGACCCGCGCCGGATCTTCGCGGCCGCCGCCGGTTCGCTGTACGTCCCCGGCGGCGACCGCGGTGTCTATCTGTCCGAGAACGCGGGCAAGTCGTGGCGGCACGTGCTGGACGTACCGAACGAGTTCACCGGCGCCGTCGACGTGCAGATCGACCCCGCCGACCCCGACCGGGTGTACGCCGTCATGTGGGACCGGCGGCGCGAGCCCGACAAGCGCACCTACGGCGGCACGGGCTCCGGCGTCTTCCGCTCCGACGACGGCGGCTCCACGTGGCGGCGGCTCGGCGGCGGACTGCCCGCCTCGGGCCCGGACACAGGACGTATCGGACTCGGCGTCGCGGCGTCCGAACCGGGACGGCTGTACGCGCTCGTGGGTGACGCGAAGGGCGGGTTCGCCGGGTTCTTCACCTCCGCCGACGCGGGCGACAGCTGGACCAGGCTGCCCGACGACAGCAAGCTCGCCCAGTCGCAGGGCGGGTTCTCGTGGTGGTTCGGGAAGGTCTGGGTCGACCCGGACGACGCACGCCATGTGCACGCGGCCGGAGTCGCCCTGATGACGTCGAAGGACGGCGGCGCGAGCTGGACGGGTGAGAGCCAGGCCGTCCATGTCGACCAGCACGCCATGGTCTGGGACCCGCGCCGCCCGTCCCGCGTCTACCTCGGCAATGACGGCGGCGTCTACCGCTCGGAGGCCGACGGAGACCGGGGATGGACCAAGGCGACGTACATGCCGTGGACCCAGCTCTACAGCGTCGCCACCACCCCGCAGGACACCGGCCGCATATCGGGCGGCGCCCAGGACAACGGCTCGCTGCGCTCCTGGGGCGGAGCCGCCTTCAACGAATACCTGGGCGGGGACGGCCTCCAGAACCTCATCAACCCGGCCGACCGCGAGAACGTCTACGCCTGCTACCAGTACGGCAATTGCGCCCGCTCGACCGACGGCGGCAACGCGATGACGTACTTCACCCAGGCCACGACCTCGGACCGGCGCAACTGGTTCACTCCGCTCCAGTTCGATCCGGTGAACCCGCGCGTCATGTACTACGGCGGCAACCGCCTGAACCGCTCCACCGACGGTGGAGCGACCTGGCAGCCCATCAGCCCCGACCTCACCGGCGGCCCGAGCCGCGACAACTACCCGTACGGCACCCTCACCACCGTCGCGGCGGCCCGCGACGGCCGCACCGTCTGGGCGGGTACGGACGACGGCCGGGTCTGGGTCACCCGTGACCTCGGCGCAAACTGGACGAAGGTCCTCGAAGGACAGCCCTGGGTGACCCGGGTCGTCGTCGACCCGAAGGACCCGGAGACGGCGTACGTCGCCCTGTCCGGGTACCGCTCGGGCGAGGCCCAGCCGCACCTGCTGCGCACGACCGACGCGGGCGCGAGCTGGACCGACCTGTCCGGCAACCTCCCGCAGGCCCCGGTGAACGATGTGGTCCTGGCGGGCGGCGGCAGGCTCTACGCGGCCACCGACCAGGGCGTCTTCATCCGCAACGGTTCGCGCGGCTGGCGCCGGCTCGGCGGCGGGATGCCGCTGGTGCCGGTGGACGACCTCGACTACGACGCCAGGAACCACCGCCTGGTGGCGGCCACGTTCGGCCGCGGCTTCTACGAGTTCCGTACGCCGTAGCGGCCCGTACCGCCGTAGCGGCCGGCCGGGAGCGCGGCGTCAGCCGTCTCCCGGCCGGATCCGGGGCTCTGCTGCCGACGGGGCGTCCATCACGGCTGAATTGGTGATGTTCGTACATCCAAAAATCCGCTTATGCTTCACGGGTGTTCGATACGCGGCACATCAAGTCCTTCCAGGAAGTGGTCAGGACCGGCTCGTACTCCGCCGCCGCCCGCGTCCTGGGATACACGCAGCCCGCGATCACCCAGCAGATGAAGGCGCTCGAACGCGACGTCGGTACGCCCCTGTTCACCCGCGTCGGCCGCGGTCTGCGGCTCACCGAGGCCGGGGAGACGCTGGCGCGGCACGCGGCCGTCATCCTCGACGACATGTCCGCCGCCCGGCAGCAGATGAACTCCCTCACCCGGCTGCGCGCGGGACGGGTGCGCGTCTGCGCCTTCCCCAGCGCCAACGCGACCCTCGTCCCCGAGGCCATGGCCCTGCTGGCCGCCGGTCACCCGGGGGTGGGAGTGGAGCTCCTGGAGGACGAGCCGCCCGAGTCGCTGCGGCGCCTGGTGCGCGGGGAATGCGACATCACGCTCGCCTTCACCTATCCGGGGTCGCACGAGGACGTGCCCGAGGAAGTGCTGGAAGTCCCCTTGATGGAGGACCAGTTACTGGTCCTGCTGCCGGCCGGGCACCCGCTCGCGCGGCGCCGTGCCGTTCGGCTGGCGGACCTCGCGGACGAACGCTGGATCGCGGGCTGTCCGCGCTGCCGCGTCAACTTCCTGCACGAGTGCGCCGAACAGGGCTTCGCGCCCGACATCGCCTTCACCACCGACGACAACCTTGTGGTGCAGAGCCTTGTCGCGGAAGGGCTCGGCGCAGCGATGATGCCGGGTCTGGTGCTCAACTTCCTCCGCCACCCGAAGGTGGCGGGGCGTGCGTTGCAGCCGGCGTCCCGGCGGCGCATCTCGGCGTACGTGCTGCGTGAGCATCTGCGGATACCGGCCACGGCGCTGGTGCTCGGAGAGCTCAGGACGGTCGCGGCGAACAAGATCGGCTGCTGACGGCGTTCGAGGGGCCCGCGTCCAACTCATAAGCGGACCTTGGGCGGTACCGCACAAACGCTCCTTGGACGTCGCCGGCCGGGCGGCGCAAGGCTTGCCCGTATGACCACTTCGACCGCAGCCATGGATGGGCGCACGACGACGCGTCTCGCCGTATTCATCTCCGAAGTCCGTGAGGCCGTCGCGCTCGGCCTGCCGCCCGAGCCGACGGCGCACCTCGTCGGCGAGCGGCTCGCGCCGCATCTGGGCGCCGACGACCTGCTCACCGCCGGGCAGCGCGCGAGCGATCCGGAGCGCTACCGCCAGCACCTCCTGCACGCGGAACCCGACGGAAGTTTCTCCGTGGTCGCGCTCGTCTGGCTGCCCGGCCAGCGCACCCCCGTGCACGACCATGTGGCGTGGTGCACGACCGGCGTCCACGCGGGCGCCGAACACGAGCGGCGCTACCGGCTCGTCCCGTCCCGCGACGGCACGGCGGCGCGGCTGGTCGCCACGCGGGACGTCGTCAACCCGCGGGGGACGGTGTGCGGCTTCGCGCCGCCCGGGGACATTCACCGCGTGTGGAACGCGGGAACGGACGTGGCGATCTCCCTGCACGTGTACGGCGCGGACCTGTCGCGCCTCGGCACGAGCGTCCGGCGGGTGTACGAGGTGCCTACTGAGCGCGCGGCTGAGCGCTGACCCATTGACATGCGCGGAGGGCGGGCGGAAACTGCGGGCGAGCCGATCACGAACATTAGTTCACTGGGCGAACGCGGCCTCCAGGCGTGGCGGAACGCTCGCTCGTACACCTCGACGCGAAGGTTCCCCCGTGCCCAAGAGATCCCTGCGCCCCGTGGCGCTCGTACTCGGCCTGTGCTGGCTGGTCGTCTTCTTCGACGGCATGGACGTCAACATCTACGGCGCCGTCATGCCGCACATGCTCGACGACGAGGGCCTGGGGCTCACCCCCGCCAGCGCAGGCACCATCGGCAGCTGGACCACCTTCGGCATGCTGCTCGGTGCGCTGGCCGCCGGGAATCTCACCGACTGGCTGGGCCGGCGGCCCGTCGTGATCTGGTCCGTGATCCTCTTCTCGCTCGGCTCCGCGCTCTGCGCGCTCGCCGAAGGTCCGGCGTTCTTCGGCGCGGGGCGCTTCGCCGCGGGCCTCGGGCTCGGCGGGCTGATGCCGACCTGCCTGGCGATGGTCATGGAGTTCGCCCCGCGCGGCCGGGTGGCCCTCGCGACCGGGCTGCTGATGACCTCGTACCACGCGGGCGGCATGGTGGCGACCGGCCTCGGGCTGTCCCTGGCCCCGGCGTTCGGCTGGCGCTGGGTGTTCTGGGCGGGTGTCGCCCCCGCGCTCGTCGCCGTACCGCTCGTCCTCCGCTACCTGCCCGAGTCGCCCGGCGTACTGCTCGCCCGAGGCCGCCGGGCCGAGGCCGCCGCGATCGCCGCACGGTACGGACTGGAGCCCCCCGAGCCTGCCCAGGCGCCGGCCGCAGGCGCGAAGGGCCGCTGGGACACGGTGCTCGCCCTGTTCGCACCCGGCTGCCGGTGGGCGACTCCGCTGCTGTGGGTGGCGTCCTTCTGCGGGCTGCTTCTCGTGTACGGAGTGAGCACCTGGCTCCCGCAGTTGATGCGCGCCTCCGGCTACGGCCTCACCTCCTCCATCAGCTTCCTGATGGTGATCAACGCGGGCGGCATCGTCGGCATGCTGATCGCCGGACGCACCGCCGACCGCTTCGGCGCGGTGCGCGTCTCCGCGCTGTGGTTCGTACTCACCGCCGTCGGCGCGCTGTTGATGGGGCAGCAACTGGGACTGGCTCTGATGTACGGCGTCGTCTTCATCACCGGCGTCTGGCTGTTCAGCGCCCAGGTGATGGTCTACGCCGCCACCAACACCGTCTACGCGCCCGGCCAGCGTGCCACCGGCCTCGGCTGGGTCACCGGCGTCGGCCGGCTCGGCGCGGTCGTCGGTCCGTCGGTGGGGGGCGCCCTGGTGGCGAACGGCATGCAGGACTGGGGGTTCACCGCCTTCGCGGTGGCCGGGCTCTGCGGGGCGGCGGCCATCTCACTGGTGCCGCTGACGGCACGCCGGGGCAAGCGTGATGCCGGGGCGGGTGCGGGGGCCGCGCCGGTGACTGCGGCCTGACATCGGCCCGGCACCCGGACTTCGGCCATGGCCGTCGTCCGGCCGACCCGCTTCGGAATTCCGGTGCGTACTGCCTATGCTCGGCCGGTGAACGCAACCGTGATGTACGCGCCCACGACCCCGGTTCTCGGAGCGTCCGCTTCCGTGGTGTGGCCGCCGCGCGCCGAAGGCGGCGGCGCGGCGCCCGTGCTGTGGAGTGTGGACGCCGAGCGGCAGGGGGACGTCGCGGCGCGGCTCGCCGTCGGCGTACTCGACGACGGCGAGAAGAAGCGCGCGGCGTCGTTCGTCCGCGAGGCCGACCGCAGGTCTTACGTCACCGCCCATGTGGCGCTCAGGTCGATGCTGGGAGCCTGCCTGGGAATCGAACCGGCAGCGGTGCGCATCCACCGGGAGCCGTGCGCGTCCTGCGGCGGGCCGCACGGGCGGCCCGCCACGGCGGACGGCCCGGTGCACTTCTCGCTGTCGCACAGCGGGAGCGTGGCACTGATCGCCTGTGCGGCGGTGCCCGTGGGGGTGGACGTGGAGGCGGTCCCCAGGCCCGGCGTGGTGCGGGAGGTGGCGGGGGAGTTGCATCCGCGAGAGACCGCCGAGCTCCTGGCCCTGCCCGAGGCCGGGCGGGCCGCGGCCTTCGCGCGGGTCTGGGCGCGCAAGGAGGCGTACCTCAAGGGGCTCGGCCTCGGCCTCGCCCGCGGACTCTCGCTCGACTACCTCGGCACCGGCCCGGCGGCGGCGAACCATCCGGCGGGCTGGCTCGTCAGCGATGTGGTGGCCCCCGACGGCTTCGCGGCCGCCGTCGCCGTTCAGTCCGCGCCCGCGCAGGCTTCCGCTCCGAGCGATGGGGAACGCGCGTCACGCGAACCGCTCCACCGCGCCTGACACGACACCTGCCACGGCCTGCTGTGTCCGACTGCGCGGCGGGCCGCTCCGGCGGTTGTATACGACCCCGACCGCGCGCGTGTTGACCGGAGCCCCGGAGTCCGCAAGCCGGGGGCGGCCAGTGACGAAATGCCGGGTAACGGTCGTTCACTCGTACCGGACCGAAGTGCGCGGAACGATTCCACCGACAGCGCTGCCGGGCTACGCTCGAGGTCCGCCACGGTTTGGGGAGGGATGATGGTGTCCGGCCCGGAGCTCCCGGTCACCGTCCCGCTGCTGGAGCGCGAGACTGAACTCGCTGCCGCCGCACGCGCCGTCGACGCGCTCTGCGCCGACGTGCCTGCCGGTGGAGTTCTCGTCTGCAGTGGTGAGGCGGGCCTGGGCAAGACCGCGTTGCTGGCCGAGGTCCGGCGACTCGCCGCCGGACGGTGCACCGTGTGGTCCGCGCGCGCCGGCGAGACCGTCACCTCCGTCCCCTTCCATGTCGTACGGCAACTCCTGCAGCCCGCACTCGCGCTGCCCGGCGCGGTGGACGCCAGGGACCTGCTCGGTGACGGCTACGACATCATCGGCCCCGCGCTCGGCGTGGCGCCGGCCGGTGGGAGGGCCGACCCCCAGGGTGTCCGGGACGGCCTGGACGCCCTGCTCCTGCGCCTGGCGACCGTGCACCGGCCGCTGGTCCTGCTCGTCGACGACGCCCACTGGGCCGACCTGGAGACCCTCGGCTGGCTGGCGTCCTTCGTCCAGCGCGACGACCTTCCCGTGCTCGTCGTCATCGCGTACCGCACCGAGGAACCCACCGGTGACACCGCGGAGTTCATCCGGGCGATGGAGGCCGTCGCCCGGCAGTGCGTCACCCTGCGGGCGCTCAGCGCCGAGGCGGTGGCGAGCCTCGCACGCGCCGCCCTGGGCGAGCACGCGGACGATCCGTTCTGCCGTGAGGTGTGGGCGGTCACCGGCGGCAACCTGTACGAGACCGTGGAGCTCGTCGCCAAGGTGAGCGACGAACGCCTGGACCCGGTCGAGGGCTCCGCGGGCGCCCTGCGCGCCCTCGGTGCCGCCGCCCGCGGCACCGGCCTGATCGCCCGGCTCGAAGAACTGGGCACCGACACCACCAGGTTCGCCTGGGCCGCCGCCATCCTCGGCACGGAGATCTCGCTGGACCTGGCCGCGTCGCTCGCCGGCCTCGCCGGTGCCCGGGCCGCCGACTGCGCCGAACGGCTGCGCACGGCCCGCATTCTCACCGGTACGGACCCGATGGAGTTCGTCCACCCGCTCATCGCGGGCGCCGTCTACCGCGCCATTCCGCCCGCCACCCGCACGGCCATGCACGGCCTGGCCGCCTGGGCGGTCACCCGGGCGGGCCGGGGCGCGGCGGCTGCCGCGAGGCACCTCCTCGAAGTCCACCCGGACGACGACCCGGAGCTGGTCGCCCAGCTCCGCGAGGCCGCCTCCGAGCACCTCGCCGTCGGCGCTCCGGACGCCGCCAGGCGCTGTCTGGAGCGCGCCCTCGAAGAGCCTCCGCTGCCGGAAGAACATGCCAAGGTGCTGTACGAACTGGGCTGCGCCACGCTGCTGACCTCGCCCGCCACCACCGTGGGCCACCTGCGGACGGCCCTGGGCATGCCGGGCCTGGACGCCGGTCAGCGTGTGGACGCGGTCTTCCGGCTGTCCCAGGCGCTCACGCACAACAACCAGACGCGGGAAGCGGCCCAGGTCGTGGCCGCCGAGGTCGCCAGGACCGGCCCCGGCCCCGCCAGGATGCGTCTCCAGGCCGTGCACTTCCTGTGGGAGGGCGTACAGGCGGCCGAGGACGACGGCCCAGGACGCTCCCGGCGCCTCGCCGAGATGACCGAAAATCTCCAGGGCCGCGACAACTCCGAACGCGTGCTGCTCATACTGAGAGCCTTCGACGGCACCGCACGCGGGGAGAACGCGGAGGAGATCGTCCAGATCTGCGACCGCGCCCTGCTCGACGGCATGCTCGCACCGGGCCTCGGCTGGACCAACACCGCCTGGGGTTTCGAGCCCCCCGGCGCTGCTCGGCCTCACGTACGCCTTCGCGGACCGGCTCGACCAGGCCGAGAGCCTCTTCGACGAGGCACTGCGCGCCTTCGAGATCTCCGGCTGGAGCGGCGGCCATCTGGCCTTCGCCAACGCCCTCGTCGGCTACCTCCAGCGCAGGCGCGGCCGGCTCGCCCAGGCCGAGATGTGTCTGCGCGAGAGTCTGCGCCTCGCCGAGCGCGTCGGCAACGGCCTGCCGATGCACTGGGACGCCGCCTGCATGCTCATCGACACGCTGCTCGCGCGGGGCAGGGTCGACGCCGCCCAGGAGGCGGCCGAACGCCACGCTTTCGCTCCGCCGTACCCGTCGTCGATCGTCATTCCCGACGCCCAGTGCGTACGCGGAAGGCTGCTGCTCGCACAGGGCCGCACCAAGGAAGCCGTCGCCGAACTCGAAGCGGCGGGAGAGGCGTTGACCTCGCGCGGTCGGCACAACGGTGTCATGGCGCCCTGGGCGAGCGATCTCGCCCGCGCGGTGGCCGCCGACGACCCCGACCGCGCCGCCGCCCTCGCCGCCTACGTACGGGACCGCGCGGAGCGCTTCGGTACGGACACCGCCATCGGCGAGTCACTGCGCTGTGCGGCGGCCCTGGAGGAGGGAGAACGGGCAGTGGAGCTGCTCGCCAAGGCGGTCGCCTGCCTCGAAGGGTCACCCTGTGCGTACGAGCACGCCGTGGCGCGGGTCGAGTACGGCATCGCCGCGCGGTCCGCGGGCGAGCTGAGCCGCGGCCTGGTCCTCGCCGAGAAGTGCAGCGCCGACGGACTGGTGAAGCGTGCCCGGGAGGCGCTGCGTTCGCTCTGAGGAGCACCCAGGACCGTTGCCCGGGTCAGCGGTCCAGCTCGTTGTGCGCGCTCTCGGGAAGCCGGAAGTACACCGCCGTGGACACCAGGCACAGCGCGGCGACGTACCACGGGAACAGTCCGGGCCGGCCCAGCTCCTTGAACAGCGTGCCCACATAGGGCGCCGTACCGCCGAAGAGCGCGACCGTGAGGGAGTACGGGAAACCGATGCCGGCCGCGCGGACCCTGGCCGGGAAGATCTCCGCGTTGACCGCCGCCGAGATCGACGTGAAGCCGGTGAGCAGGACCATTCCCGCGCACTGCACGAGCAGGAGCGACGTGAAGGAACCGTTGACGGCGCGCAGCAGGGGCACGCTCAGCAGCGCGAAGCCGATGCCGAAGAACAGCAGCAGCGGCTTGCGGCCGTAACGGTCGGACAGCAGCCCGCCGACCGGCTGGAGCAGCGCGAAGAAGGCCAGTGAGATGGTGCCCGCGAGCAGCGCGTCGGACTTCGCGATGCCCGCGTTCAGTTCGGCGTACGTCGGCAGATAGGACGTCCAGGTGTAGTACGCGATGGTGCCGCCCGCCGTGATGCCGCAGATCAGCAGCGACTGGCGCGGGTGGTGCCGCAGGGCGTCGAAGAGACCGGGGCGCGGCTTGTGCGCGTGCTCGGTGGCGAGGGTCTCCTGGGCTCCGCGCCGGATCCAGAACCCGACGAGACTCAGGGCCGCTCCCACGACGAACGGAACGCGCCACCCCCACCCCTCCATCGCCCCTTCGCTGAGGCCCGCCACGAGCGCGGCGGCGATCCCGGACGCGGCGAGCTGGCCCGTGGTCGTGGAGACGTACTGGAAGCTGGAGAAGAGACCGCGCCTGCCCGGCCCGGCGGACTCGACGAGGAACGTGGTCGAGGCCGCGAACTCGCCGCCGACGGACAGTCCCTGGAGCAGGCGCGCGGTGACCAGCACCACAGGAGCGAGGACACCCGCGGAGGCGTACGTCGGGGTCAGACCGACCAGCAGGCTGCTGCCGCCCATCAGGAGGATGGTGAGGGTGAGCGCGGCACGACGCCCGTGCCGGTCCGCGACGGCGCCCATCAGCAGGCCGCCGACCGGCCGCATGAAGAAGCCGACGGCGAAGACGGCGAAGGTGGAGAGCAGGGGGACGAGGGAATTGCCGGAGCCCTTGGGGAATATCTGCCCGGCGATATAGGTCGCGAGGAAGGTGTACGCGTACCAGTCGTACCACTCGACGGCGTTGCCGACGGAGGCCGCGAACAGCTGCCGGACGGGGCGCCGCGCAGGGGCGAGGGTCTGTGCCATGATCACGACCCTCCCCCCGCGCGAACGGCCTCAACCGCCGGTCCGTCAACGCCTCGGACAGCGCAGGCTCTTCAGGTCGACGGTGTCCGCCATCGTGCGCATCCCGAGATCGTTGGGGTGGAGGTGATCGCCGCTGTTGTACGCCGGAAGAAGCCGGGACGGCGCGGCCGGGTCCATGACCGCCCGGTCGAAATCGACGACGGCGTCGAACGCGCCGCTGCCGCGGATGAAGGCATTGACCTCCTGCCGTACGGCCTCTCCGGCCGGCGTCCACTCCCGCCAGCCCTCGTACGGCATGACCGTCGCCCCGACGACGCACACGCCCGCGGCGTGCGACCTGTCGATGATCTGCCGGTAACCGGCGACCAGTTCGGCGGCTGTCGGCGCCGGGACGCCCTTGATGTCGTTGACCCCTTCGAGCAGCACCACGGTGCGCACGCCGTGCTGCGAGAGCACGTCCCGGTCGAGCCGCTTCAGCGCGCTCTCGCCGGAACCGTCCTTGAGGACCTTGTTGCCCGAGATCCCCTCGTTGGCGACGCCCTTGACGCGCGAGCCGGGATCGGCGTCCAGTCTGCGGGCCAGGAAATCCGGCCAGCGGCGGTTGGTGTCGCGGGTGGAGATCGCGCCGTCGGTGATCGAGTCGCCGAGCGTCGCCACGGCGCCCGTGCCGCGCCGGGCGCCCACGGTGACGGCGTCGAGGTAGAACCACGAGGTGATCCGCCGGGTGAAGGGCGTGGCGGAGTCGTCGGCGGCGTGGTCGCCGACGGGCGCGATGTACGACGTCTGCAGGGCCATCTTGTGACCCGTCGCGGCGCCGCCCGCGCTGCGTACGTACAGGCTGACGGCCAGGTCGGACCGTGGCCGCACCGTGCCGGGCAGCGGGTCGCTGTAGACCGAGCCGCCGGGCGGCACGGTCACCGAGGGCGATCCGGCGAAGGTCAGCGGCCGGTTGGTGCCCGGCACCAGCGCGGCGCCGGTGGCCCGCAGTCCGGCGTACGCGCGGCCGAAGGTCACCGGCTGGGTGCCGAAGGCGTTGGAGAGCCGGATCCGCAGCCCGCTGCCGCCCGCGCTGGTGTGCACGACGAGCCGGTACGTGCGCTCCGGGGCGGCGCCGGCGGTGGACAGCCGGTCCGTGCTGGCGGCCCAGGTGACGACGGACGTTCTGCCCGGCTCGGTGGGCGCGGGCGAGGGCGTGGGCCGTGCGGTGGAGGGCGGTCCGGCGGCGAGAACCGTTCCGATCGCGACGGCGACGGCGGTCAGGGCGTGCAGGGCGTGCAGGGCGTGTCTGCGTAACGTGGGTCTGTTCATGGCGCGGAGATTCCTCCCCTGAGCATGGGCATGCGCATGGACATGCCAGTCCGGCACTCAGGGAATTGACTCGCGGCACGGCATGCGCTGTCCAGGGTGCGAAGCGCGAACAGTCTCTTGCGCGGAGGTGGTCAGGACCCCTGATGCGGCACAGTGGACCACGCCGGAGCGGTGCCCGCGACCCGGCAGACCATCAGGTAGAGCGGAATCGGCGGCGTGTACGGTGCGCCGCCCTCCGGCGTGTGGATCAGGCGCGGACGTGTCGCGGGTACGTACGCTCCGGGAACGTAACGGGCGGGCTGCGGCCACATGAGCCCGAGGTCCGACTCGGCAGGCACGAGCCACCACCACCAGTCGGCGTCGGCGAAGACGCATCCGGGCCGGGACAGGTGGGCCATCATCCGGAACCCGTGCCGCGCGGGAAGCCCCACGGCGTCGCAGCCGAGCGGTGTGGAAAGACCCGGCGGCACGGGCAGGCGCACCCGTCCGGTGTTCCGCCCGCCGTTCCGTTCGCCGCCCTGCTCGCCGTTGTACTCGCCGTTGTGCGCGCCGTGCTGCGGGCCCTTCTGGGGGCCGCCGTACGCACGGCTCTGCGCGCCCGCCTCGTGGCGACGCGCGCGCGACAGCCGGCCGGCCGGCAGGCTGGTCATCACGGACCTCAGCAAGGAAGCTCCGCCCAGACGATGCGCCCCGGACCGTCCGTCGCATCGCGCGTTCCCCAGAAGCTGCTCAGGGTGTCGACGAGCTGCAGCCCGCGCCCGTGTTCCTCGTCGCCGGCCTGACGCAGCCGCGGCCCGGTGGGCTCCAGCCCCTGGTCCTTCACGGCGACACGCAGGCGACCGTCGCTGTCGCGCAGTTCACACACGACCTGCTCGCTCGCGGTGTGCAGTACGGCATTGGTGAACAGTTCGGAGACGATCAGAGCCGCCGTGTCACAGGTGTCCTCGTCGACGCCCCACCGCGCGAGCTGTTGCCCGGTCAGATGCCGTGCCGAGGACACAAATTCAGCGCGGGCGGGCAATTCGAACCCGTACCGGCGTACGGCCGTTCCCCGGCAGCGGTCCATGAGCTGGGGGACGAGCGCAGTGCCTGGTGCCACGAGCGTTTCCTCACGGTGGGGGGCAGCGCCGGCAACTGCCTCCCTCCGGTGGCAGCGCACGGCATCCGCGTGAACTGGTTCACCGCGCAACTCTCCACCCCAACGCGGCACTTGGCAAGGGCCACTATGAAAATTGCAGAGTGTCGCTTCTTTGACTGCAACCGCGTGGCACACTGCTCGCAACAGCCACGGGGAGGTCTGAAGTGAGTGAACCGCGGTCCGCCCCGACAGTGGGCCAGGTCGTTCTCGGGAAGCGCCTGCTGGAACTGCGCGAAAGGGCAGGCATGACGCGCGAAGCGGCCGCCAGGGTGCTCCGCGTCACCCCGGCCACCATCCGCAGGATGGAGACGGCCGAGGTCGGGCTGAAAATCCCTTACGTGCAGCTCCTGCTGCAGGCGTACGGGCATTCCCCGCAGGACATCGATTCCTTCGTCGAGCTGGCCGAGGAGGCGAACAGGCCCGGCTGGTGGCAGCGGTTCCACGGCACCCTGCCCGACTGGTTCAGCATGTACGTCAGCCTGGAGGGCGCCGCGTCGCTCATCAGGGCGTACGAGCCGCAGTTCGTCCCGGGCCTCCTGCAGACCGAGAGCTACGCCCGCGCCATCCTGCGCGGCGGAGCCGTCGGGCAGGCCGGCCCCGGTGCCGCCGACGCCATCGAGCGGCATGTGGCCCTGCGCATGGAGCGTCAGAGCCTCCTCACCCGCGCCGACGCCCCGAAGCTGTGGGTCGTCATGGACGAGACGGTGCTGCGCCGGCCGGTCGGCAGGCCGGATGTGCTGGGGGAGCAGATCGACCGCCTCCTGGAGGCCGTCGAAATGCCCAATGTCACCTTGCAGATCGCCGAGTTCGCCACGGGACACCATCCCGGCACCTACGGCCCGTTCGTCCTCTTCCGCTTCGCCGTACCGGAACTGCCGGACATGGTCTACAGCGAGTACCTGACCGGCGCGGTCTATCTCGACGCGCGCCCCGAGGTGGCTGCCTACCTCGAAGTCATGGACCGCATGGCGGCTCAGGCCGCGACTGCACAACGCACAAAGGAGATCCTCAGGAATCTCCGCAAGGAGCTGTGAGATGGACCGGATATACAACGGCATGCCCGCCAACGACCTGCCCGCGGAGGGCTGGTACAAGCCGTGGAGCGGCGGCAACGGCGGCAACTGCGTCGAAGCCATGAAGCTGGCCGACGGCAGGGTCGCCGTCCGCCAGTCCGCCGACCCCGAGGGCCCCGCGCTGATCTACACCCCTGGCGAGATCGCCGCGTTCATCCAGGGAGCGAAGGCCGGCCAGGCCGACTTCCTGCTCACCTGATCCGCCACACTTCCCACCGTTCACCGTTCACCACTCACCCCCGCTGACCACGGAGCGCCGTATGACTGGGCAAGACCACACTGCCGTCGAGATCGACACCAGCAAGCCGCACCCCGCGCGCATGTACGACTGGTTCCTGGGCGGCAAGGACAACTACCCGGTCGACGAGGAGATGGCACGCCAGCTCCTCACCCTCGACTCGCGGGGCCGTGACATGGCGCGGGTCAACCGGGCGTTCATGCACCGTGCCACTCGCTGGCTCGCGGAGAACGGCGTACGTCAGTTCCTCGACATCGGTACGGGCATACCGACCGAGCCGAACCTGCACCAGATCGCTCAGCGGACCACCCCCGAGGCGCGCATCGTCTACTGCGACAACGACCCGATCGTGCTCGCCCACGCGGAGGCGCTGCTGCGCTCCACGCCGCAGGGCGCCACCGAGTACATCCAGGCGGACGCCCGCGAACCCGACCTCATCCTGGAGCGGGCGGGCAAGACGCTCGACTTCACGAAGCCGGTCGCGCTGTCGCTTGTCGCGCTGCTGCACTTCGTGGGTGACGAGGACGGTGCGCACGCGCTGGTGAACCGCCTCATGGACCGGCTGGCGTCCGGCAGTTACCTGGTCCTGTCCCACGTCACCGGGGACTTCGACCCGGCGGGCGCGGCGAAGGCGTCGGAGCTGTACGCCGCCAAGGGGCTCACCCTGCGGCCGCGTTCCCGCGCGGAGTTCGCCGAGTTCTTCAACGACTTCGAGCTCGTCGAGCCGGGCGTCTCGCTGGCCGCAGACTGGCGACCGGAGCTCGGAGAAGTGGTCCCGGTCGCGGGCGACGACCCGATCCCCGGGTACGCGGGTGTGGCCCGCAAGGTCTGAACCGGGCCGGACACAGGGTGAAACCACCCCGTTCAGACGGCCGTACGGGCGACCTGGGCGTCCAGGGCGGCGAGGAGCCAGTCGTGGGCGGCCCCGGCGGTCGGTTCCGGCGGGCCGGACGGCGGGGTGGTCACTTCGGCGGTGAGCTGCCAGTAGAGGTCGATACGGGGGTCCGCGGCGAGCTGGCCGCCGAGCCGGCGGCGGAACGCGGGAGTGTCACGCGTGCCGTGTGAGCGGGCGTACGCGGAGACGAAGCAGTCGAGTGCCTCGCCCTCGTGCGGTGCCCGCTGTGCCCGCAGGTGCGGCGCCGCCAGCGCGAACGCCTCACCGAGACCGTCGTAGAGCACGGCCGGGCGGTAGCCCTTGTCGGGCCGGTGCGCCTCGGGCTGGCCGCGATCGCCGCCGGGGCAGTCGCCGGAGACGAAGGCGTGCAGCCGGGTGAAGGCCAGTACCTGGGCCGAGGTCGGATCCACCGGCGGCTGTGGGACTGCCTGTTCGATGACCGCGGCGGCCACCCGGGCCGGAAGCCGCGGGGGCAGCCAGCGCCGCCAGAAGCGCGCCAGCGCGGCTGTGCTGGGCGGGGCGGCCACGGCGCCGATCAGGCGCAGCCGCTCGGCGCGTTCCTCGGGGGCGCAGTCCCGGAGCAACTGGAGGGCGGCTTCCCGCCAGCGCAGGGCGGCCAGCCGCGAGCCGACCTCCCGCAGCTGCCCCGCGACGACGTCCTCCAGCGCGTCCTCCCGGTCGAGGATCCGGCCCACCTCGGGGACCGGCAGGCCGAGGTTGCGCAGGGAGCGGATCGTACGCAGCCGGTCCAGTGCGCCGGGGCCGTACCGGCGGTGGCCGCCGGCGCTGCGGACGGCCTCGGGCAGCAGGCCGCGGTCGGAGTAGAAGCGGACGGTCTTGACGGTGACGCCCGCATGCTCGGCGAGCTCTCCGATACTCCACATGCCGTCAGGGGACAAGGCTTGAACCTCCCTCAGGGGGAGCTCCTACCGTACCGGCGAGCGCGGACGGCCAATGCGGCCGATCCCCTGACCAAGGCTTACGAGGCCTACGAGGCGTGCGAGGAGATGTTGATGACGGCATTCATACTGGTTTCGGAGACCCACACCGGCGGCTGGATATGGCGGGAGGTGGCCGCCCGGCTGCGGGAGTCGGGGGCCGAGGTGTATCCGGTGACGCTCACCGGCATGGGGGAGCACCGCCACCTGGCGGGACCCGGCACGGATCTGGAGACGCATATCCAGGATGTGGTGCAGCTGATCGACCATGTGGACGCGCCACAGGTGGTGATGGCCGGTCATGGTTACGGCATCCACCCGGTGCTCGGCGCTGCCGACCGGCGCCCGGAGCGGATCGCCCGGATCGTCCACCTGGACGCGGGCCTGCCCCAGGACGGCGACCCGGCGCTCAAGCTCGTGCCCGACCAGGCGGTCCGCGACCGGCTGCTGCACCGGTCCGGGGAGGACGCCGGGCAGGCCGCAGGGCAGGCCGGGGACGATTGGCGCGTCCCCCCGCCGCCGCTCGACGAGTGGCAGCGCTGGGGCAGCCTCGCGGGCGTCCCCGCAGACGCGCTCGCACGGCTGACCCGTCTCGCCGCACCGCAGCCGGTGGGCACGCTCACCCAGCCACTGCGGCTGTCCGGGGCGGGCTCCGAGCTGCCGGTGACCGGCGTCCTGTGCACCGCCAACGGGCCGGGCATCGCCATGGTCGAGCTCCAGGTGGGACTCGGGGACCCCCGCCTCCAGGCGCTCACCGACCCCCGGGTGAGTTTCTTCGAACTCGACACCGGACACTGGCCGATGCTCTCCACCCCCGGCGAACTGGCCGACGTACTGCTCCGGGCCGCCGCGGGAGAAGGCCACCGACTGTCCCCGACGGTGGGCGAACAGCCCGCACACCTCCGGCCCTTCCTCATGGACGTACCGGAACGGCCCCGGGAGAGGGTGGGAAACGTCGATCTCCACCTGCCTGATGCCGAACAACCCTGGCCGGCGGTGGTGTTCGTCCATGGCGGCCCTGTCCCCGCCGGTGTGCGGCCGACCCCGCGTGACTGGCCGGCCCTTGTCGGCTACGGCCAGTACGTGGCCGGTCTGGGAGCGGTCGGTGTGACGCTGGATCACCGGCTGCACGACCTGTCCGACTACGGGCGCGCTGCCGAGGATGTCGCCGAAGCGGTCGAGCTCGTACGAGCCGATCCGCGCGTCGACGGGGACCGCGTCGCGCTGTGGTACTTCTCCGGTGGCGGACCGCTGTCGGCCGACTGGCTCGCGGCGCCCCCGCCCTGGCTGCGGTGCGTGGCGGCGACCTATCCCATACTCGCGCCGCTGCCGAGCTGGGGCCCTGCCACTTCCCGGTTCCGTCCCGCGACCGCGGTGCGTACCGCGGGACACCTGCCGATCGTACTGACCCGGGTGGGGCTCGAACTCCCGGAGATAGCGGCGACGGTCGAGGAGTTCCTGACCGCCGCCAAGGACTGCGAGGCCAATGTCGAGGTGGTCGACGTACCGCTGGGCCACCACGGTTTCGAGACGATCGACCACACCGGCCAGACACGCCACGCCGTGCAGCACGCGGTCCGGTCCGTGCTGAGGCACTTGCGGAGCTGAAGGGCCCCTGAGCAGCGGCTCTTGCCTCGCGGGTGTGGTGGCGCCGAGTTCACAGCTTGCCGGTGACGACTCCGCGCCAGGTCCACCCCGCGCCCAGGACGGTGTCCTGTAGGGGGTTCTTCAGGTCAGAGCTGTCGAAGGTGAACGTCTCGGTCGCTTCGAGACCGCCGTCTTCGCCGCGGCCGAGCGTCCAGCTCTTGGAGACCGTATGTACCTGGCCGCGTTGGGCCTCGGCCGCGAGGGCGAGCCTGGGGGTGTCGCCGGCCCACGTGACCTCGTACTGCTGGTCGAGGGAACGGACTTCGTTCTTCTCCGGGACCAGGCGCATACGGACCTGGAACACCCGGCTCACCTGGTTGCGGACGAAGAAGGTCTGCCAGGCCGGGTCCAGGATGCGCCACTCGGCCACCAGGTCGGCGCCCTCCTCTCGGCCGTCCCTGATGACGTACGGGACATCAGGGCGATTGAGGCCGAGCAGAGCCGCGTGGACCTCAGCCGCGGACCGAGGGGCGACACCGTCGGCGGGGCGCTTGGTTCCGGTGAGCTTGTCGAAGAGTCCCATGAGATCCACCTATGAAGAGTCGGTTTGCCGGTGCGAGGTGCCGCTTCGGAGGAGCCGCTACGAAGCCGCGCCGGTGTCCGGGCGGACTGTGCGCACGAAGCACTGGAAGTCGTCCAGACGTCGGGGTGCTGGGACGCGGTGGCCGTCAGAACCAGGCGGACCACCGCCCGCTCGCGCGTCTCGCGGCGTCCGGTGACCTCGACCGACGCGCCGGCCCGGCGCTGGCGCTCCACGGACTCGTGGGCGATCCTGGGCAGCGTCGCCGCGTCCGGACGGCAGTCGCCGTCGATCGTGATGTTCGCGGCGTTCAGCCGAAGTCACTCGACAGACTAACGCCCAGTGAGGTCGTCGAGTACCGACGTGACCCGGGCCCACGTGGCCAAGTCGCGTTCCATCGGCGGGACTTCCGTGCCGGAACCGGCGCCCCATCCGGCGGCGACCGCCACCGCGTCCTGCCCGCTCGCCGCCCCCGCGGCGAGGGCCGCCGCGCCGAGGGCGACCAGTTCGGTGGTCTTGGGGATCAGGAGCGGGCGGCCGGAGAGGCGGCGTACGGTCTCCACCCAGGTGCGTCCCCGCGCCCCGCCCCCGATCAGGCGCAGCGGGCGCGAGGCGACCCGGGAGTCGGCGGGGTCGAGGCCGCAGGCGCGCAGTACCTCGTCGAGGGCCCGCAGGACGGTCACGGCCGCGCCCTCGTAGGCGGCGCCCAGGAGTTGCTGCGGCGTGGTGTCGTGGCGCAGGCCGGTCAGGAGGCCGGAGGCGGCGGGGAGGTCGGGAGTGCGTTCGCCGTCGAGGTACGGGAGGAGCACGGCCTCGCCGCCCGGAGCGGCGTCGTCGCGGTCCAGGCCGAGGAGGGCCGCGACTTTGTCGACGGCGAGGGTGCAGTTCAAGGTGCAGGCGAGCGGCAGGTAACCGCCGTCGGCGGCGGCGAAACCGGCCAGCGCGGGCGACGCCGGCCGGGTGCGGGTCGCCGCGAACACCGTGCCGGAGGTGCCCAGGCTGAGCACCGGATGGTCCAGCAGCCCGGCGCCGCCGAGGCCGAGCCCCACCGCCGCGGCCATGTTGTCGCCCGTACCCGCCGCGACGGCGATCCCGGCGGGCAGGCCGAGCCGCTCGGCCGCCGCGCGCGTGAGGGAACCGATGCGGGTGGCGCCGGTCGGGGCCACGGTCGGCAGCAGCTTCTCGTCCAGGCCGACCAGGCCGAGGAGTTCCGCGTCGTACGCACCGGTGGCGGTGGAGTACCAGCAGGTGCCCGAGGCGTCGCCGGGGTCGGTCGCCGCCACCCCGGCCAGCCGTTCCGTGAGGAAGTCGTGGGGCAGGCGTACGGCGGCGGCGGACTCGGCGGCGTACGGCTCGTTCTCGCGCAACCACTGCCACTTCGCGGCCGTCATGGAGGCGACCGGGACCGATCCCGTACGTGCCGTCCACGCCGCGGGGCCGCCGAGCGCCGCGGTGAGGGCGGCGGCCTGCGGAGCGGAACGGGTGTCGTTCCACAGCAGGGCGGGACGCAGCGGCCGCCCCGCGCCGTCGAGTACGACCAGGCCGTGCTGCTGGCCCGCGACCGCGATGCCGCTGACGGCGGACGCCCGTACCCCCGACTCCCGCAGTCCGGCGGCGACCGCCTCGCCCAGCGCCTGCCACCACCCCTGCGGATCGCTCTCGCGCGCACCCGCCTCGCCGGTGACCTCGTGCGGCGCGCGCCCGACGGCCAGCAGCCGGCCGGTCGCGGCGTCGACGAACGCCGCCTTCGTGGACTGCGTGGAACTGTCCACCCCGATGACGACGGTGCTCGGCGGCATGGGACCCCTCGTTTCCTCGGTTCGCTTCTGTGGGACAGATTGGTCGTGCAGTATTAGTCATGTCAACAAACAAATGGAGGCCGGTCACATGAGTCGCATGACGGAGCGCTTCACCCCCACCCCGGACGACAAGTTCACCTTCGGTCTGTGGACCGTCGGCTGGCAGGGCGTCGATCCCTTCGGTACGGCGACCCGCCCGGCCCTGGACCCGGTCGAGTCCGTCCAGCGCCTCGCCGCCCTCGGCGCCCACGGCGTCACCTTCCACGACGACGACCTCATCCCCTTCGGCTCCTCGGACGCCGAGCGGGAGGCGTGCGTCAAGCGGTTCCGCCAGGCGCTGGACGCCACCGGCATGAAGGTGCCGATGGCGACCACCAACCTCTTCACCCACCCCGTCTTCAAGGACGGCGCCTTCACCGCCAACGACCGCGACGTACGCCGCTACGCCCTGCGCAAGACCATCCGCAACATCGACCTCGCCGTGGAACTGGGGGCCACCACCTACGTCGCCTGGGGCGGCCGCGAGGGGGCGGAGTCCGGGGCCGCGAAGGACGTGCGCGTCGCCCTCGACCGGATGAAGGAAGCCTTCGACCTCCTCGGCGCGTACGTCACCGAGCAGGGCTACGACCTGCGCTTCGCCATCGAACCCAAGCCCAACGAGCCGCGCGGCGACATCCTCCTGCCCACCATCGGCCACGCCCTCGCGTTCATCGAGCGCCTGGAACGCCCCGAACTGGTCGGCGTGAACCCCGAGACCGGCCACGAGCAGATGGCCGGCCTCAACTTCCCGCACGGCATCGCCCAGGCCCTGTGGGCGGGCAAGCTCTTCCACATCGACCTCAACGGCCAGACCGGCATCAAGTACGACCAGGACTTCCGCTTCGGCGCCGGCGACCTGCGCCAGGCCTTCTGGCTTGTCGACCTGCTGGAGACGGCCGGTTACGAAGGGCCCCGCCACTTCGACTTCAAGCCCGTACGTACGGATGGCACCGACGGCGTATGGGCCTCCGCCGCCGGCTGTATGCGCAACTACCTCATCCTCAAGGAGCGGGCCGCCGCCTTCCGCGCCGACCCGGCGGTCCAGGACGCGCTGCGTGCCTCCCGCCTCGACGACCTCGCCCGCCCCACCGCCGCCGACGGCCTCGCGGCGCTGCTCGCCGACCGTGGCGCGTACGAGGAGTTCGACGTCACGGCGGCAGCCGAACGGAGCATGGCCTTCGAGGTGCTCGATCAACTGGCGCTCGACCACCTGCTGGGCGTACGCCAATAGCGGGGGCCGGCCCCGGTTCGTCAGTACGCCGCCGGGTCCGCCAGTACGTCCCGTACGACCAGCGCCGCCGCGCCGCGCGCCGCGTCCCCCGTCAGGGACGAGGCGCGCAGCCGGCCGCTGTCGCCCGGCCACAGGCCGGACACCACCCGGCGCTCCATCTCCCGCTCGGCGGGAGGCGACAGCCACGGCATCAGCGTCCGGTAGATCCCGCCCAGCACCACCGCGTCCGGATCGAAGAGATTCACCGCCCCGGACAGGACGAGCCCCAGCATGGCCCCGGCCTGCCGGATCGCCGCGACGGCCCGCGCGTCGTCCGCACGCGCCCGGGACTCCAGCTCCGCCACGCCCGGCAGCCCGGCGTTCTCGTCGATGCCCGCCGCCCGCAGCACCGCCCGCTGGCCGGCGTACTGCTCCAGACAGCCCCGCGAGCCGCAGCGGCACTCGGGCCCCTCCGGGTCCACCACCACATGCCCGATCTCCCCGGCGAAACCGTGCGCGCCGCGCAGCAGTTCGCCGCCCAGGACCAGCGCGCCGCCGACGCCGATCTCGCCGCTCAGGTAGAGGAACGTACGCTCCCGGCCGAGGCCGCCGAACCACAGCTCGGCCAGCGCCGCCAGATTCGCCTCGTTGTCCGAACCGACCGGCAGCGTCCCTGGCCCCGGCAGCAGTTCCGCCAGCGCCCGTGCGAAGAGTTCCTGGGCCGCGACGCCGTTCCACCCCAGGTTGGGCGCCTGGCGGACCGTACCGCCGGAGACCAGACCGGGCAGCGCCAGCTGTACGCCGACAGGCCGCAGGCCGAACCCGGCCGCCGACTCCAGCGCCCGCGACGTGATCGCGGCGGCGCGCGCCAGGACTTCGCCCGGCCGGGCGCCACGGTTGTCGGTGTGCTCGGTGAGCCGTACCCGGTCGTCGCCCGACAGGTCGGTCACGCACACCGCCACGTAGTCGACGTTGACCTCGACACCCAGCCCCGCCACGCCCGTACGTGCCACCTTCAGGACGGTGCCGGGCCGCCCCGCCTGCCCGCTGAACGTCTTTCCCGACTCGGTGACGAAACCGCTGTCCAGCAACTGCTCGACCAGCGAGGAGACGGCGGCCCGCGTCAGCCCCACCCGGGCCGCGACCCCGGCGCGGGTCGCCTCGCCCCCGTCGTGGACGGCGCGCAGCACGAGGCTCAGGTTGTGCCTGCGCACGGTGTCCTTGTCGGCCTTCGGTTCCAGGCGCGGGGGGTTGCTTCTCATGGCACCGAGAGCCTAAGCGAAGCCGTTCGGCGCCCGGACGTACGGCCGGGGCGCCGGTTACTCGCGAGGAACGGCGAGGTTGCTCTAAGGTGAGCGCTTCGATTCGACAGCACCTGCGGATCCCATGGGTGAACCGGGCTTTGCTGTGTCAATCGAAGGAAGTCCTGCCAATCCAGGACGCAATGTTAGCTCAGGGCGACGTGGTGTCGGCAACTCCGCCAGACGTCGGCTTCCGTACGAGCCGATCCGCCCTCCCCCTCCTGTCACCCGGGACCCGACGGCGGCGGTCCTCTCTCATTCACCTACCTCGCGCGAAGGCAAGGCAGAGATGGCACGAGTCTCCCGAAAGTCCGCCCGACAGTCCGCCCGGAACGTCACCCGGCAGCCGGTCCACCCGGTGGACCACATGCTCCCGCTACCCAAGCTCACCCTCTACGGCTTCCAGCACGTCCTCGCGTTCTACGCGGCAGCCGTGATCGTCCCGATCCTCCTCGGCAACGCCATGGGCCTGTCCGGGCAGGAGCTCGTCTACCTGATCAACGCGGACCTGCTGACCTGCGGTGTCGCCTCGATCATCCAGGCCCTCGGCGTCTGGAAGATCGGCGCCAGGCTGCCTCTGGTCCAGGGCGTCACCTTCACCGCCGTCTCTCCCATGATCGCCATCGGCCTGGGGGCGGGCGGCGGCACCGCCGGACTGCTCGTCGTCTACGGCGCGGTGATCACGGCGGGCATAGCGACGTTCCTCTTCGCACCGTTCTTCAGCAAGCTGGTGAAGTACTTCCCACCGGTCGTCATCGGCACGATTCTCACCATCATCGGCCTCACTCTCATCCCGGTGGGCCTCCAGGACGCGGCAGGCGGCTCGCACTTGATGGGCGACCCCGCCTACGGCGATCCGAAGAACCTCGCGTACGCGCTCGGCACCCTCCTCTTCATCCTGGCGATGGTCCGGGTCGGCAAGCCGTTCCTGAGCAGTCTCGCCGTGCTGCTGGGGCTGGTCGGCGGTACGGCCGTCGCCTGGCTCCTCGGCGACGCGCACTTCGGCGCGGTGGCGCAGGCGGACTGGTTCGGGGTCAGCACACCGTTCCACTACGGCATGCCGAAGTTCGAGCTCCTTCCGATCATCGCCATGACCGTCGTCATGCTGATCACGATGGTGGAGACCACGGGCGACGTGTACGCCATCGGGGAGATCACCCGGAAGAAGGTCGACGGGGACACCGTCGCCAGGGCGCTGCGTGCCGATGGTGCCGCGACCGTTCTCGGAGGCGTCCTCAACTCGTTCCCGTACGTGGCGTTCGCCGAGAACATCGGTCTGGTGCGGATGTCCAAGGTCATGAGCCGGTACGTCGTCGTCGCGGCCGGAGTCTTCATGATTGTCCTGGGGCTGCTGCCGAAGGCGGGCAGTCTGGTCGCCGCGATTCCCCATCCGGTGCTCGGCGGTGCGGCGATCTCGATGTTCGGCATGGTCGCCGCCGTCGGCATCCAGATCCTGGGCAAGGTGGACCTGCGCGAGGAGCGCAACGCACTGATCCTGGCCGTGAGTCTCGGCGCCGCGCTGCTGCCCACCACGGTTCCGTCGTTCTTCGACCGGATGCCGGACGACGTACAGGCGGTCCTCGACAGCGGGATCACGCTGGGCGGCCTCACCGCCATCACGCTGAATCTGTTCTTCAACGTCTTCACGCGCCGCAGGGTCATGGAGATCGACTGGGACGACATGGAGGAGCCGGACGGCTCGGCGGAGCCCTGCATCGGCGCCACTGCCCGCTGAGCGGCGCGCCATCGGTTGCGGCCGGGAGGGCTGTCCAGGCCCTCGCCGGCCCCAACCGGCGTACGGGCGTACGGGGCGTACCGGCGTACGGCGCAGGGGTCAGCGGCCCACCGTGTCGAACGGCGGTACGTCGCCCGCCTCGCCGATCAGCTCCCAGAAGTGGTCGACCAGCCGGCGCAGATACGCGGCACGTTCGGCCGCGATCTCCTTGAGCCGGGCGTCGTCGTTGCGCGCCACCAAGTGCCCCATGTAGCGCTCGGAGAACGCGGCGAACTCCGTGTGCATCGTGCGCAGCGCATCGCCCACCAGGGTCTCGTCGACACAGACGATCTCCGCCACCGGGCCGACATGCGCCTTCCACCGCCCCTCGATGGCCGACCGCAGATGCTCGGCCAGCTCGTCGACCCGGCCCATGATCCCGATCAGCTTCCGCAGCGAGAGCCCCAGGGCGTCCACCAGAGCCCTGGTCTGGCGCGGATCCCCGTCCCACCGCTGAGCCGCCTCGGCAGCGCGGTAGTCGGCCGCGTCCATGCCGATCCTGTACGCCAGCCGCTCCACGCTCAGCAGCCGGGCCAGCCGGTGCTCGGCGAGGGTCCGCGGTTCGATGCCCATCAGCGTGGTGGAGGTGCACCACAGGACATCGGCCAGCGCGAAGAGCTGCGGCTCCGACGGCACATGGGTGCCCTGCTCCCAGGCGGCGATCAGGTCGGGGTGGGTGGGGGCACCGCATGCCGCCATGGAGTGCGCGACCTGAGTCGTGGTCAGGCCCATCCGGGCGCGCGCGGCTCTGGCTTCTGCGGGGGAGAACGGAATGCTGTACACGGACGAGACACCTCGCTGCACCCGGCGGGCGTTGGGCGCTTGGGGGAGACGGACGGGTGGACGAACATCCAGGAGCGGGCAGATTAACAGAACATCCAGTGGTACGAACCCCTGGCTGCCCTTGGATACGAAGGCACACGAAGGCGTGGGCCTCCCGGCCGTCACCTCGGGGATCAAGAGCGTTCCCCGCACCGCACCGCGCCCGCCCTAACCCTCGTCGTCCCCCGCCCCCGGCGGGATCAGCGTTGCGCGGAACGACTTTGCCGGGCCGGCGTTGCCCGCCGAATCGATCGTGCGGTACTCGACCGTGTGCGAGCCGTACTCCGGTGTCGCGTCGTCCCACGGCACGACACGCGGCATGCCGAGCTTGCCGTAGACCAGGTCGTCGATGACCGTGCCGCCCGGGGTGAACCGGAACGGTGCGTTCGCGTCCGTCGGCCAGCCGAAGTACGTGTACCAGCCGTCGCCGTCGACCCGGAACTGCGTGACGACGTAACCCGCCTGATCGTCGCGGGCCGTCAGCTTCATCGTGAACGGACCGTCATAGACGTACTCCACCGGCTTCCCCGGCCGCCGCACCGTGCGCACCGGATCGGACAGCTCGTACGCCGCCTTCGCGGGCGCCGCGTCGACGTTCCACGTCAGCGTCCGGTCCGTACCGGCGATACGCGCCTTCAGGGTGTGGCTGCCGCCGCGCAGCGCCAGCGCGCCCAGGTCGAGGTCGCGGTCGTTGCCGGGGTTGTGGACCGGCCGCCCGTCCAGCGTCCACCGCACCTGTGGGGCGCGGCCCGTGGGATGCGTGGTGTCGGCGTACACCACCGATTCGGCACCTACCGGGGAGGCAGTGCCGGTGTGGCCGGTGAACTCCACCGGGATGGAGGACGGTTCGGTCGTGAGAGACGGGTCCACCGTCCACGTGACGGTGCGCGTCAGCGCCGCAGAGGCGCGGATCTCCGGGTCCCGTACGAAAGGAGTCGGGTCGAAGACCGTCGCCGTGAGGGTGTGGCGCCGCCCCTCGGAGAGACCGAGGCGCCGCAGGTCCAGGCTGCGCCTGCCCTCCGTGCCGTCCACCTTCCGCCCGTCCAGCCGCCACACCGTGACGAGTTCCCCTCCCACCGGATGCAGCGTGTCGACCCACACCGTATGGTCGTCCCCGATCGCCGCGCTGTTCGCGGTGTGGCCCTCCACCAGGTTCACCTTGGCGGAGATGGCCTGCGTCATCACCTCCCGCTCCACCTGGTCGAAGGCGTAACCGAGCGTCTTCATCATCGAGTGCCTGCTCGGCCGCCAGACCCCCTTCGTCTGGTACATGCCGCCCTCGTGGCGCCCGATGACGCCGCCGGCGTCGCTGCGTTCGCCCAGCCAGCGCCACCACTTCCGCTGCTCGGAGCGCATCTGCTCCTCGGTGAGCAGCGTGTGGTGCGCGGAGGCCGGCTCGCCGCCCTCGTACGTACCGCCGGGGACGCCGCGCGCGTAGTAGTCGTACTCGTCCTGGAGCTTGCCCAGCGAGTGGCCGATCTCGTGCGGGGTGATGAGCGAGGACAGTGCGTTGCCGCCGGACGCGGTCGCGAAGGTGCCGCCCGCACCACCGTACGTCGCGCTGTTGGCGAGGCCGACGATCTGCCGGTTGGAACTCTTCGAACCGGGGATCAGGTCGGCCAGAGCCGTCGCCGCCGCCGAGTCGATCGACAACAGCCGCTGCACACTGGCCGGGTTGCAGCCACCCCAGAAGCCCATGTCCAGGGGGGTGTCACGGCGCGGCGCGTCCAGGCCGGGATCGCAGTCGACGCCCGACTCGGCGGACGGCACTTCCACCGCCCAGACGTTGATGTACGAACGGTAGGAGGCGAACGGTTCCATGCTCCACAGCACATTGACGTGCTTGTCGACATCGGTACGGAAGCCGGCCATGTCTCCGGCGGTGTAGCCGTCACCGAGGACGACGAGATTGAAGCGCTTGTCGGCCGGGCCCGTCTGCTGGACCGGTACCACCTTGGCGTTCACGGTCACCGGGTGCGGCGCCCCCGTCGCCGCCGAGGCCGACGGTGTGGTGCCGATGGCGCAGGCGGCGAGGAGTGCCCCCGCCACCGCGAGAAGCGCGGGTCTGTTCAGAAGTCTCATGGTGGTGCACCCTCCGTCTGCCGTACGACTGGTGATCACGCGGTGGCGGGGAGCGTACGGGTGCGGTCAACGCCCGGTAAAGGGGCCGGTGTTGCCCGTGGCGGAAACTGTGAGCCGGGTCGGCGCCGTCGCCACCGGTTCCGGCAGGCGCAGGCCGGGTCCGCCGGGCGTGACCGAGCCGAGGACGCTCGGGCGGCGGGCGCCGGTGCACGAAGGGACCGTACCGGGCAGGCCGTGGGCGGTCAGCCAGCCCAGAACGGCGAAGGCGTACGCCTCCTTGGCGGCCGACGGCAGCCCGAGCTCGTCCGACGTCCGCAGTGGTACGCCGCCGAGCTCCTCGCGCAGCAACGCCATCAGGACCGGATTGCGCGTGCCACCGCCGGACGCGATCACCTCCGTCGCGCCGAAGGGCCGGACGGCGTCGGCCACCGTCCGCGCGGTGAGCCGGGTCAGCGTGGCGACGACATCCTCGGCGGGCAGGGGCCCGAAACCGGCGAGCGCGGCGCGCAGATAGGGCAGGTGGAACAGCTCCTTGCCCGTTGTCTTCGGCGCGGGCTTCGCGTAGTACGGCTCGTCCAGCAGCCGCCGCAGCAGCGGGCGATGGACGCTGCCACGCGCGGCGAGCGCGCCGTCCACGTCCATGGAGTACGCCGCGCCGCCGCCCGCGGACTCCGCCACCGCCGCGTCGATCAGCGCGTTGGCGGGCCCCGTGTCGAAGGCCAGCGGCTCGCCCGAACCACCGTCGGCCACCGTGACATTCGCGATGCCCCCGAGATTCAGCGCCACCGGGACACCCGGCCGCCCGCGCAGCCACAGGACATCGACGAGGCTCACCAGCGGCGCGCCCTGGCCCCCGGCGGCCACATCGCGCGTACGGAAGCCCGATACGACCGCGCGGCCCGTCGCCTCGGCGATCCAGGCCGGCTCACCGATCTGGAGCGTGCCGTGCACCCGGCCGTCCTCGGCCCAGTGGTAGACGGTCTGTCCGTGCGAGGCGATCAAGTCGGCACGCCCACCGCACAGTTCACGGTCGGCCCGGACAGCGGCGTCGGCGAAGGCCTGCCCGATGCGGGTGTCGAGCCGGCACACGGCGGCGAGTGTTGTCCCGGCGGGCGGCAGCGCCTCGGCCAGCGCCGCCCGCAGACCGTCGTCGTACCCCGCGCTGATCAGGCCCAGCGGCGTGAGCACCAGAGTGTCCCCGTCGAGGGTGAGGTCGGCGGCAGCGGCGTCGATGGCGTCGTGCGACGTGCCGGACATCAGGCCGATGACCCGCATGCCGCTCACCGCAGCGCCCGCTTGTGGTCGTCGCCGCGCAGCGTCAGCAGCGCCAGGACGCTCACCGCGCAGGTCGCCGCCGCGTAATAGGCGGGGATGTCGACGTCACCGGTCCGCTTGACGACTTCGGTGATGATGAGCCCCGCGCAGCCCGAGAACACGGCGTTGGACAGCGCGTACGCCAGGCCGAGTCCCGTATAGCGCACCGTGGTCGGGAACATCTCGGCCAGCATCGCGGGCCCCGGCCCGGCCATCAGCCCGACGGCGGCCCCGGCGCCGAAGAGCGCCGCCCCTTTCGCGTACGCCGACTGGCCCGGGTCCTGCACCAGATTCAGCAGCGGCAGCGCGAGCACGGCGACCAGCAGCGCCCCGGTCAGCATCACGGTCCGCCGCCCGATCCGGTCACTGACCATGCCCGCCGGCAGGATCGACGCCGCGAACCCCAGGTTGGCGAGGACCGTGGCGACGAGTGCCTGCTGGAACGTCGCGTTCAGCGTGCTCTGGAGGTACGAGGGGAGTACGACCAGGAAGGTGTAACCGGCCGCCGACCAGCCCATGAGCCGCCCGGCGGCCAGCGCGACGGCCGTGACCGTCTCCCCGGCGGGCGGCGGCTGCACGGGCTCGCTCCGCTCGACGACGGCCGACGCGAAGGCCGGCGTCTCGTCCAGGCGCAGCCGCAGCCACAGCGCGACGAGCCCGAGCGGCAGCGTCAGCAGGAAGGGCACCCGCCAGCCCCATCCGTTCAGTTGCGACTCGGTCAGTACGGTCGCGAGGAGCGCCGCCATGCCCGCGCCCGCGAGCAGACCGAGCGCCACCGTGAACGACTGCCACGCCCCGTACCGCCCCCGCCGGCCCGGCGGCGCGAACTCCGTCATGACCGACACCGCGCCGCCGAACTCCCCGCCCGCCGAAAGGCCTTGCAGGATCCGCAGCAGCGTCAGCAGCCACGGGGCGGCCGCGCCGATGGAGGCGTACGTCGGCAGCACACCGATCAGCGCCGTCGCGCCGGTCATCAGACAGATCACCAGGATGAGCGCCGGCCGGCGGCCGATCCGGTCACCGAGCCGCCCGAACACCGCCGCCCCGACGGGCCGGAAGAAGAACGCCAGGGCGAAGGACGCGTACGTCTTGATGAGCCCCTCTACGTCGCTGCCGCCCTCAGGGGTGAAGAAGTGCGCGGCGATGATCGTGGCGAAGTAGCCGTAGACGCCGAACTCGTACCACTCGATGAAGTTGCCGACGGACCCCGCCACCAGTGCCCGGCGCGAGCGGACCGGCCGGGCTGCCACCGGAGGGGGGACCGGACCAGGGGCGGATGTGGTCATGGGGCAAGGGTGCTGACCGGGCAGCCGCACCACAAGTCCCGTGCGCCACCTGCCGTACGTCCCACCCCTGTCCGGCGGCAGGCCCCGCCCCGCCGGAGCGGGACAGGGCCGCCTGTCCGTTGCCCGCCGCGCGCTCAGACGCCCGGCGGAACCCGCGAGGGCCGGCCGGAGCCGCGCGTCATGTTGTACCCGGCGATGGCCGCGGCCGCCCCCAGGACGCCCCCGCCCACCGTCCAGAGCCAGCGCGACGACCACCAGCCCGACGAGAACGACTCCCCGGCCGCCTCGGCCACCTCCGCGTCGGACGCGCCCGGCACCAGCGGAACCGACAGCGCGCCGTCCACCGCCCGCGAACCGCCCGCGTCCTTCGTCGTCGCCACGACCTCCGCGCCCACCGGCAGGCCGAGGTCCTCCTGCGGCAGGTCGACGACCGTCAGCCGTACGTAGTAGCTCCCCGGCAGTGGGTCGTCGGCCCACGGCTCCGCCCAGGCCCTGACCGTACGCAGCGTGCAGGACACCGTGACGGAGGCGGCGTCCCGCGGGGCCGCCCTGGCCTGGCTGCCGTGGACGCAGGCCTGGCGCCGGCGCAGCCCGTCGTAGACATCGAGCTGCCAGGTGGCCGCGCCGTGCCGGGCGGCGGCCTCCGGCAGCTTCACCGTGGCCCGCACCGTGGCGGTACGCCCGGCGTCGGCGTCGAAGACCCAGTACAGGTAGTCACCGGTGGACGCACCGGCCGTGGCCCGCTGGTCCTGCCGGATCTTCGTCGCCGTACGGAAGGTGGTGCCCGCCTCGGTCGGCGCGGCCTCCTCCTCGCCGTCCCGGCTCGCGCCCGGCGAGGGCGTCGAGTCCGCGAGGACGGGAGCGGCCGTACCGAAGAGCGCGGCGCCCGCCAGCACGACACCGCTCAGCACACGTGTCGTCGTACGCATCAGTTGGTCCTCCATACGGCGAAGCGCCAGCGTGAGATCCAGCCCCACAGGAGACCGGCGAGCAGGCCGGTCAGGGCGAGTACGCCGAGCAGCCACCACCCGTGCCCGAGCCCGAAGGACGCGACATCCGACGCCTCGTCGGGGCCGTCCACCACGTCGATGGTCAGCTCGACGGGCAGGCCCGGCGTCGTCTTGACGGACGCGGGAGCGGAGAAGGAGTTGCTGACCTGGAGACATACGGTCTCCGCCGCCGGCTTCACCTCGTCGGCGGTGTCGTCGTCCAGGGGGGCCTTGGGGTAGCGCAGGCCGGTCGAGATCACGTCCGTACGGCCGTCACCCGCCTCCGAGCCGCGCACGATCTCCCTGCCGTGCGTGGTCACCGCCCGCAGGAGTACGCCGTAGTCGCGGTCGACGGCGCGGTCGGCGCCGACGCTGACGGAGGCCCGCAGTTCCTGGCCGGGCAGTACGTCGACCCGGTACCAGCGGTGCTCGGAGAACTTCTCGCGGTCGGTGTAGAGACCGGCCTTGAGCCGCGGCGCGTCCACGCACCGGTCCGCACCCTCGGTCGCCACCGGGGTGACGACGGGGTCGGCGGCGCGGTCCACCAACTGCTTGACGCGGCCGGAGAGTTCGTCGGTGTGCTGTACGGCGGTGTACGTGCCGCCGGTGGCCTCGGCGATGCACGTCAGCTGCTGGCGGATCTTGGCGTTGGGGACCAGGCCGAGCGTATCGACGACCAGGTGGGTGCCCTTCGCCGCGATCTCGCGTGCGACCTCGCACGGGTCGAGCGGGCCGCAGGTGTCCTCGCCGTCGGTGATGAGCACGATCCTGCGGGTGCCGTCACCGCCTTCGAGGTCCTTGGCCGCGCCGAGGAGGGCGGGGCCGATGGGCGTCCAGCCGGTCGGTGCGAGCGTGGCGACGGCGGTCTTCGCCTCGGTCCTGTCCAGCGGGCCGACCGGGTACAGCTGCCTGGTGTCCTTGCAGCCGGTCTTGCGGTTGTCGCCGGGGTAGTCGGCGCCGAGGGTGCGTATGCCGAGCAGCACCTCGTCCGGCACGGCGTCCAGTACGTCGTTGAACGCCTGCTTGGCGGCGGCCATCCGGGACTGGCCGTCGATGTCCCTGGCCCGCATGGAACCGCTGACGTCGAGGACGAGTTCAACCTTGGGGGAGTCGCGCGAGTCCGGTTCGCCGGCGGCGGCGGGGCCGGCCGGGACGAGCCCGGCGGCCAGGGCCACGAGCAGGCCGAGCGCGCCGGCCGCCCGCCGTTTTCTTGTGATCATCGCCGGATCCTATTGAAGATCACCTCCGGTCCCCAAACGCCGGACGGGCCGGTTGTTGTCAGAGCGCGTGCCCCGTCGTCGCGTCCACGTGGGCCGGGACCGGGTCGTGGCTGTCGCCCACCGTGGACGTGCCGGTCGGCTCGAACACGAGAATCGACGCGCCGCCCGCCGACGACGGCTTGTGCCAGGTGCCGCGCGGGACGACGTACACCGAGCCGGTGGGCAGCACCACAGCCCGCTCCGCACCCTCCGCGCCGCCGTCGCGCAGCGCGATCGTCAGCTCGCCGCCGAGTACCTGGAAGAACTCGTCGGTGTCCTCGTGGACGTGCCAGACGTGCTCGCCCGCGACCTTGGCCACGCGTACGTCGTAGTCGTTGACGCGGGTCACGATGCGCGGGCTCCACAGCGCGTCGAAGGAGCCGAGGGCGTCGGCGAGCGCGATGGGTTCCTGCTGCTTGTGCAGTTCGTTCGTAGCCATGGCCTGATCGTCGTCCCTGGCGCCGCGCTCCCTGTGAGTGCTAGGAATCGCACATGCCGCAAGAATCCTCGCAGGAGGTCTCGCAGGAGGTCTCGCAGGAGGCCGCGCAGTCCCGGTCTCGCCTCCACCGGGTCGTCGTGATCGTCGACGAGAACTCGAACCCCTTCGAACTCAGCTGCGCGATCGAAGTGTTCGGACTGCGCAGGCCCGAACTCGGCCGCGAGCTGTACGACTTCGCCCTCTGTTCCCCCGAACCCCGCATCCTCATGAGGGACGGGTTCTTCACACTCACCGGAGTAGCGGGGCTGGAGGCGGCCGACACCGCCGACACCCTGATCGTGCCCAACCGGCCGGACATCGACGTGCCGCGCCGCCCAGCGGTACTGGACGCCGTCCGGCGGGCGCACGCACGCGGCGCCCGGCTGGTGGGCTTCTGCAGCGGCGCCTACACGCTCGCCGAGGCAGGGGTGCTCGACGGGCGCCGCGCCACCGCGCACTGGCAGTGGGCGGACTCCTTCCGCGCCCGCTTCCCCGCCGTCCGGCTCGAACCGGACGTGCTCTTCGTCGACGACGGCGACATACTCACCGCCGCGGGCAGTGCCGCCGCCCTCGACCTCGGACTGCACCTGGTCCGTCGCGACCACGGCGTGCAGGCCGCCGTCTCCGTGAGCCGCCGTCTCGTCTTCGCCGTCCACCGCGACGGCGGCCAGCGCCAGTTCGTCGAGCACCCGATTCCCCCGGCCGTCTCCTCCGGTGACACGTCCCTCGGCCCGCTCCTGGAGTGGGCAAGGGAGCGGCTCGGTACGCCGCTGACCGTCTCCGGCCTCGCCGCGCACGCGGCCGTAAGCCCGGCGACGCTGCACCGCAGGTTCCGCGCGCAGCTCGGCACCACGCCCCTGGCCTGGCTCACCGCCGAACGCGTCGCGCTGGCCTGCCGCTTGATGGAGCGCGGCGACCGAGCCGTCGAATCCGTGGCCCGCGCGAGCGGACTCGGTACGGCCGCCAACCTCCGCGCCCAGCTCCGCCGCCGCACCGGACTCACCCCCAGCGCCTACCGCGAGCGGTTCGCACCGGGCGCACCGGGCGCCTGAACCGGCCGTAACTCACCGTCTCGCGACTCATTGCGGGCACATTTCAGGATGCGGACGTTTCCCCGTTCGACCTGGACAGACGCCCTCGCCCGCTGCCACGCTCCCGCCATGCGCCCTGCCAGCCGGCCCCGCCGCCGCACGACCGCCCCCGCACCGTTCGCGACGCTCGTCGCGCTCACCGTCACGGCCGCCGCGGCCGTCACCGGCTGCGCCCCGCAGCCCGAGTCCCCGGCCGCCGCGCCCGGCCCCAAGGCGAGCTGCGCGCCGGGCAAACTGGCCACCGAAGTACCGGGCAAGCTGACCATCGGCACCGACAAGCCCGCGTACGCACCGTGGTTCGAGGACGACGACCCGGCCAACGGCAAGGGCTTCGAGTCGGCGGTCGCGTACGCCGTGGCGAAGAAGCTCGGCTATGCCAAGGACCAAGTGGTGTGGCAGACCGTGCCGTTCAACACCGCCTTCGCGCCCGGCGAGAAGAAGTTCGACTTCGACCTCAACCAGATCTCCATCAGCGACAGCCGCAGGAAAGCCGTGTCCTTCTCCTCCGGCTACTACGACGTCCGGCAGGCCGTCATCGCGCTCAAGACCTCCAGGGCCGCGAAGGTCAAAACCCTGGCCGGCCTCAAGGACGTCAAGCTCGGCGCCCAGGTCGGCTCCACGAGCCTCGACGTCATCGGTGACGCCATCAGGCCCGCGCAGCAGCCCGCCGTCTTCCAGAAGAACGACTTCGCCAAGACCGCCCTCAAGAACGGCCAGGTGGAAGCGATCGTCCTCGACCTCCCCACCGCCTTCTACATCACATCGGCCGAGGTCCCCGAAGCGAAGATCATCGGCCAGCTGGAGAACACCGGCGGCGCGGCCGAGCAGTTCGGTCTCGTACTCGACAAGGACAGCACGCTCACGCCCTGCGTGACCGGCGCCGTGGACGCCCTGCGCGCGGACGGGACGCTCGCGGCGCTGGAGAAGCAGTGGCTGTCCGACGCCGCCGACGCCCCGGTGCTCAAGTGACGATGGAGAAGACCGTGACGGCAGCGGCGGAGGAGGACGCGTACGTCCCCTCCGCCCGGCGCCTCGAACGCGAGCGCCACAAGCGTGCCCGCACCCGCCGCGCCACCGCCATCGCGGCGCTGAGCACCCTGGTCACGGCCGCCGTCCTCTTCCTCGTCGTCACGAACTCGCCCGGCTGGCCACGTACGCGCGAGACCTTCTTCAGCGCCGAGTACGCCCGCGAGGCACTGCCCAAGGTCATCGACGGACTCTGGCTCAACCTGCGGCTGCTCGTCGTCTGCGGAGCCGCCGTCCTCGTCATCGGCATGCTCCTCGCCGTCGCCCGCACCCTGCGCGGACCGGTGTTCTTCCCGCTGCGCGCCCTGGCAGCGGCGTACACCGACTTCTTCCGCGGACTGCCGCTGATCATCTGCCTCCTGCTGGTGGTCTTCGGCGTACCCGCCCTGCGCCTGGCCGGTGTCACCACCGACCCGGTGCTGCTCGGCGGCGCGGCGCTCACGCTGACCTATTCGGCGTACGTCGCCGAGGTCTTCCGGGCCGGCATCGAGTCCGTCCACCCCTCGCAGCGGGCGGCGGCCCGCTCGCTCGGCCTCTCCAGCGGCCAGGCGCTGCGCTTCGTCGTGCTGCCGCAGGCGGTGCGCCGTGTGGTGCCGCCGCTGCTCAACGACCTGGTCTCGCTCCAGAAGGACACCGGGCTCGTCTCCATCGCGGGCGCCGTCGACGCCGTGTACGCGGCGCAGATCATCGCCAGCAAGGACTTCAACTACACGCCGTACGTCGTCGCGGGCCTCGTCTTCGTCGCGCTCACCATCCCGATGACGCGCTTCACCGACTGGGTGACGGCCCGCATGGACCGAAGGCGCGCCCAGGGAGGCACGACATGACCACCGCTGCCCCGGTTCTGCGACTGGAGAACGTACGCAAGTCATTCGGACGCGACACGCCCGTCCTGCGCGACGTGAACCTCGACATCGCCCCGCACACCGTGACCGCCCTCATCGGCGCGTCCGGATCCGGCAAGTCGACGCTGCGCGAACCTCCTGGAGGAGATCGACGACGGCGCGATCTTCCTGGACGGCGAGGACATCACCGACCCGAGGGCCGACGCGGACGCCGTACGCCGCCGGATCGGCGTCGTCTTCCAGGCGTACAACCTCTTCCCCCACATGACGGTGCTGCAGAACATCACCCTCGCCCCGCACCGCGTCCACGGCACACCGCGCGCGCAGGCCGTCCAGCAGGCGCGTGAACTCCTGGACCGGCTCGGCCTGGCCGGCAAAGGCACGGCCTACCCGGACCGCCTCAGCGGCGGCCAGCAGCAGCGCGTCGCCATCGCCCGCGCCCTCGCCGTACGCCCGCGCCTCCTCCTGCTCGACGAGATCACGGCGGCGCTGGACCCGGAACTGGTGGGCGAGGTGCTCAATGTCGTACGGGACCTCAAGGCCGACGGCATGACGATGATCCTGGCCACGCACGAAATGGGCTTCGCACGCGAAGTCGCCGACCAGGTCTGCTTCCTGGACGGGGGAGTCGTGCTGGAGCGCGGCACGCCGGAGCAGATCTTCGGCGACCCGCAGCAGGAACGCACCCAGCGCTTTCTGCGGCGGATTGTGGAAGCGGGACGTCTGTGATCCCTTCTGGTGATAGACCAGGAGGGTGCGGGGGCGACGACTTCTCAATTACAGCGACGCGGTAGCGATTCTCGGCGCCGACAGCGCTGCGCTGACGGCGGCCGACCAGGCGCTCGGCGGCGCGCTGTCGATGGCGACGGGCGGTGCCGGCGACGCGGTGCTCAACCTGTTCGAGGCGCGGGGAGGGGTGCTGCGGCTCGGGCGTGACCTGACGTCGGGGCTGCGGGAGCGGCTGGGTACCTCCGAGCGGGCGGAGCGTACGGAACGGATCGCGGCGGCGCACGCGGTGCTCGTGGTCACGGCGTACTTCGAGGCGCTCGGGGAGGCGGAACTCCCCTTCTATCTGGCCGAGTTACGGCTCACCCGGCGCGAGCAGATCGGCCTGGCCGGGGGTTGGCAGGAGGCGGAAGGCTTCATTCACGCGCTGGTCGCCACTGCCGCCCCGCAGCCCGCGCCTCATCTGCCTTACGAGGAAGTGTGCGACGAACTCGAAGACTGGTACATGGTGCTCTCCTTCAGGCTGGTGCGATTCCTTCGCGGACTGGCCGTATGGGACGGGCTCGACGAGACGAAGCGCCGACAGACGTTGCAAGCGCTGGGCCATGACCTGGGCCGCCGGGCCATCCAGCGCTACGGAGAGCTGTACGCGCAATTGACCCTGGAAGTACCGGAGTTCGGATTCTGGTCCGGCCAGATCGAGCACCAGGCCACCCGCGCCGGCCTCCGTCAGGCGCTCACCGGCATCGAGACCGCCCTGGCGGGCCTGACCTCGGTACGCCCGTTCACCCACGCCGCCGCCGCCCTCACCACCGGCTACCGGGCCGCCCTGCCCCGGCCGATCCTGGCCGAGGGAGACGCGCCGACGGGCGTGTGCCTGCCCACCCTCGGCGAGGGATACGTCGACCCCGACTTCCGTGTCCGGGCCGTGGCCGAAGGCCCGCACGGGCCCGCCGAAGAGGAGTGGTGGGAGACCGCGCCCGTACGGTCCGACCTCACCGAGTACCTCGCGGGAGCCCTCACCTCCGTCGCCACCACCACCGCGCCCCTGGTCGTCCTCGGCCAGCCGGGCGCGGGGAAGTCCGTACTGACCAAGATCCTCGCCGCCCGGTTGCCGGAGGCGGGCTTCCTGCCCGTCCGGATCATCCTGCGCGAAGTGCCGGCCGACGCCGACGTACAGGACCAGATCGAACACGCCGTACGGGCCACGACCGGCGAACGGGCATCCTGGCCGGACCTCGTCCGGTCAGCGGAGGGGGCCGTACCCGTCCTCCTCTTCGACGGCTTCGACGAGCTGCTCCAGGCCACCGGCGTCAGCCAGTCCGACTACCTGGTACGGGTGGCCCGCTTCCAGCAGCGCGAGGCGGACCAGGGGCGTCCGGTCCTCGCGCTCGTCACCAGCCGTACCGCCGTCGCCGACCGCGCGCGCTACCCCGAGGGCGCGGTGGCGCTGCGCCTCGAACCCTTCCGGGAACAGCAGGTCGAGCGCTGGCTGGGCCTGTGGAACCGCCTCAACGAGCCGTACCTCACCGCGAACGGGCTGCGGCCCCTGCCCGCCGCCGTCGCGGCGCGCCATCATGCCCTCGCGTCCCAGCCGCTGCTCCTGCTGATGCTCGCGCTGTACGACGCCACGGGGAACGCCCTGCAATGCGGAGCCGAAGCCGACGAACCGCTGGGCGAGGCCGAGCTGTACGAGGAACTCCTCGCGTCGTTCGCCGTCCGCGAGGTGGGCAAGTCCGCCACAGCGCTGGCCGGACAGCAGCTGGCCAACCGGGTCGAGCAGGAGCTCCAGCGCCTCTCCCTGATCTCCTTCGGCATGCTCAACCGGCACCGGCAGTGGATCACCACTGCCGAGCTGGAGCAGGACCTGGCGGCGCTGCTCGGCCGCCCCGAGTCTCCCCGGGCCGGCTTTCGCGCGCCGCTCGACCAGGCGGAAATCGCGCTGGGCCGGTTCTTCTTCGTCCAGCGGGCGCAGGCACTGCGCGACGATCAGCGGCTGGCGACGTACGAATTCCTGCACGCCACCTTCGGTGAGTACCTCGCCGCCCGTCTCGCCGTACAGCTTCTCGGCGGGCTGCTCGACCAGCGCCCGGCGCTCTCCCTCGGCAGGGCGGGGGTCGACGACGACCTGCTGTACGCCCTGCTGTCCTACGCGCCGCTGTCCTCCCGCCAGATGCTCCGCTTCGTCGGCGCCCGGATCCGCCGTATCGCCGCGCAGGACCGTGAGCGGCTCGGCGAGTTACTCGTCACCGTGATGGCTGACCACCGCAACCGCACCGAGCACCGGTTCGGCGAATACCGGCCAACCGTCCGCGCGACCTCCTCGCGGCGCGGTCTGTACGGCGCCAACCTGATGATGCTGACGGTGCTGATCAGGGACGGAGTCAAGGCGAGCGAAGTGTTCCCCGGTGACACCAATCCGGCGGGCACCTGGCACCGGAACGTACTGCTGTGGCGGTCGGCATTCACCGAGCCCGAGTGGACGGACTTCGCGATAGCCCTCGACCTCCGCCACACCTGGAACGGCGACCGGCGGGACCTGGACATCCGGCCGGCGGACGATGTCCTCGTCCCCGAACCGGTCGACGCCTACTGGCTCTACGGCCGCCCGCCGGGCCACGGGGACCGCACCAGCAACGTCTGCTGGTCCCGCCCCTACCCGGACCAGATCCGGCACAAGATGGCGGTGTCCGGCGGGACCAACGACGCGCTCGTCCTGCACGCCGCGGACCCTCTCTTCCGCTGGATGGGCTCCGCGGTCACCACCTTTGTCGGTACGCCGGAGGGCACCGCCACTTCGGTCGCCCACAGCCTGACGGACCTGTGGCTGGCGAGCGGCCTCGGCGCCCCGGAGGGCCACCTGGCTGTTCTGTACGAGCGCTGCGGCACGTTTCTCCGGTCGCGCTCGGGTCTCGACCAGGACACCCGCGAACGCGCGGTCCGGCTGGTCCTGGGGCAACTGGTCAACGACGCCGCCCGGCTGCCCGCGTCCGTGGTGTGGAGTGTGCTGGACGCGCTGTACCCGCGCGAACTCGACCCCGAGGTGTCGCTGGAACTGAAGGCGCGGGCCGCCATGGTGGCACTGGAGTCGGGCGCCACCGGGCAGGAGCGGGCCGAGCTCCGGAACTACTGGGAGATGGTCGTCGAAGCCCTCCTGGCGGGCGGCGCCTTCGGCCGGGTGCTGGGCCTCTGGGCCGAGACCCGCGAATCGCAGTGGGCGAGCGGGTGGTTCGGTGACACGGTCCGTGAGGTGCTGGACCGGACGGCCGACAGTCAGTTGCGCGGTGTGCCGCCGGAGACCCTGGACCGGGTACGCGGCCTGGTCGCCGCGTATGCCCCGGTCCGCCCGGACGGCAACGGCCATCAGCCCACATCGAGCGCGTTCCGCAGCCCCAGCCGATAGCGCGTCCGGTCGTGCCGCTTCAGGAACTCGATCTCCGGCGGCCGGAACAGTGGTGTGACCGTGCAGCGCGGGGCGGTCGAACCCGCGCGGTCCAGCAGGGCGTTGACCGCCGCGCGGGCCGACGCGTTCGCGCCCTCCATCGTCGCCAGGTCGATGTCGACGGACACGTAGTCGCCCGCCAGGAAGAAGTTGGGGATCTTCGTCGCCGCCGACGGCCGGTTGTGGAACGTACCCACCGGGTGGATCAGCAGCTCGTCCTCGTTCCTCGGGTCCGGCGTGCCGATGCCGTCCACGCCCGGGTCGAGGAACCACGAGTGGAGTGCGCTGTCGCGCAGCACGGTCTTGCCGGTGTCGTTGAGCGCGGCCTTGAGCTGTGCCCACACCTCGCGCGCGACCTCCTCGCGGGTGCACTGCTTCGCGGTCTTCCCGTACAGGACGCCGGGCTTGTCCCACTCGGAGATGTCGACCGACAGGCAGTCCGCCGCCGTGCCGTCGCCGTAGTCGGCGGGGAAGTCCCGGTCCGGCCAGTGCTGGGCCTGGGCGATGGCGGTCAGGGACCAGGGGGAGTCGACGCAGTTGAGGTGGCCGTGCAGGATCGGCGTACGCTCCGTCAGGTAGAACTGGATGCCCGTCATCCAGTCCGTCCTCAGCCGGTCGCACCGCGCCAACTGCGGGTCGGCGGCGCGCATGGCGGCGTTCCAGGTGGGCCGCGCGTGCTCCACCGGGAGGGCGCACACGTAATGCCCGGCGGTCACGGTCCGGCGTACGCCGTCCGGGTCCTCGATCATCGCCGCTGAGATCTTCCCGTCGGCGTACTTCATCTCCCGTACGGTCCAGCCGATCCGGAAGTCGACGCCCAGGCCCCGCAGATGGTCCACCCACGGGTCGATCCACGCCTCGTTGGTCGGCGCGTTGAGGATGCGGTCCGGCGGGCCGTCGGCGCCCCGGCCCAGCGCGTTGAGCACGAAGGCCTCGCCGAGTGTGCCGACCGTACGGGTGCTGGCCTCCTCGGCCTTCGTCGCGACGATGTTGCGGGTGACGCCGATGGCGAGGATGCGCTGGTAGTCCTGGGACATGCGAGCCGCCCGGGTGAACTCCCACCAGGGCGTGCGCTCCCACGTGTTGTCGCGCCGCTCGTCGCAGCTCGTCAGGAAGACGAGCGCGCGGTTCACGAAGTACGCGGTCTCGTGCGCGGGGAGGCTGGCGGCGGTTTCGAGCAGCCCGGTCAGCGCGCGGCGGATGTCGTCGAGGGTGAGCTCGGCCGGCTGGTGGCCGGGCCAGGGGATCGGCATCCGGAGGTCCTCGCGGCCCGTGCGCGCGAACATCATCTCGCGCGGTGCGACGAGATTGTCGTGGACGCCGTTGGCGTTGCCGGGGAACGGGATGCGGCGCATCGTGTCCGGCAGGTTGTGGTAGATGCCGGGAATGAAGCGGAAGCCGTGCTCGGCGGGCAGCGGCCTGCGCCCGCCCCTCGCGCTCTTCGGTACGTCCATGCTGCGGGCCTTGCCGCCGAGGGCCCGCCTCTCGTACACCGTGACGGCGAAACCGCGCTCGGCGAGCTCGTGCGCGGCCGTGAGGCCGGCGACCCCGCCGCCCAGCACGGCGACGGACTCCTGAGCCTTGACCGCAGCCGTAGTCCGGGCGGCGGCGGCCGTCGCGGGCGCCGCTCCCAGCGCCATCGCCCCGCCCGCCGCCGCCACTGCGGCCCCTGCCACGAAGGTGCGTCTGGAACTGCCCATGCCCGTCCCCCTGTCGCCTTACCGGCGGTAACCGCCGCGTCAGGCCCAGGAGAATACGGGCGGCCCCCAGGACCCGGAAGGCACGTGCGCGCCCCGCCGCACATTGGCGCGAAAGGGCTCCACCGGCCGCAGGCACAATGGGGACATGTCCCGACGCAGTTCACGCGGTACGAGCCACCGCCCCCAGAGCCGTTCCGGCCGCGGCCCGTCCGCCCCCGCACCCCTCGCCGCCGCCTCGCCCTGCCCCTGCGGGCTCCCCGCCGCCTACGGCGAGTGCTGCGGACGCTTCCACTCCGGCGCGGCCGCCGCGCCCACCGCAGAGCTCCTCATGCGCTCCCGTTACAGCGCGTTCGTCACCCAGGACGCGGCGTACCTGCTGCGCTCCTGGCACCCCGGCACAAGGCCCCGGACCCTCGACTTCGACCCGGACATGCGCTGGCAGGCGCTGGACATCCTGGCCACGACCGACGGCAGCGCCTTCCACGCCACGGGAACGGTCACCTTCCGCGCCCACTACGCGCACCAGGGCGAGCCGGGCGAACTCCACGAGCAGAGCCGTTTCACGCGCCACGAGGGCGCCTGGGTCTACCTGGACGCGGTGTTCACGCGCTAGCCGCCCTCGTACGACGACCGTGCCCTTTCCTCCCGGCCTGGTGGTGTTTCGGGCGACATCGCAGGGGTACTGCGGACGCGATCGCGGACTGCTCCACGAACCGCTCCACGAACCGCTCCACGAACCGCTCCACGCACCACCGGGAGGCAGACCATGGACGGCATCACCGCCCTGGAACTCGACGCGCTCTGGGACGATTTCCACCGCGTGGTGAACATGACGTCGCAGGAGCTGAGCACCTGGCTGCGGACCAGTGGCGCCGCCGAGAACAGCGAGCCACTGCCCGAGCGGGCCGGGACCGAGACCGGGCGGCAGGTGCTGGCCATCCTGGGCAAGCGGCGCGCGGACCTGACCGAGGACGACGTCACGGTCATGCGGCAGGTGGTGGAAACCGTCAGCGCACAGCGGCGCACCGACCTCGAACCGACGCCGGGGGACAGCGTCTGGCGGCACCGGCTGATGACGCTGGGGCACGACCCGCTCAAGCCGTCATGACCGCCGCGAACGAGCGCACGTTCCGCGCGCTCCTCGACGCACACGGGCGTACGTACGCCGCCGAGGCCGGCATCCGCTTGCGCGACACCCCGCAGCCGCTCTACCGCCTCCTCGTCCTGTCCTGCCTGCTGAGCGCCCGTATCCAGGCCTCCATCGCCGTGGCCGCCGCCCGCGCGCTGCACGACGCGGGAATGCGCGACGCGCGCCGCATGGAAAACGCCACCTGGCAGCAGCGGGTGGACGCCCTCGGTGAGGGCGGTTACCGCCGCTACGACGAACGGACCGCCACCCAGCTCGGCGACGGGGCGCGACTGGTCCTCGACAAGTACGGCGGCGACCTGCGCCGCATGCGAGCCGCCGCCGACGGCGACACGCAGGCGCTGCGCCGCCTGCTGCGCGAGGTGCCGGGGCTCGGGCCCGCCGGTACGGACATCTTCCTGCGCGAGGCGCAGGCCGTATGGCCCGAGGTCGCGCCGTACCTCGACGCCAAAGCCCTCCAGGGCGCGGAGCGGCTCGGGCTTCCCGCGGACCCGGCCGAGCTGGCCAAGCTCGTCGGCGAAGGCGAAACGGCGTCGCTGGCGGCGGCGCTCGTACGGGCCGCACTCGACCGGCACATCGCGGACGAGCTCCGCGACACAGGCTGACCCCCGCACGCCGCTCGACGAGAGCGGCAAGGCCATGGAGATCGGCGACATGGACGACGACCTGGTCGTCACAGTGAACCGCTGGAGTGGCCGGTCAGCAACTGACCGGCCGATGGATACCCTGGGCGCCGTTGTGATTCATGGGCACCATGAGGAGAACCAGCGTGGCCGAGTCCGTCATACCGCCGCCCGACCCACTCGCCCCAAGAGGCACCCCTCTCGGGGCGTCGCGGCGCGAGATCGTCCGGTGGTTCGCGGCTTTTGTCGCGTTCGTCGCCCTGATTCACTCCAGCATGCTGCTGCTCTCCGTCGCCACCGACTTCCCGCTCTCCAAGACCTACGCGAAGCAGGTCAACGGGTGGATGCGGCCGCTCTTCCCGCAGGACTGGAGCATCTTCGCCCCGGAGCCCTCCAAGTTCAACCAGCACCTCGAAGTGCGCGCGAACGTCGACGGAAAGTTCGGCCCCTGGATCGACCTCACCGCGCACGACAACGCGGCGTACCGGGGTGAGCTGCTCCCCAGCATCGAGGACCAGCTCGTACTGCGCCGGGCAATATCCCAGTACCGGACCAGCGCGGCGCGCCCGAACGCCCGGCAGGCCACCGGCCGTTCGGCGCGCTACCTGCTCAATGTGGTCCTGATAAGGCTCGAAGACATGGGTGAGGAGCCGGGCCAGGCCGTACAACTGCGCCTGAAGAGCACCCGCATACCTCCGCCCGGAACCAGGAGCGACGCCGCCGTCACGCGCCCGCAGTATCAGACCCTCGGATACTGGAAGGTCCGCTCATGACCGTACGCGCAGCACTCGCCCTGGGGCTCGACTCCGCAGGGGGTCTCGGCCGCCAAGTCACGGCCACGGCCCGGAAGCTGACCCTCCAGCCGCTCGCCCCCTACAGCGCGGCCGCCATCCGCATCGGGCTGGGCGGCCTGTACCTGATCCACCTGCTCCGCGAATCGGTGCGCGCCGACCGCCTGTGGGGACCGGGCTCACCGCTCACGGCCGACCTGTTCGACCAGACCCTGAAGGCCAGGGGGTGGGACGGCGCCTTCTCCTGGTGGTACTCGCTCCTCGTCACCGACAGCGCGCTCGTCTTCTGGTCCTGGTACGCGCTGGCTGTCGTGCTCAGCGCGCTGCTTATGCTCGGCTGGCGCACCCGCGTGGTGGCCGTGCTCTTCTGGTTCCTGGTGGTGGCCTTCTACGTCCGCGGGTCCATGGCCAACAGCGGCTGGGCGCTGCTGAGTCTGCTCTTCGCCAACTACCTCGTCTTCGTCGCGTCGGGCCGCCACTGGTCGCTCGACGCCCGCCGCCGCGCCCGCAGGGGTGAGGGGAAGGCGGCCCGGTCGAAGTTCGTCTTCTGGGGTGAGGAGACGGAGGAACTCCGCCGGCGCCTCGTCACCATCCTGCACAACGGCGGCATGGCGATGATCGCGCTCCAGGTCATGGTGATCTACGGCTCGGCGGCGATGTACAAAATCCAGGGCGAGTCGTGGCGCAACGGCACGGCTCTCTACTACACGATGATGTACGACGACTTCTCGACCTTCCCCGAACTCTCGGCCTGGGTCGCGAGCCACGGCACTTTCGCCGCCCTCATGGCGTACGTCACCGTCTTCTCCCAGATGCTGTTCCCCGCGCTGGTGTTCAACCGGCGGCTCAAGTACTGCATCCTCGTCGTCATGCTCGCCACGCACATCGGCATCGGTCTGCTGATGGCGCTGCCGATGTTCTCGGCCATCACGATCGTCGGGGACCTGGTGTTCCTGCCGACCACCTTCTGGCTCGCCGCGTCGAGGCTGGTGCGGACGGCGCGGGCGGCTCCGGAAGAGAAACCGGAGGCATCGCTTCCGCCACCCCGGGAAGGGGCCGACGGGCAAGCGAAGGGCGCCGAGGTCGGTTCATCGGCGTAACCGGAGCGGCGCTCAGCGGTGGCCGGCCGGCAGGCCCGCGCCCTGCGCGAGGTCCTCGGCGAGCAGCCGCTTGGCGATCGCGTCGAGGGCGGCCAGCAGCTCCTCGCTGCCCGGCCGTCCGCCGTCGTCCATCTCCAGCTGGTCGCCGAGCCACCGCGACCACGCCGCCGCGATCACTTCGGCCTCGCGTTCGCCCGCCGGGGTGTGCGAGAGCAGGTTGCCGTCGCGGGTGAGGTAGCCCTCGTCCACCATCCGGTCGAAGACCGGCAGCAGGACCTCCGGCGGGATGTTGCGGCGGGTGGCGATCAGGCCGAGGCCGGCATGTCCGACGATCCGGGTCAGCAGGGCTACCTGCATGACCGCCCAGGCGCCCGCGATGTCCAGACGGGTGTCGGAGCCGCTGACGATCCACCGGGCCGTGTCGGGGCCCTTGTCGCGGAGGATCTGCGCGACGGACAGTTCGAGGAGCTTGGCCGAATCGCCCGTACCGGGGGACGCGAACCCCTCGCCCATGTCGGTCGAGCCGGCGCGGGCGGTGTCACGCAGCTTGACCTGCTTGAGGAACAGCGACACCACGAAGCCCACGATCGCGACCGGGACCGTCCACAGGAACACCGTGTGCAGCGAGTCGGCGTACGCCTGGACGATCGGCTCCGCCTGCGCGGGCGGCAGCGCGTGCACGCCTTCCGGGCTCTGCGCCGCCCGGGTGAGGGCCGCTGGATCCGCCCCGCCGGCGCCGGCCGCCTCGGTGATGCCCGCGGTGAGGTTGGGCCGCAGGGAGTTGGCGTAGATCGTGCCGAAGACGGCGGTGCCGAACGACATGCCGAGCGTACGGAAGAAGGTGACGCCGGAGGTGGCCGTGCCGAGGTCCGTGTACGCCACGGTGTTCTGCACGGCGATCGTCAGGACCTGCATGCACAGGCCGATGCCGATGCCGAGCACGAACATGTAGAGCGATTCGAGCCAGGCGGCCGAGTCCGTCCCCATCAGGGACAGCAGGAACAGGCCGATGCCCATCACCAGCGAGCCGACGATCGGGAAGATCCGGTACGTGCCCGTCTTGCTGATGACGTTGCCGCTGAAGACGGACGCGATGAGGAGGCCGACGATCATGGGGAGCGTACGGACGCCCGAGACCGTCGCGGAGTCCCCGTCGACGTACTGGAGATACGTCGGCAGGAAGATCATCGCGCCGAGCATCGCGAAGCCGACGACGAAGCTGAGGACCGAGCAGACGGTGAAGACGGGGTTCGAAAACAGCCGCATGGGCAGCATGGGCTCGGCGGCGCGCGTCTCGGCGTAACAGAACAGCGCGAGCGCGACGATGCCGCTCGCGAAGAGGCCGATGATGACACTCGAACCCCAGGCGTACTCGATGCCGCCCCAACTGGTCGCCAGGATCAGCGCGCTCGCGCCGACCGCCACGAGCGCGATGCCGAGGTAGTCGATGACGGGGCGGACGGCGGAGCGTACGGACGGGATGTTGCGGGCGGCGGCGATGACGACGACGATCGCGATCGGTACGTTCACGTAGAACGCCCAGCGCCAGGTGAGGTGGTCGGTGAAGAGGCCGCCGATGAGCGGGCCGATGACGGTGGCGATGCCGAAGACCGCTCCGATGGCGCCCTGGTACTTGCCGCGCTCGCGCAGCGGGATGACGTCGGCGATCAGTGCCATCGAGGTGACCATCAGGCCACCGGCGCCGATGCCCTGGAGCGCGCGCCAGGCGATCAGCAGGGTCATGTTGCCCGAGAGGCCGCACAGGAAGGAGCCGGTGATGAAGACGACGGCCGAGACCTGGAAGACGAGCTTGCGGCCGAAGAGGTCACCGAACTTGCCGACGAGGACGGTGGCGACGGTCTCGGCCAGCAGGTAGGCGGTGACCACCCACGACATGTGCTCGGCGCCGCCGAGTTCCGCGACGATGGTCGGCAGGGCGGTACCGACGATCGTCTGGTCGAGAGCCGCCAGCAGCATGCCCAGCATGATCGTTCCGAAGGCGATGTTGCGCTGCCGCCGGTCGAGCACGGGCGGCACGGCGGCGGCCGCCGGTGCGGAGCGCGGGGCCGTGGCCGGGCCGGGCCGGCGGGTGGTGGTCACCCTTGCACCCTCACACCGGCGCGGGCGCCGCGCACGCGGTGACGCCCGTACGCCGTAGGGGGTGGGGGCCCTGCGGGGGCTTTCCCCGACCCGCCCCTTCCCGAAGCTGGGGGCAAGCCCCCCAGCCCCCCCGGGACGCCCTACGGGCGTGTCCTCAAACGCCGGACGGGCTGGATATGCCGCGCAGCAACAACCCTCCGCCCGACGGCGTCCCCGACGCGGGGGAGCTGGATGTTGCCGCAACGCGGCAACTCTCAGCCCCTCCGGCGTTTGAGGAGCGAGGCCCGGGGCTGAGCCCCGGTAGCGCTCCCCGCACCATTAGTTCGTTCGGCGCTTGAGGACCGGGGTCTGGGGCAGCGCCCCACGCGGCGGAGCCGCACAATGTCACGGCCGGGAAGGGGCGGGTAGGGGAACAGCCTCGCAGGGGCCGGGTCGGGTGGGCCCGTACTGGGCAGGCTTCAGGGACGGGTAATCCGGGAGGGCTGAGGGGGGACGGCATGGCGGACTTCGCGGTGATCGGCGGCGGTATCGCCGGACTGGCAGCGGCACTCTTCGCGGCCAGACGCGGAAACCGCGTAACGGTCTTCGAACGCGACGCCCGAGCCCCCGGCAGCAGCGGCTCCACCCTGGACGAGGACTTCTTCGGCCGGCGGCGCCCCGGCGTACCGCAGGCCGCCCAGCCCCACCTCATGCTCGGCGCCGCCCGTTCCGTGCTCCGCACCGAAGCCCCCGACGTCTACGACACGATCATGCGGCTCGGTGCCCGCGAACGGCACGAGCTGGACTGGTTCGAGGAACGGCCCCCGGCCCGCCCCGGCGACGAGGACCTGGTGACGGTCCAGGCCCGGCGCATCGTCGTCGAGACGGCGCTCACCGACGCGCTGCGCGCCGAGCCGCGCGCCGCCCTGCGCTACGGCGAGCCCGCCACCGGACTGCTCGTCGACCCCTCGTCCACCCCGCCGCGCGTCCGCGGCGTACGGACGCCACTCGGGGCGTACGAAGCCGAGCTGGTGATCGACGCGGGCGGCCGCCGGTGTGCCTCGGGGGAGTGGCTGACCGGGGCGGGCTGCCGGCCCCCGCTGGTGGAGCGCCACCGTACCGGCATCGCGTACTTCTGCCGCTGGTACCGGCTGCCGGACGGGCGTGCGGACGGCCCCGCCCGGCCCTGGACCGTGTCCGGCGGAGCGTTCGCCGGATGCGCCGTCTTCCCCGCCGACAACGGGCTGTTCGCCGTCACGCTCTTCGTCCACACCGAGGATCCGACACGCGGCGCGCTCCGCGACCCCGCCGTCTTCGAGGCGGCGGCCCGCACCTTCCCGCCGGGGGAGGCGTGGCTGGAGCTGGGGGCGCGGCCGCTCTCCCCGGTGCTCGCGACAGCCGGTCTCGACAACCGCTGGAGCTCTCTCGTCGACGAACAGGGCCCCGTCGCCACGGGCATGGTCGGCGTCGGCGACGCCGTCACCCACACCAACCCGACCATCGCACAAGGCATGTCGCTCGCACTGTGGACGGCCCGCCGGGTCGCCCGGGAGACGGACCCCGGAGCGGGGCGCGACCGGGGCCACGGCTGTGCCCCGCGCTCCGGCCCCGGCTCCCCGGACTTCGTGACCGAGCACTACGCCTGGGCACTGCGCACCCTCAAGCCCTGGTTCGACTTCCAGGTCATGACCGACCGTGCGATCGGCGAGCGCTTCGCCGTCCGCGACTTCAGGGCCGGACCCGCCCGGCAGCTGGCGGCGCTCTTCGAGTGCGCCCAGGAGGACCCGGAGGTCATGCGGGCACGCGCCAAGGTCCGGCACCTCGCGGCGCCACCCTCCGAGGCGTACGGCGCACCGGAGGTCAGGGCGCGCGTCGCGGCCTGGCTCGCGGCCCACCCCGACTACGTACCGAGCACGGCCGGCCCCGACCGCCGGGAGTGGGACAAGATCACCGCGCCCTGACGCCGCATCACCGTGGTCGCAGGACGTCCGCCAGGTCGTAGCTCACCGGTTCCTCCAACTGGGCGTACGTGCAGCTCTCGGGCGTACGGTCCTCGCGCCAGCGCCGGAACCTGGCCGTGTGCCGGAAGCGGTCGCCCTCCATGTGGTCGTACGCGACCTCGCACACCGCCTCCGGGCGCAGCGCCACCCACGACAGGTCCTTCTTGCCGGACCAGCGGCTCGGGGCGCCGGGCATCCGGGAACTCTCGTGCGCGGCGACGTCCGACCAGGCCGCCCACGGGTGGCCCTCGGCCTCCGGCGATTCCATGCGCAGCGGACCCAGCTCGTCGATCAGCTCCTGGCGGCGGCGCATCGGGAACGCCGCGCACACCCCGACGTGCTGGAGTGTGCCCGCCTCGTTGTACAGGCCGAGGAGGAGCGAGCCGACGACGGCGCCCGTCTTGTGGAACCGGTAGCCGGCGACGACGCAGTCCGCCGTCCGCTCGTGCTTGATCTTGTACATCAGACGGGTGTCGGGGCGGTACGGCATGGACTCCGGCTTGGCCAGCACCCCGTCGAGGCCCGCGCCCTCGAAGTGCTCGAACCACTCCCTGGCCACCTCGATGTCGTTCGTCGCGGGCGCCAGGTAGACCGGGGGCGGGGCGTCCTCCAGCGCACCGGCCAGGGCGCTGCGCCGGTATACGAACGGGGCGTCGAGCAGGGCCTCGTCGTCCAGGGCGAGCAGGTCGAACGCGATGAAGCTCGCGGGCGTCCGCTCGGCGAGCGTCCGCACGCGCGAGTCCGCCGGATGGATGCGCTCGCTCAGCCGGTCGAAGTCGAGCCGGCCGTCGTGGACGATCACGATCTCGCCGTCCACCACGCAGCGGGGCGGCAGCGCGGCGCGCAGGGACTCGACCAGCTCGGGGAAGTAGCGGGTCAGTGACTTGCCCGTCCTGCTGCCGATCTCCATCTCGTCGCCGTCCCGGTGGACGATCGCCCGGAACCCGTCCCACTTGGCCTCGTACTGCATGCCGGGCCCCGGCGGGATGGTGGCCACGGCCTTGGCCAGCATCGGTTTGACGGGCGGCATCACCGGCAGATCCATGGTTCGATTCTGCGACTGCTGGCGGCGGATCGCCCGCTATGGTCCCGGCGTGGCCCGGTATGCGGTAAAAGCCCGACCGGCTTAGCGTGGCGGACATGGGTGAAGCGGTGGAGCTGCATGCCGGAGAGCGGACCGTACGGCTGTCCAGCCCGGACAAGATCTACTTTCCCGAGTCCGGCTACACCAAGTGGGACGTGGCGCAGTACTACCTGGCCGTGGGCGACGGGATCACCCGCGCCCTGCGCGACCGCCCGACCACACTCGAACGCTTCCCCGAGGGCATCGGCGGCGAGTCCTTCTTCCAGAAGCGTGTCCCCAAGAACCTGCCCGACTGGATCCCCACCGCCCGGATCGCCTTCCCCAGCGGCCGTACGGCCGACGAGATGTGCCCCACCGAGACCGCCGCCGTCCTCTGGGCCGCGAACCTGGGCTGCCTGACCTTCCACCCCTGGCCGGTACGCCGCGACCGCCCCGAACACCCCGACGAGCTGCGCATCGACCTGGACCCGCAGCCCGGCACGGACTTCGCGGACGCGGTCAGGACCGCCCACGAACTCCACGCCCTGCTCGACGAACACGGCCTGCGCGGCTGGCCCAAGACCTCGGGTGGCCGCGGACTGCACGTGTACGTGCCGATCGAGCCCCGCTGGATGTTCACGGAGGTACGCCGCGCCGCCATCGCCGTCGGCCGCGAACTCCAGCGGCGCATGCCCGACCGGGTGACCACCGCCTGGTGGAAGGAGGAACGCGGCGAGAAGATCTTCGTCGACTACAACCAGACGGCGCGCGACCGCACCATCGCCTGCGCGTACTCCGTACGTCCGCGTCCGCACGCCCCCGTCTCCGCGCCGCTGACCTGGGACGAACTCGACGAGGCCGACCCGCGCGAGTTCGACATCGCCACCATGCCGGTCCGGTTCGCCGAACTCGGCGACGTACACGCGGACATGGACGACCACGCGTTCGGTCTGGAAAGCCTGCTGGAGCTGGCCGAGCGCGACGAACGCGACCACGGCATGGGAGACATGCCGTACCCGCCGGACTACCCGAAGATGCCGGGCGAGCCGAAACGCGTCGCGCCGAGCAGGGCGAAGCGCGAGGACGCGTGAGCGCCGTATGAACGAGGCATCGGGAGGGGGTACGGACGCGGCGCACGGTGCGCACGGGAGACCGCCGACGCGCGCCGAGAAATGGGCGGCCTTCAAGGAGTCGCCCTTCCTGCCCGCACTCGTACTCGTCTTCATCCTCGCGCTCGCCGCCGGGCTCTTCGCCGGCTCCTACACGTACACGATGGCCAACCCGACCCCGCACCGCGTTCCCACCGCGGTGGTCGGCGACATGGCGGCGGGGAGCGGCCGGACGTTCGTCACCGGCTTGGAGAAGGCGCTCAACACCTCGCTCGTCCTGACCCGTTACGACACGGACGCCGAAGCCGGCGAGGCCGTGGAAGAGCAGGAGGAGTTCGCGATCCTGCGGACCAGGGGCACCGGCGTGGAGCTCGACGTGGCGGGTGCGTCCGGTGCCTCCGTCGCGCAGGTGCTCGCCGAGACGGGCGCGAAGGTCGGTCAACAGACCGGTGTACCGGTCGTGATCAGGGACATCAAGCCGCTGCAGGACGGCGATCCGCGCGGACTGGCCCTCTTCTACATCTCGCTCGCCGCCGTCGTCATCGGCTTCGTCGGCGCCATCCAGCTCAGCGTCCACGCCCGCGCGCTGGACCCGGCCGAGCGGATCGCCTTCACCGTGGCCTACTCACTCCTCGGCGCGTTCGCGATCGCCGCCGTCGTGGACTGGCTGCTCGGCGCGCTCGACCTGCCGTTCGTCGAGTCCTGGCTCATCCTGGCGCTGACGATGTTCACGTCGGGCATGGTCTTCACGATGTTCAACACCCTGGTCGGGCGGTGGGCCATGCTCCCCACCTGGGGCCTGATGGTGCTCCTCGGCAACCCGTCGTCGGGCGGCGCGGTGTCCTGGCCGCTGCTTCCCTCCGCACTCGGCCACATCGGCCGGTGGCTGCCGCCGGGCGCCTCCGTCAACGCCCAGCACACGGCCGTGTACTTCCAGGGCCACCAGCACTTTTTCCCCTTCCTGGTGCTGGCCGCCTGGTCCCTGGTGTCCTGCACGGCCTTCTGGGTGTACCGGCACCGCCACCCCGGCGGACGCGACCGCGCGCCTGCGCACGCGGCCGCACCCGCCGGGGCGTAGAGCCTGGCTGAGGCCGGTCGGCCTACAGCTGCTTGACGCGGATGTCGCGGTACGAGATCACGTCGGTGGTCCCGTGGACCTGGAGGCCGATGTAACCGGAGGCGTACCGCCGGCCGTCCGTCCCCGGGTCGTCGCCGCGCGGCGGGTAGAAGTCCTGCCCACCGTTGTTGTCGAACTCGTTGATCAGGACACCGTTGCGGAAGACCGAGTAGTGCTGGCCCTCCACCCGGATCTCGTAGTCGTTCCAGGTGCCCTTGGGTGTGACGCCCGCCCCGCCCAGACCCACCCGGTCGAAGCCGTAGACGGAGCCGGTCTTGTACATGTCGCCGTCCGGGCGGTCCAGGATCTGCACCTCGTGCCCGTACTTGATGGCGACCCACTCCGGACGCGGCTCCTCCGGGTGGTCGTGGACCTGCGGGAAGCGCACGAAGACACCGGCGTTGGCGTTGCCCGTGCCCGGTGCGTCGTCGCGCCAGCGCAGCTTGAGGGAGAAGTCCTCGTAACGGCGCTCCGGGAACCACAGCATGCCCATGCCGGGCTTCGTGGTGCTGCTGGTCATCGAGCCGTCCGCGTTCAGGCCGAACGAACCACCGCCCACCTGCTGCCACTTGGCGAAGGAGGACTGCGTACCGTCGAACAGGTCACGGTATCCGGCCGTCTGGCCGGGCTTGCCGATGCCGGACTGCCTGGCGGCGCGATAGATCTTGCGGTGCTCCCGCTCGTCGATGACACCGTCGTACAGCAGCTTGTCGAGGACCTTGTCGACGTGCTTGAGGAAGAGGGCCTGGGAGGTCCACTCCCGCTCGTCCTCGATCAGCTCGTTGATCGTGCAGCGGTTGCGCGTGATGCGGTTGGGTACGCCGGTGTCGACCGTGCCGACGATCACCGTCAGCCGCTCGTCGTGCTCGGGGCAGTTCGGCGCGGGTACGCCGCCGCCCTCCGCGATCGTGAACGCCACCTGCTTGGCGACGGACGTGTTGCCCGCCTTGTCGGTCGCGCGGTGGTCGACCGTGTGCCGGCCCACGCGATCGACGATCACCGGCACGGTGTATGCCAGGTACGGGCCGCCGTCGAGCGAGTACTCGATTTTGTCGACGCCCGAGCCGCCCGCGTCCGTCGCGGCGAGCGTCACCTTGGCGCTGGTGATGTACGCGCCGTCGGCGTTCTTGTCACCGGTCACCGTCGCCGTGGTCTCCGGCGGCGTCTTGTCCTCGGTCGGCGGCGCGACGACCGTGAAGTCGACCGCCTTCTCGGCGGCGACGTTGCCCGCGCGGTCGGTGGCCCGGTAACGGACCTTGTGCGTGCCCGTCCCGTGGATCATGACCGGGCCCGTGTACGCCGTCCAGGCGCCGTCCGCCCCGAGTGCGTACTCGATGGTGTTGACCCCCGAGCCGGTGTCCGACGCGGTCACCGTGACCGTCGCCATGCCCAGGTACTGGCCCTCCGGATTCTTCTCGCCGCTCACCGTCGCCGAGGTCTCCGGCGGGGTCTTGTCGTCCGTCGGCGGCGCGACCACCGTGAAGTCGACGGCCTTCTCGGCGGCGGTGTTGCCCGCCTTGTCGGTGGCCCGGTAGCGGAGCTTGTGCGTACCGACCTGGTGGACCATGACGGGCGCGGTGTACGGCTGCCAGGCGCCGCCGGCCCCGATCGCGTACTCGATCCTGTCCACTCCGGAGCCCGCGTCGGTGGCCGCGACGGTCACCGAGGCGTGCCCGATGTACGCGCCGTCGGCGTTCTTCTCGCCCTCCACCTTCGCCGAGGTCTCCGGGGCGGTGGTGTCCTCGCCGCCTCCCTCGGTGACGGTGAGGATGCCCTGCATCGAGCCGTGGCCGGGGATGGTGCAGTGGTAGAAGTACCGGCCGGGCGTCAGGGTGACGGTGGCGGTGTGTTTGCCGCCCTGGTCGTCGCTCGGGTTGGCGAGGATGTTCAGCTGTACGTCGTTGTTGTACTCGGGGTCCGACACGTCGAACGTCAGCGTGTGCGGCATCCCGGTGGTGTTGCCGGTCGCCGCGCTGTTCTCGAAGACGATCGTCGTCTCGCCCGCCACCGCTGTCTTCGGGAAGGTCAGGTAGCGGTCGATCGGGTCGCCCGCCGTCCAGGTGAGGGTCTGGGCGGCGGCCGCGTCCGGGGCCGCCGCGTCGTCCTCACGCCCGTACGCCGCCGTCGACGTCAGTCCGAGGACCATCAGCAGGGCGGCTGCCAGCGCCGTCCACAGGTGAGGAGTTCTTCGTTTCAGCTGCACTGCCTACTCCGCCTTCCTGGCCAGATCACCGGCCGCCGGTGTCGGCTCGCCGCCCTTGTACGTCACGCGCCACAGCGCCGACTTGGCGTCCGAGGTGAAGAAACCGCGCCCGTAGTCCAGGACGTAGAGGGAGCCGTCCGGTGCGAACTTCCAGTCCATGAGGTTGCGGATGCCGTCCGCGCCCACCGGGATGATCTTCTTGAGCGACTCCGCGTGCGTGGGCAGCCCGCCGTTGCCGACGGTCTTGGGGTCGGTCAGCACCGCGTGGCGCGGCTGGTCGCCGTCGTAGAAGTCGCCGACGAACCACTTGCCGTCCCAGTACGAGGGCCACTTGTCCTTGCTGCCGGACGACGCGTCGTACCGGTAGACCGGGCCGTTCATGGTCGCCTGGCCGCCGCCCTTGAGCCACGGCAGCAGCAGCTTCTGCTCCTCCTGCTTGTAGCTGGGCACGCCGTTGGCGTCGCGCGGGTAGTCGACGCCGCCGCCCTGGGGCGAGTACCAGATGGTGTTGGGTGTGACGGGCGGCAGGTTCACCAGACCGTCGTTGTTCGGGGACTCGTTCTTCGGTGCGGCGCAGTCGTACCAGCCCAGCGGCTTGCTCGGGTCCGGCAGGTTGCGGTCGCGGTACGGCTGGTTGTTGCCCATGCAGTACGGCCAGCCGTGGTTGCCCGGCTTCGTGATCGCGGCGAAGGTGTCGTACTTCGCCGGGCCCCAGGTGGTGCTGGGCGCCCCCGCGTCCGGGCCGACCCATCCGGCGTACAGGATGTCGGTCTTCGGGTCGACCGCGATCCGGGCCGGATTGCGCACGCCCATCACGTAGATCTCACCGCGCGTCTTGCCGCCGCCCTCGTCCGGCTCCTTGCCGGTGAAGAGATTGCCCTCGGGCAGTGTGTACGTACCGTCGTCCTCGGGGTGGATCCGCAGGATCTTGCCGTTGAGGTTGTTGGTGTTGCCGGCGGTACGCCGGGCGTCCGCGAAGGACACGCCCTTGAAGTTCGGCTCCGGGTTGTTGCCCGAGTAACCGTCGCTGAAGCGGGACGAGTTGTTGTCGCCCGTCGCGATGTAAAGGTTCTGCTTGGAGTCCCAGGCCATGCCGCCGCCCGAGTGGCAGCAACTGTGGATCTGGACCGGCCACTTGAGCAGGACCTTCTCGGAGGCGAGGTCCAGCTTGTTGGTGGCGAGGTCGAGGGTGAAGCGGGAGACGCGGCGCTCGGCCATGTGCGTGTCGCGATTGATCTGCGAGTGGGGTGTGTAGTGCAGGTACACCCAGCCGTTGGTGAGGAAGTCGGGGTCGGTCTCGACGCCGAGCAGACCCTCCTCGTTCTTGACCAGCTCGTCGCCGCCGCCCTTGTTGCCGAAGACCGTGAGCGCGCCCGCGAGCGTCACCTTCCCGGTCTTCGGGTCATAGACGTGGATCTGACCCTGACCCTTGCCGATGTCCGGGTTGTTCCAGTCGGTGACGACCGGCGCGTTGTTGTCGCCGCCGCCCCGGCCGATGTAGATGACCCGCCCGTCCTTCGCGGTCACCAGACCGTGCGGCTCACCGATCTGGTCCGACTGGCCGGGCTGGTTGGGTGCGGTGAGGCGCTCGGCCTTGTAGTGGGCGTTGATGCCCGCCTTGCAGTCGGCGCGTGCGATGCGCGTCGTCCACTGGAGTGCGCCCCGCAGGTGGTCACGGAAGTCCGTCTCCTGGAAGGACTCGGCCGTACCGCCCATGCCGGTGTAGAAGGACCGGCCGCCGTCGTAGTCGCGGCACCAGGAGACCGGGTGGTCCCAGCCGTTGGCGCTCGCTCCCGGCTTGTACGTCGCTTCCCGTACCCGCGCCACCGTGTGGACGTCGCCGGACGGGTTCTTCGTCCAGTTCAGCCACTTGTCGGGGCGCTTCCACTGGAGCGGCAGGTTCTTTGTGGCCGGATGCTGCCGGTCGCCGACTTCGACGGTGGCGCGCTGTACGTTCGTCGGGCCGCCCGCGGCGGGCCGCGCGCCGATCAGGCCGCCGAACCAGTCGGAGTACGGTTCGTTGCGCGCCGCGTCGTGGATGCCGAGGAAGCCGCCGCCGGCCTCCATGTACGCCTCCAGGCCCGCCTCCTGCTCGGGGTCCAGGACGTCGCCGCCGCCGGTCAGGAACACCACGGCGTTGAACTTGCCGAGCTTGGCGGTGGTGAAGACGGCCGCGTCGTCCGTCGCCTCCACACGGAAGCGCTGAGCCGCCGGGCCGGCCTGGCCGATCTTCTCGATGGCCTCGATGCCGGCGTTGACCGTGGGTGATTCGTCGCCGCCGGCCGATCCGTGGAAGACCAGCACGCGGACATTCGCGCCGCCGGGCGGAGACGGCAGGGTGGGGAGCGACAACGTTGTCGTGGGCGGAGGTTCCGGGTAGGGCCTGGCGGAGGCCGACGTACCGCCGACCAGGCCGGATGCGACAACTCCGGCCGTCAGAGCGGCTGCCAGGCCGCGTCGGCGTCTTGACCGGCGATGTGGTGTGCGCTGCATGTGTTCACCCATCCCTCAGTGGTCACAGGAACAGCCGATGAAGCTAGACCTCTTTTCGCGACCCGCCAAGAGGTATGACCGGAATACCGCGAACTTTGTCCTTGGTGTGGATGAACTGGGCTCGTCCCGCTACGGTGTGCCCGTCAATCTCCGGGACTGCGGTGGGGAGTTGGGCCATGGACAGACGAAGCTTCAACCGGCGGTTGCTGGCGGGCGGAGCGGTCGCGGCGACCGGTGTGACATCGTTGTCGCTCGCGGAGTCCGCGACCTCCGCGGCGGCTGCCGAGGGCCCGCCGAAGACCGCGCCGGCCGGAGGCCAGGTGCACCGCCTGAAGATGTACGCCGAGAAACTGCCCGACGGGCAACTGGGCTACGGCTTCGAGAAGGGCAAGGCGTCGGTGCCGGGACCGCTCATCGAACTGGTCGAGGGCGACACCGTGCACATCGAGTTCGAGAACACGCTGGACGTACCCGCCAGCCTCCATGTGCACGGCGTCGACTACGACATAGCCAGCGACGGCACGAAGCTCAGCAAGAGTCATGTCGAGCCCGGCGGGACCCGGACGTACACCTGGCGCACGCATGTTCCGGGGCGGCGCAAGGACGGCACCTGGCGGGCCGGAAGCGCCGGTTACTGGCACTACCACGACCACGTCGTGGGCACGGACCACGGCACGGGCGGCATCCGCAAGGGGCTCTACGGCGGGGTGATCGTACGGCGCAAGGGCGACATCCTGCCGGACAAGACGTTCACCATCGTCTTCAACGACATGACCATCAACAACAAGCCGGGCCATCAGAGCCCCAACTTCGAGGCGACCGTGGGCGACCGGGTCGAGATCGTCATGATCACGCACGGCGAGTTCTACCACACGTTCCACATCCACGGTCACCGGTGGGCGGACAACCGGACCGGTCTGCTGACAGGCCCTGACGACCCCAGTCGCGTCGTCGACAACAAGATCACCGGGCCGGCCGACTCGTTCGGGTTCCAGATCATCGCGGGTGAACACGTCGGGGCGGGGGCATGGATGTACCACTGCCATGTCCAGAGCCACTCCGACATGGGGATGGCCGGGCTCTTCCTGGTCGCCAAACCGGACGGCACGATTCCCGGCTACGAGCCGCACCATCCGCACGAGCACGCGTCGCATTGACGGGACGTTGATCGGACATTGATCGGATGTTGATCCTTCCGGGGAAGGGTGTGGCCCATGCCGATCAATATCACCACCGAACCGGAACTCTCCTGGCAGGAGACCGCACTGTGCGCCCAGGCCGGGCCCGAGTTCTTCTTCCCGGCCCCAGGCAGCTCCACCCGCGAGGCCAAGCAGCTGTGCGGCGCCTGCGAAGGGCGGGTGGCCTGCCTGGAGTACGCGCTCGCGAACGACGAGCGGTTCGGCGTCTGGGGCGGGCTCTCCGAGAAGGAGAGACTGCGCCTCAGGCGCGGAACGCGCTGACGCACTGCCCGCAGGCCCCCTGGCACGGCGGCTCCGAGCCGTCCATGCTGAGGTCCGCACCGTCCGCGAACGGCCTCCCAGGGGAGACGCGTTGAGCAGCAGGCAGGCAGAGGCAGCGTACGACTACGTCATTGTGGGAGCGGGTTCGGCGGGCTGTGTGCTCGCCGCCCGGCTCTCCGAAGACCCCGCGGTCCGCGTCGCGCTCGTCGAGTCGGGCGGTAAGGACCGCAAGGCCGAGATACGGATCCCCGCCGCTTTCCCCAAGCTCTTCAAGTCTCCGTACGACTGGGACTTCAGCACCACCAAGCAGACCGAACTGGGTGGCCGCGAACTGTACTGGCCGCGCGGCCATGTGCTGGGCGGCTGTTCCTCGATCAACGCGATGATGTGGGTACGCGGCCACCGCGACGACTACGACGCCTGGGGCGAGGCCGCGGGGCCCGAGTGGTCGTACGACGCGATCGTGCCCTACTTCCGGCGGGCCGAGCGGTGGACCGGCGGCACGGGCGAAATCTCCGTGTACGGGACACGGGGGCCGCTGGTCGTATCGCCGCCGCGTGATCCGAACCTGACCACGGCCGCCTTCCTGGACGCCTGCCGGGGGGCGGGGCTGGAGGAACTTCCCGAGCTGAACGTTCCCGATCCCAGCGGCTTTTCCCTGACCCCGGTCAATCAGCGTGCGGGCCGGCGCTGGAGCACCGCCGACGGTTACCTCAAGCCGGCCGCGCGGCGCCGGAACCTGGATGTCGTCACGGACGCCCGGGTGCGGAGGCTGGTTTTCGACGGCACGCGCGTCACCGGGGTGGTGGCGGACGGCGGAGCCGTGCTGCGCGCCCGTCGGGAGGTGATCCTCAGCGCGGGCGCCGTCGGCTCCCCGCACCTGCTGATGCTCTCGGGCATCGGAGACCCGGACCACCTGCGCGAGATCGGTATCGAGCCGCGGACGGCTTCGTCCGACGTCGGCCGCCACCTGCAGGACCACCTGTCCACGGCGGTGGCGATGCGCTGCCCGCTCCCGGTCACGCTGACCGGCGCGGACACCCTCGCGAACGTGGGCCGCTTCCTGCTGTCCGGGCGCGGGCCCCTCACCTCGAACGTCGGAGAGGCTGTCGCCTTTGTCCGCAGCACGCCGGAACTGGCCGCGCCCGACATCGAGTTGATCTACGCCCCGGTGCCGTTCGTCGAGCACGGCCTCACACCACCGGCCGAGCACGGCCTCACCATCGGCGTGATCCTGCTCCAGCCCGCCAGCGAGGGGCGCATCACCCTCACGGACGACCAGGCGACTTCCGCGCCCCGCATCGACCCCGGCTACCTGACGCACGAGTCGGACCTGCGGCGCCTGACGGCGGGTGTGCGCCAGGCCGAAGCCCTGTTCGCGGACAGCGCGTTCGCGCCGTACACCGCGGGGCCGATGGCGCCGTACCCGGGGATCGTCGACGACGAGGCCCTGGCCCAGGCGATCCGCGCTTCCTCCGAAACGCTCTACCACCCCGTGGGCACGTGCCGCATGGGCACCGACGACGCCTCGGTGACCGATCCGAGGCTGCGGGTCAGGGGAGTGGACGGCCTGCGGGTCGTGGATGCCTCCGTGATGCCCCGGATCACGCGGGGCCATACGCAGGCTCCCACGGTGGCCATCGCCGAGAAGGCGGCGGAACTGATCCGCGAGGACGCGCGGGCGTAGCGCCCGTGACCCGGCCGCCGTCACCGGCGTACTGGCTGCGCCGCCACCCGGTACAGGACGTATCTGACGCGGCCTGTGCCGTGGTGACGGCGTACAGCGGACAGCGGGAGCGGGGACCAGCCGGGTCAGGAGGCGGCGCGGGCGGCCATCCGGGCCTTGCGCGCGGCCAGCTTCTCGTCGAACTTGCTCGCCTCGGCGTCCAGCCCGTTCATGTACAGGCCGAGCTCCTCCTGTGCCTTGAGACCCTCCGGGCCGAGCCCGTCGATCTCCAGGACCTTCAGGTAGCGCAGGACGGGCTGGAGCACGTCGTCGTGGTGGATGCGCATGTTGTAGATCTCGCCGATCGCCATCTGGGCGGCGGCCCGCTCGAAGCCCGGCATGCCGTGTCCGGGCATCCGGAAGTTGACGACGACGTCGCGCACCGACTGCATGGTCAGGTCGGGAGCGATCTCGAAGGCCGCGCCCAGCAGGTTGCGGTAGAAGACCATGTGCAGGTTCTCGTCGGTCGCGATGCGCGCCAGCATGCGGTCGCAGACGGGGTCGCCCGACTGGTGACCGGTGTTGCGGTGCGAGACGCGCGTCGCGAGCTCCTGGAAGGCGACGTACGCGACCGAGTGCAGCATCGAGTGGCGGTTGTCGGACTCGAAGCCCTCCGACATGTGCTGCATACGGAACGCTTCGAGCTTGTCCGGGTCGACGGCACGCGACGTGAGCAGGTAGTCACGCATCACGATGCCGTGCCGGCCCTCCTCGGCCGTCCAGCGGTGCACCCAGGTGCCCCAGGCGCCGTCGCGGCCGAAGAGGGAGGCGATCTCGTGGTGGTAGCTGGGGAGGTTGTCCTCGGTCAGCAGGTTCACGACGAGGGCGATCTTGCCGATGTCGGTGACCTTCGACTGCTCAGGCTCCCAGGCCTGACCGTCGTCGAAGATGCCCGGGAAGTTCCGGCCGTCGGAGAACGGCACGTACTCGTGCGGCATCCAGTCCTTGGCGACCTTGAGATGGCGGTTGAGTTCCTTCTCCACCACCTCTTCCAGCGCGTACAGCAGTCGGGCGTCGGTCCACGCGTCCGAACTGCCGAGTTGGGGAGAGGCGATCGTCACTGGTGCTCCTGGGGGACGGGGGCGAGGGCAGAAATACCTACGGCTTCGTAGGTTACGTGACCGTAGGTTAAGGGGGTCGTAAGAGCTGAGCCAAGTCCCCCTTTGTAATGTCCCGTTACGTTCAGTTATGCCCACAGGTCACGCGGCTATACCGAGAGCCATGTCACGCGGATTTCAATATTCCGGCCCCCCCCGGATAGCCCGGATAGCCCCTATATCCCCGATATCAGCTCAAGCCGGCCACCTCTCCCTCCTCTCGTCCCAGTTCCAGCCGCCGGGTGATCCCGATCGACTCCAGGAACGGCTCGTCGTGGCTCGCCACGATCAGCGCGCCCTCGTACGACTCCAGCGCCTGCACCAGCCGGCGCACACTCGCCATGTCCAGGTTGTTCGTCGGCTCGTCAAGCAGCAGCAACTGCGGCGCGGGCTCGGCCAGCAGCAGCGCCGCCAGCGTCGCCCGGAACCGCTCGCCGCCCGACAGCGTCCCGGCCGGCTGATCCGCCCGCGCCCCCTTGAACAGAAAGCGCGCCAGCCGCGCCCTGATGGCGTTGTTGGTCGCCGAAGGCGCGAACCTCGCCACGTTCTCGGCCACCGTCAGCCCGTCGTCCAGTACGTCCAGCCGCTGAGGCAGGAAGCGCAGCGGCACGTGCGCGACCGCCTCGCCCGAGACCGGATCGAGCTCCCCGGTGATCGTGCGCAGCAGCGTCGTCTTGCCCGCCCCGTTGCGCCCGGTCAGTGCGATGCGCTCGGGCCCGCGCACCTCGAACTCCCCGGTGATCCCGGCTCCGTACCGCAGTCCGAGGTCACGCAGCGTCAGCACTCTGCGCCCCGGATGCACGGTCGTGTGCGGCAGTACGACGTTGATCTCGTCGTCGTCGCGCACCGCGTCCACGGCCCCGCTCAGCCGCTCCTTCGCCTCCGCCAGCTTCTCGGCGTGCATGATGCGGTGCTTGCCCGCCGACTCCTGCGCGGCGCGCTTGCGTGCGTTCATGACGATCTTCGGCTCGCGCTTGCTGTCGAACATCTTCTGCCCGTACCGCTTCCGGCGGGCCAGCTTCACCTGCGCCTCGGCCAGTTCCTTCTTCTGCCGGTGTACGTCGGCCTCCGCGACCCGCACCATGCGTTCGGCCGCCTCCTGCTCGACGGCCAGCGCCGCCTCGTACGCCGAGAAGTTCCCGCCGTACCAGCGGACTTCACCCTCCCGCAGCTCGGCGATCTGGCCGACGCGCTCCAGGAGTCCGCGGTCGTGGCTGACCACGATCATCACGCCGGACCAGGCCTCGACCGCGGCGTAGAGACGCTCGCGCGCGTGGCGGTCCAGGTTGTTCGTCGGCTCGTCGAGGAGCAGCACGCCGGGGCGGCGCAGCAGCAGCGCGGCGAGCCGCAGCAGCACCGACTCACCGCCCGAGACCTCGCCGATCGTCCGGTCGAGGCCGATCCGGTGGAGCCCGAGCTGGTCGAGGGTGGCGCGGGCGCGCTCCTCGACGTCCCAGTCGTCGCCGACGGCGGTGAAGTTCTCCTCCGTCGCCTCGCCCGCCTCGATGGCGTGCAGGGCGGCGCGCGTCCGGGCGATGCCCAGGGCCTCGTCCACGCGCAGCGTCGTGTCGAGGACCAGGTCCTGCGGGAGGTAGCCGACCTCGCCGGTTACCTGGATCTTTCCGCCGGTGGGGGTGAGTTCCCCGGCGGCCAGCCGCAACAGGGTTGACTTCCCCGATCCGTTGAGGCCGATGAGTCCGGTTCTGCCGGGACCGACGGCCAGCTGGAATCCGTCGAAGACGGGCGTTCCGTCGGGCCAGCCGAAGGAGAGCGCGGAGCAGGTGAGATGGGTGGGGAAGGTGGACAAGGTGGCCTCCCGGTTGCTGGGAACGAGCAGGGCAACGGGTGGAGACACCGGGGGCGTGGGCGACGTACGGCCGGAGAGGTGTGACAGTCCTTCGCCGGGACAGCAAGCAGGGCCGCGAAAAGGCCCCGGTCCGGGGAAGGACGGCTCAAGTGCCGAGGTCGCACGCGGAGCGCACAGACAGAAGCTGTGCGACACGGTGTCTCAGGACCTCAGACGAGCAACGTCCACTCCGATCGACGACAACAGGGCCACGACAAAAGTACGTCGCGGCCCCATGGGATGCCAACCGATTATTTTCCGGGTTATTTTCCGGTCGACGCCCGGTCCCTCACAGCGCGTCGCGCAGCAGTTCGGCCAGGTCGTGGTCCACGTCGAGGTGCAGATGCTCGCCGCCGGCGGGGACGAGCGCGTGCGTGCGCTTGAGGAAGCGGCGCAGATCGGCGGTGCGGATGTGGACCATCGCGGTGCCCTCCGCGGCATGGAATTCCAGTACGGTCCGCCCGTACCCGTACGGCCGCACCTGTACGTCGCCCAGGCCGGCCCGCGATTCCATGCCCGTCTCCAGCAGTTCGCGGGCGAACGCCCAGGACACCTCGACGCCCTCCAGGGTGGCGGAGGGCGGGAAGGCCATGCGTACGGCGAACGGGTCGGCGCGGTTGTACCGCAGGGTCGCGGAGACCGTTTCGGTCCGGGGTGCGGACGAGACCAGACGGGCCTGCACGGCTTGTTCAATCACGGGAGACAAGGCCTGCTCCCTCTCACGGTTCGGTTGATGCGTCCTGTCACAGGGACAGACGTAAGAACACGGGAATCCGTGCATGCGAGGGCGATGTGACCTGCGTCACCGCGCTGGACGGCCTGGACGGCGTCGTGGCCGTGGGCTAGCTTCCAGCGCCATGAGGGGCATGGGGAAGACGAGACGAACGGTGTCGCTGGGGCTGTGCGGGGCGGCGCTGGCCGCCGCCTTGGCCGCACCGGCGCAGGCGCACGTACAGAACGGGCCCGGCTGGCAGCTGAAGGACACTGGCAAGGACGTACGGTTCCGGGGCCTGGCGGCGGTCAGCAGGACGACCGCGTGGGTGGCGGGCTCCAGGGGCACGGTGCTGCGTACGGCCGACGGAGGGCGCGGCTGGCTCGATGTGTCGCCGCCCGGCGCGGGCGAGTTGGAGTTCCGCGACATCGAGGCCTTCGACGGGCGGCGCGCGGTGGTGCTGGCGATCGGTGAGGGCGAGGCGTCGCGGATCTTCCGTACGGAGGACGGCGGCGCGACCTGGACCGAGAGCTTCCGCAACGCCGACCCGAAGGCGTTCTACGACTGCGTGACCTTCTTCGACAGCCGCAACGGTCTGGGGATGAGCGACCCGGTCGACGGCAAGTACCGCATCCTGTCCACCGGCGACGGCGGCAGGTCCTGGAAGGTCCTGCCGGACGCGGGCATGCCCGCCGCCCACACCGGCGAGGCGGGGTTCGCGGCGAGCGGGCAGTGCCTGGTCAGCGCCGGCCCGCGGGACGTCTGGCTCGCCACGGGCGGCGGCGCCACGGGCCGGGTTCTGCACTCCGCCGACCGGGGCCTGACCTGGACCGCCACTGACACCACCATCCCGGCTGGCGATCCGGCACGCGGCGTCTTCGGCCTCGCGTTCCGCGACCGCGACCGCGGCATCGCGGTCGGCGGCGACTACCGCACAGGCCAGGCATCGCCGAAGGCGGCGGCGCTGACCGGCGACGGCGGCAGCACCTGGCAGCAGGCGAAGACCCCGCCGCCGGCGTACCGCTCGGGCGTGACGTGGCTGCCGCACACCAAGTCCGGCGCGCTGGCGGTCGGCCCCACGGGGACGGACCTCACGCTCGACGGCGGCCGCCACTGGCGGACGATCGACACCGGCTCGTACGACACGGTCGACTGCGCACGGGACTTCGGCTGCTGGGCGTCGGGCGAAAAGGGCCGAGTGGCCCGCCTGGAACCCTGACGGGGCCGCCGCCGCCCCGCCGACCCCAGCTCGGGAGGCCCTGCGGGGTTTCAACGCCGGACGGGCCGAAGTTGCGCAGGATCAAGCCCGTCCGGCGTTTGAGGACCGGGGCCCGGGGCGGAGCCCCGGTTCGGGAAGGGGCGGGGAGGGGAACAGCCCCGCAGGGCCCCCCGCCGCCCACGCCCGCGCCGCCCGTGCCTACGCCCGCGCCCGCGCCGCTACGCCGTCGGCAACTGCTGCCGGTACGGGGCGAGTTCCGGCGCCGTCTTCGTCGCCACGAACTCCGTGATCCGGTACGCGCAGACCCCCGCCACCGTGAACGGATCCGCCGCCGCGATCTCCTCGATCCGCGCCCGGTCGTCCGCGACGGCCAGAATCACCCCGCCGTCACGCGGCTGCTTCCGCCCCGAGGCGATGAAAACCCCCGCCTCGTACTGCGCGTCCAGCCACGCCACATGCGCTTCCATCAGCTCGTCGACGCGCTCGACAGGTGCGGTGTAGGTCAACTCCATTACGAACATGATCGCCAGGCTACCCCGTACCCTTCTGACCACTATGAACAGCCTGCGTTCCCCCGCCGACGAAGCCGAAGCCCGAGCGATCCAGGACGAACTGCGCACCCGCGTAGTGCTCGACGAGCCGGGCCCGCCCCCCGGCACCGGGCTGGTCACGGGCGTGGACGTGGCGTACGACGACGAGCGTGACGTCGTCGCCGCGGCGGCCGTCGTCCTCGACGCCGCGACGCTCACCGTCGTGGAGGAAGCCACGGCGGTCGGCCGGGTCGCCTTCCCGTACGTCCCCGGACTGCTCGCGTTCCGGGAGCTCCCGACCGTGCTCGCGGCCCTCGAATCCCTGTCGGCGGACCCGGGCCTCGTCGTCTGCGACGGATACGGGCAGGCCCACCCGCGCCGCTTCGGCCTGGCCAGTCACCTCGGCGTCGTGACGGGCCTCGCGACCATCGGCGTGGCCAAGAACCCCTTCACCTTCACGTACGAGCAGCCGGGCCCGCGCCGCGGCGCCGAGTCCCCCCTCCTCGCCGAGGCCGACGAGGAAGTGGGCCGAGCGCTGCGCACCCAGGACGGCGTGAAGCCGGTGTTCGTCTCCGTCGGCCACCGCGTGAGCCTGGACAACGCCTGCGCGCACACCCTGCGCCTGGCACCCGACTTCCGGCTCCCGGAGTCCACGCGCGCGGCGGACACTTTGTGCCGCCGGGCCCTGCGCGAGGCGATTGGTGCCGGTTTCGGAACAACCACGTAACTGAGTAAACAACCACGTAACTGAGTACCTGTACGGATGTTTGGATCGCCACAATCGGACAGAGTGATCGCATGACGATGTATTCGCACCCCGAGCACCCCACGCACCCCAGCCCGCCGAGGTCGGCCGAGTCCGTGACGCTCCACCGGGCGGGCCGCCGTACGAACACGGTCATTCTGGTCGGCGGCCTGGCCGCGCTGGGCTGGACCGGCGGGATGATCTACACCATCGCGGGCTGGTTCACCGGCGGCTGACCCGCGGGCCTCGCGCACCGCCGCGTACGCGTCACTCCCGCACGGCCGCGACTCGGAACTTCAGCCCGGCCGCCACCAGCCGCTCCAGCAGCGCGTCCCCCATCGCCACCGCCGTCGTCACCTGCCCCGACGTCGCGGGCAGCTCGTCGAAGGCCAGGCACAGCACCGACTCGGCCAGCATCTTCGCCGTCTCGTCGTAGCCGGGGTCGCCGCCCGACACCTCGGTGAACACCCGCCGCCCGCCGCCCTCGCCGACGAAGCGCACCGTGAACCAGCTCCGCCCCCTGCGCTCCTCGTCCGGCCCCGAACCGGCCGCGTACCGGCCCATGAGCCACGCCCGCGCCGCCGGGACCTGGGCCAGCGCGAACACGGCTCCCACCGCCGCCACTCCGCCGGCCGCCACCGGCAGCCACTTCACCGCCGCGTAATGCCGGTAGCGGAAGTCCGGGCCGTACCGCTCCAGCGCCGCCGCCGAACGGGCCACCACCTGCGGATCGATGGTCGGAAGCGGCAGCGCCCACGCCCCCGTCTCGCGGCTGCGCCGCGGCGCGCCGATCGGGGCCCGCGCCCGCCGTCCCACGAGCCTGGGCTCGGACAGCCGCCGCTCCTTGGCGGCCCGCAGCGTCTGCCGCCCGCGCCCGAAGGCGGTGAGCGCGGAGGCGAAGGTGCCGCCCGAGAACATGGCGTTGGAGCGGACGAATCCGTCGACGCGCAGGGGTATGCCCTCGGGCAGCTGCTTGACCGTGAAGTACACGCCGAGGTCGTGCGGTACGGAGTCGAAGCCGCACGCGTGCACGATCCGTGCCCCGGTCTCCCGCGCCCGCGCGTCGTACGCCAGGTACATCCGGTCGGCGAACTCCGGCTCGCCCGACAGGTCCGCGTAGTCCGTGCCGGCCTCGGCGCAGGCGGCGACGAGCCCCTCGCCGTACCGGATGTAGGGGCCGACGGTCGTCGCCACCACGCGTGTACGGGCGGCGAGTTCGCGCAGCGAGGCCGGGTCGGCCGCGTCGGCGTGCAGGACGGGAAGGGTCGCGCAGGCCGGGTTGACCGCGACGAGCCGCTCGCGCAGTTTCTCCAGCTTTGCGGGGGTGCGTCCGGCAATCGCCCAGCGGCAGTCGGCCGGTGCGTGCGCGGCGAGGTACTGCGCGGTCAGCTCCCCGGCGAAGCCCGTCGCCCCGAAGAGCACGATGTCGTACGGGCGCTCCGCGCCGCCTCTGCGTGGAACCGTCTCGGTCATGGGGGCAGAGGGTAGCGGTGATCCCCGGTAAAAAGAACTAAGCGCTTGCTCGCCCAAAGGGCTTGTGCAGAGTGGAACACGTTCTTAGCATCATTGATGTTACATCAGTTGTGTCACAGTGCTGGGGGCTTGATGGCAGCGGCAGGGAACGGCCCGCTCTCCGGAGTGCGTGTGGTGGAACTGGCGGGAATCGGCCCCGGCCCCTTCGCCGCCATGCTCCTCGCCGACCTCGGCGCCGACGTGGTCCGCGTCGACCGCCCCGGTGGCGCGGGCCTGGGCATCGATCCGGCGTACGACCTCACCAACCGCAACAAACGCTCGGTGATCGTCGACCTCAAGTCGGCGGACGGCCCTGCCCAGGTCCTCGACCTCGTCGAGCGCGCGGACGTGCTCATCGAGGGCTACCGGCCCGGTGTCGCCGAGCGCCTCGGCGTCGGCCCCGACGCGTGCCTGGCCCGGAACCCGCGGCTCGTGTACGGGCGGATGACGGGCTGGGGCCAGGAGGGGCCGCTCGCGCAGCGCGCCGGACACGACATCGCCTACATCGCCCTGACCGGCACCCTCGGCATGTTCGGCAGGCCGGACGAGCCGCCCACCGTCCCCGCGAACCTCGTCGGCGACTACGCGGGCGGCTCGCTCTACCTCGTCATCGGCGTCCTCGCCGCGCTCCAGCACGCCCGCACCGAAGGCGGCACGGGCCAGGTCGTCGACGCCGCGATCGTGGACGGCGCGGCCCACCTCGCCACGATGATCCACGGCATGCTGGCGGCCGGCGGCTGGCAGGACAGGCGCGGGTCGAACCTGCTCGACGGCGGCTGCCCCTTCTACGGCACCTACGAGACGTCCGACGGTCAGTACATGGCGGTGGGCGCCCTGGAGCCGCAGTTCTACGCCGAGTTCACCGGCCTCCTCGGAATCGGGGAATCCGAAGCGGATGCCCGCGCCGACATGGCCCGCTGGGGCGAGCTGCGCGAGGTGATCGCCGCCCGCTTCCGGACGAGGACCCGCGCCGAGTGGACCGCCGTCTTCGAGGGCTCGGACGCCTGCGTCGCCCCCGTCCTCTCCCTGCGCGAGGCCCCCTCCCACCCGCACCTCGCCGCCCGCTCCACCTTCATCACCCACGACGGACTGACCCAGCCCGCGCCCGCACCGCGCTTCTCGGCCACACCGGGGGCCGTGCACAGCCCACCCGCCCGGCCCGGCGCGGACACCGCCGAAGTGGCCCGCGACTGGGACGTACCGAGCATCGAGAAGGCCGGCCGCAGGAGGCAGAGTTGAAGCGTCAGATCTTCACCGCGGAGCACGAAGCGTTCCGGGAGACCGTGCGCACCTTCCTGGCGAAGGAAGTGACGCCGTACTACGAGCAGTGGGAGAAGGACGGCATCGTCAGCCGGGAGGCGTGGCTGGCGGCAGGCAGGCAGGGGCTGCTCGGCCTCGCCGTACCGGAGGAGTACGGGGGCGGCGGGAACGACGACTTCCGCTACAGCGCCGTACTGGCCGAGGAATTCACCAGGGCGGGCGCCGCCGGGCTCGCGCTCGGCCTGCACAACGACATCATCGGCCCCTACCTCACCGGGCTCGCCACCGACGAGCAGAAGCGGCGCTGGCTGCCGGGCTTCTGCACGGGCGAGACGATCACCGCCATCGCGATGACGGAGCCGGGCGCGGGCTCCGACCTCCAGGGCATCCGTACGACGGCCGAGGACCGGGGCGACCACTGGCTGCTCAACGGCTCGAAGACGTTCATCTCCAACGGCATCCTCGCCGACCTGGTGATCGTCGTCGCCAGGACGTCGCCCGAGGGCGGCGCCAAGGGGCTGTCCCTGCTCGTCGTGGAGCGCGGCGCGGAAGGCTTCGAGCGCGGACGCAATCTCGACAAGATCGGCCAGAAGTCGCAGGACACCGCCGAGCTGTTCTTCAACGACGTACGCGTCCCCAAGGAGAACCTGCTCGGCGAGCGGGGCGGCGCCTTCATCCACCTGATGACCAACCTCGCTCAGGAGCGCATGGGCATCGCGGTCGCCGGGATCGCCGCCGCCGAGTACCTGCTGGAGATCACCACGCAGTACGTCAAGGAGCGCGAGGCGTTCGGACGGCCGCTGTCCAAGCTCCAGCACATCCGCTTCGAGATCGCGGAGATGGCGACCGAATGCGCGGTCACCCGTACGTTCCTCGACCGCTGCATCGTCGATCACTCGAACGGGGAACTCGACGCGGTCCACGCGTCGATGGCCAAGTGGTGGGCCACCGAACTCCAGAAGCGCGTCGCCGACCGCTGCCTGCAACTGCACGGGGGATACGGCTACATGAGCGAGTACCGCGTCGCCAAGGCATTCACCGACGGCCGTATCCAGACGATCTACGGCGGCACGACCGAGATCATGAAGGAGATCATCGGCCGCTCGCTCCTCGCCTGAGCACGTCTCGCCCGACCTCTCGCCCGACTTCTGTCACGTAACCCCCGAAAGGCTGCTGTCTTGAGCACCGAAGCGTTTGTGTACGACGCGATCCGCACCCCGCGCGGGCGCGGCAAGGCCAATGGCGCCCTGCACGGCACCAAGCCGATCGACCTCGTCGTCGGCCTCATCCACGAGATCCGCCGCCGCTTCCCCGACCTCGACCCGGCGGCCGTCGACGACATCGTCCTCGGCGTCGTCAGCCCGCTCGGCGACCAGGGCTCGGACATCGCGCGCACCGCTGCCGTAGCCGCCGGACTGCCGGACACCGTGGCGGGCGTACAGGAGAACCGCTTCTGCGCGTCGGGTCTCGAAGCCGTCAACATGGCGGCGGCGAAGGTCCGTTCCGGCTGGGAGGACCTGGTGCTCGCGGGCGGCGTCGAGTCGATGTCGCGCGTCCCGATGGGCTCCGACGGCGGTGCCTGGGCCATGGACCCGATGACAAGCTGGGACACCGGCTTCGCGCCCCAGGGCATCGGCGCCGACCTCATCGCCACCATCGAGGGCTTCACGCGCCACGACGTCGACTCGTACGCCGCCCTGTCGCAGGAGCGGGCAGCCGAGGCGTGGAAGGACGGCCGCTTCGCGCGCTCCGTCGTACCCGTCCTGGACCGCAACGGCCTGACCGTCCTCGACCACGACGAGCACATGCGTCCGGGGACCACCGCGGACTCCCTCGCCGCGCTCAAGCCGTCGTTCGAGATGATCGGGGAGCACGGCGGCTTCGACGCCGTGGCGCTCCAGAAGTACCACTGGGTCGAGAAGATCGACCACGTTCACCACGCGGGCAACTCCTCCGGCATCGTGGACGGCGCGGCCCTCGTCGCCATCGGCTCGCAGGCGGTCGGAGAGCGCTACGGACTCACGCCCCGCGCCCGTATCGTCTCGGCCGCCGTCTCCGGCTCCGAGCCGACGATCATGCTGACAGGGCCCGCGCCCGCCACCCGCAAGGCTCTCGCCAAGGCCGGCCTGACCATCGACGACATCGACCTGGTCGAGATCAACGAGGCCTTCGCGGGTGTCGTACTGCGCTTCGTCAAGGACATGGGCCTCTCGCTCGACAAGGTCAACGTCAACGGCGGTGCCATCGCCATGGGCCACCCGCTGGGCGCCACCGGCGCGATGATCCTCGGCACGCTCATCGACGAGCTGGAGCGCCGCGACCAGCGGTACGGCCTGGCCACGCTGTGCGTCGGCGGCGGCATGGGCATCGCCACCGTCATCGAGCGTCTCTGACCGTCCCGTCCCACCCCCTTACGGAGAAGAAAACCCATGAGCGAGAGCACCACCATCCGCTGGGAACAGGACGAGACCGGTGTCGTCACCCTCGTCCTCGACGACCCCAACCAGTCCGCCAACACCATGAACCAGGCGTTCAAGGACTCCATCGCGGCTATCGCCGACCGCGCGGAGGCCGAGAAGGACTCCATCCGCGGCATCATCTTCACCTCCGCCAAGAAGACCTTCTTCGCGGGCGGCGACCTCAAGGACATGATCAAGGTCGGTCCGGAGAACGCCCAGCAGGCCTTCGACACCGGTACGGCGATCAAGAAATCCCTGCGCCGCATCGAGACCCTCGGCAAGCCCGTCGTCGCCGCGATCAACGGAGCGGCCCTCGGCGGCGGTTACGAGATCGCCCTCGCCTGCCACCACCGCGTCGCCCTCGACGCGCCCGGCTCCAAGATCGGCCTGCCCGAGGTCACGCTCGGTCTCCTGCCGGCGGGCGGCGGAGTCACCCGCACCGTACGCCTCATGGGCATCGCGGACGCGCTCCTCAAGGTCCTGCTCCAGGGCACCCAGTACAACCCGCGGCGGGCCCTGGAGAACGGCCTGATCCACGAACTCGCCACCACGCCCGAGGAGATGCTCGCCAAGGCGCGCGCCTTCATCGACGCCCACCCGGAATCGCACCAGCCCTGGGACGTCAAGGGCTACAAGATCCCCGGCGGCACACCGTCCAACCCGCGCTTCGCCGCGAACCTCCCCGCCTTCCCGGCCAACCTCAAGAAGCAGACGGCCGGCGCCCCCTACCCCGCCCCCCGCAACATCCTCGCGGCGGCCGTCGAGGGCGCGCAGGTCGACTTCGAGACCGCGCAGACCATCGAGGCGCGGTACTTCACCGAGCTGGTCACCGGGCAGATCGCCAAGAACATGATCCAGGCGTTCTTCTTCGACCTCCAGGCCGTCAACTCCGGCGCCAACCGCCCCAAGGGCATCGAGCCCCGCCCCGTCCGCAAGGTCGCCGTCCTCGGCGCCGGGATGATGGGCGCGGGCATCGCGTACTCCTGCGCCCGCGCCGGCCTCGACGTCGTCCTCAAGGACGTGACGGCCGAAGCCGCCGCCAAGGGCAAGGCGTACTCCGAGAAGCTCCTCGCCAAGGCGCTCTCGCGCGGCCGTACGACCGAGGCCGAGCGGGACGAACTCCTCGCCCGCATCACCCCGACCGCCGACCCGTCCGACCTCGCGGGCTGCGACGCCGTGATCGAGGCCGTCTTCGAGGACACGTCGCTCAAGCACAAGGTGTTCCAGGAGATCCAGGACATCGTCGAGCCGGACGCGCTGCTCTGCTCCAACACCTCCACCCTCCCCATCACCGGCCTGGCGGAAGGCGTCTCCCGCCCCGCCGACTTCATCGGGCTGCACTTCTTCTCGCCGGTCGACAAGATGCCGCTCGTCGAGATCATCAAGGGGGAGCGGACGGGCGACGAGGCACTGGCCCGCGCGTTCGACCTCGTACGCCGGATCAAGAAGACGCCGATCGTCGTGAACGACTCGCGCGGCTTCTTCACCTCGCGCGTCATCGGCCAGTTCATCAACGAGGGCGTGGCGATGGTCGGCGAGGGCATCGAGCCCGCGTCCATCGAGCAGGCGGCGGCCCAGGCCGGCTACCCGGCGAAGGTCCTGTCTCTGATGGACGAACTGACCCTCACCCTCCCGCGCAAGATCCGCAACGAGACGAAGCGGGCGGTCGAGGCGGCCGGCGGCACCTGGCCGGGGCACCCGTCGGACGCGGTCATCGACCGCATGGTCGACGAGTTCGGGCGTACGGGCCGAAGCGGCGGGGCGGGCTTCTACGAGTACGACGAGGACGGCAGGCGCACGCGTCTGTGGCCGGGCCTGCGTGAGCACTTCACGAAGCCGGGCACCGAGATCCCCTTCGCCGACATGAAGGAGCGGATGCTCTTCTCCGAGGCGCTGGACACGGTCCGCTGCTTCGAGGAGGGCGTCCTCACGTCGGTCGCCGACGCCAACATCGGCTCCATCATGGGCATCGGCTTCCCGGCCTGGACGGGCGGCGCGCTCCAGTACATCAACGGCTACGAGGGCGGCCTGCCCGGCTTCGTGACCCGGGCGCGCGAGCTGGCGGCGACGTACGGCGAGCGCTTCACACCGCCGGCGCTGCTGGTGGAGAAGGCGGAGCGGGGCGAGACGTTCAGCGACGCGTAACCCTGCCGCCGGCCCCGGTCCTCAAACGCCGGACGGGCTGGAAAATCCAGCCCGTCCGGCGTTTGAGGACACGCCCGTAGGGCGTCCGGGGGGTCTGGGGGCTTGCCCCCAGTTCGGGAAGGGGCGGGGTGGGGAAAGCCCCGCACCCCGCACCGCCACCCGCACCCGCACCCGCACCGCCAAGCCGCCCCACTCAACCCGCCGTGAACGCCGCCCGCAACTCCTCCTTCAGCGACCGCTGAAACGCCGTCACCAGTGCCTGCACCACCATCGGCTGCATGTGCGCCGACAGCGACTTCATCGCCTTCACATGCTCAGGGTCCGACTCGCGCTCCCGGTACGGCCCCCACACCTCGTCCTTGAAGAGGTTCGTCAGCGCGTGCGCGGCCGACCGGGTGTGCTCCAGCAGGATCGTGCGGGCCGCGAGGATCGTCTCGTGGGCTATGGGGACGCCGAGAAGCTGTACGCCGAGGGCCAGCAGCCCCGGGTCGACGCGGAAGGTGTCGGGGGAGTCCGCGCGCTCCAGGACGTTCATCGCGGCGAGCCGGTCGATGTCCTCCTCCGACAGGGGCCGGCCCGCGCGGCGGTCGAGCTCCGCCCGGGTCGCGTCCTCCGCCGAGTCGGGCGCCCAGGTCGCCACCAGCGCGCGGTGGATCGCCAGATCGTGTGCGCTCAGGTCGGGCGGCAACTGCTCCAGGTAGCGCTCGATCGCGGCGAGCGTCATGCCGTGGTGTTGGAGCTCCTCGATGAGCGCGAGCCGGGACAGGTGGGCGGGACCGTACCGGCCCACCCGGCGCGGGCCGATCACCGGCGGCGGGAGCAGACCGCGCGTGCTGTAGAAGCGGACCGTACGCACCGTGACCCCGGCCCGTGCGGCCAGCTCGTCTACCGTGAGCGTCGGCTCCTCGGTGTCCGTCGTCATGACTGCGCCTCGCTTCCCGTCCCACTGCTGCGAACCAACCGCCGTACTGCCATACGGTGCAACAGTATTGCTGTCTCACCATTGTTGTGAAAGCGTCCGGCCGTCCCATGGCGACAGCCGCCCAGCCGCCTAACCGTCCTTCCGGCCGAGCCGGGCCTCCAGGCCGTCGAGGACTCGCTGGAGCCCGTAGTCGAAGTTGGCCTCGCGGAGCTGCTGCGGGTCCTTGCCGCGCTGGGCGACGTGCCCCTCCCGCAGTCGCGGATGGTCCCGCACGGCCTGCTCGGCGGACGGCCGCAGGCTCTCCATCAACTCCCGTTCGTCCTTGCCGCTGCGGGCGATCAGCGAAAGGTACGCGGCCTCGCTGGTCGCCATCCCGATGACGTACGCGATGAGCGTGCTCATGGCCTGATCGGTCTCTTCCGGCGGGAAGCCCGCCGCTTCGAAGACGGCGAGCATGCGATCGGGCATCCGCATCACGTTCGGCCCGAGATGCACGAGGCCGACCTGTCCGAGCACTGAGGCGACCCAAGGGTGCCGCAGCGCCATCGACCGCAGGCTGTACGCACTCCCGCCGACGGCGGCCCGCCAGCCCTGCGGACCGTCGGCGTCCGGCACCTCCAACTCGCCGTAGACCTCGTCCACCACCAGCTCGATCAGCTCGTCCTTGTTGGCGACATGCCGGTAGAGCGAGGTGGCCCCGGCGCCGAGGCGGGTGCCCAGACGCCGCATGCTCAGGGCCTCGATGGAGGGGGAAGAGCATGAAGAACGACCTGAGCTGGGATGTGAAGGGCGACTGGAAGGCCAAGGGCGGCTGGGGGGTCAGGGACTCCGGTGGCCGTCGGCTGGACCTTGACCGCTGGCAGGCGCGGCTCGACGAGCTGTGCGCCGCCCATCACGTCCCGGCCGCGTCCCTGGCCGTGCTCGCCGACGGGAACATCCACGCGCCGGCCAGTGGTGTGCTGCACCGGGGGACCGGTGTCGAGGCGACGACCGACTCGGTGTTCCAGCTCGGCTCGATCGCCAAGATCTACACCGCCACGCTCGTGATGCAGCTGGCCGAATCCGGCGACCTCGACCTGGACGCGCCGGTAGTCGACGTACTGCCGGAGTTCGCCACCGCCGACGCCGAAGCCACCAAGACCATCACGACCCGGCAACTGCTCAGCCACACCAGCGGTCTGACCTGCGACTTCACCCTCGGCACCGGCCGCGGTGACGACTGTCTGGCCCGTTACGTCGAAGCCGCCAAGGGGGTGGCGCTGGACTGCCCGCCCGGAACCGCGGTCTCCTACAGCAGCGTCGGGTACAACGTCCTCGGCCGCATCATCGAGGTGCTGACCGGCCAGACCTGGGACGAGGCACTCAAGGACCGCCTCCTCACCCCGCTCGGGCTCACGGAAACGGTGACGCTGCCCGAAGAGGTTCTGCGGTTCCGGGCGGCGATGGGACACCTCGGGGAGCCGGGACAGGACCCGGACCCGGCACCGGCGTGGGACCTCATGCCGCGCTCGGCAGGTCCGTACGGCAGAGTCTGCGCCACCGCCACTGACGTGCTCCGGCTGGCCCGGATGCACCTGGACGGCGGTACGGCGCCGGACGGGACCCGCGTGCTGGCGGCCGAGACCGTCGGGGCGATGCAGCGGCGCGAGGTCGACGTCCCCGACAAGTGGACCGTCAGCGCCGACGGCTGGGGCCTCGGCTGGACGCTGTACGACTGGTTCGGTACGCCGGGGTTCGGCCACGACGGCGCGTCGATCGGCCAGTACGGCTACCTGCGTGTGGTGCCGGAAGCAGGTGTGGCCGTCGCCCTGCTCACCAACGGCGGCGGCGCGCGTCAGCTCTACGCCGCGCTGCTCAGGGAACTGCTCGACGAACTGGCCGGAGTGAGGATGCCGGACGCCTTCGCGCCGACTGCTCAGCCGCCCGCGGTCGACATCGCACCACTCACCGGCACGGACACGCGCGAAGGCGTCGTCATCACCGTCAGCGAGCGCGACGGAACACCGCACCTGGTGTACGAGTTCGTCGACGGGATGAAGGACTTCTCCCCGCCGCTGGAGATGGACCTGGTCCCGGTGTCGGAGACGGTGTTCGCCGCCTCGGGCGCGGGCCCGTCCTTCAGCGAGGACTGGATGCCCGTGGTGTTCTCCACCCTCCCCGACGGCAACGGCTGCGTGTACGTCGGCATGCGGGCCGCGCCGAAGACGGTCGTGGCGGAAAAAAATTGGCCGGGTTCCCGACGAACTTGGCGACTGCCTCCACCACGTCGTCCGCCGTCGTAGCCACCACGACGTAGTCGGGTGTGGCGATCCAGCGCTGATTGAACCCCCGGCGCAGAGCGTCATAGCGCGCGTCGCCCGGGCTCACTTCGATCGGATTCGCAGCCACGGCATCCCCCAAAAAGCAGATCTCAGATCGGACTCCCAGATGGTCACTCCAAGTTACCAGCCACATTGCTCAGAGTTACGATCTCGTTCGGGTGAATGGGGCGCGGCGGCTTCAGGCGGCGTGGTGGGCCAACGGCGCGTGTGGATCCGGGGCAGCCGGCTGCGGTGCGTGGTCCACGTGGACCGTCGCCCCCGCCAGTCGGTCCACCGCGTGCAACAGCGCGTGCTCCGCCGCCACCGCCACCGCGTGTCCCTGGACCACCGTCAGGCAGGGGTCGACCACCACGGACGTCTCGGCGCGCAGGGTGTGGCCCACCCACCGCATGCGGACGGCGCCCACCGCCTGTACGCCCTCGACATGGGAGAGCGCATGCTCGGCCTCGTCCACCAGCGCCGGGTCGACCGCGTCCATCAGCCGGTGCCAGACCTCCCGCGCCGCGCCGCGCAGCACCCATACGATCGCGGCCGTGATCAGCAGCCCGATCAGGGGGTCGGCATAATGCCGGCCGAGCGCCGAGCCGCCCGCGCCCAGGAGTACGGCGAGCGAGGTGAAGCCGTCGGTTCGGGCGTGGAGCCCGTCGGCGACCAGCGCGGCGGAGCCGATCCTCCTGCCGGTACGGATACGGGCCCGCGCCACCCACTCGTTCCCCGCGAAGCCGATCAGGCCCGCCGCGGCGACGGCCGGCAAATGGCTGACCTCCTGCGGATCGAGCAGGCGCCGTACGGCCTCGTACCCGGCGAACACCGCTGAGGCCGCGATCACCAGCACCACGAACACGCCCGCCAGATCCTCGGCCCGCCCGAAGCCGTAGGTGTAGCGGCGGGTCGCCGCCCGCCGTGCCAGCAGGAAGGCGACGGCGAGGGGCAGTGCGGTCAGGGCGTCGGTGGCGTTGTGGACGGTGTCGCCGAGCAGCGCCACCGAACCGGACAGCGCGGCCACCACGGCCTGGGCGACAGTGGTCGCCGCCAGGACGGCGAAGGAGAACCAGAGGGTCCGCAGCCCCGCCGCCGACCCTTCCAGCGCGGAGTCGATCCGGTCGTGGGAGTGGTGATGATGATGCCCGCGTCCGTGACCATCCCCGTGCCCGTGCCCGTGCCCGTGCCCGTGTCCGTGACCCGTCATGACCACCACCGTGGCACACCAACTCCCTTGCGGCCACTGCCGAAAAACCGCCCATGACCAGGTGCGAACCGCTTGCGATTACGCCGCACGCCCCCGCACCCGCCCCGCACCCTCCGCACGGGTCAGCGTGCGCTCGCCACGACCGGGTAGTGGTCGGACAGGTTCGTGTACGTGTACTGCTTGCCCCAGCTGGAGACGGTCCAGGGCGCGCTCCGCTCCTTGATCACCTCGTTCGTCCAGCCCTCGGGCCTGGCGTGCCCGGCGCGGTGCAGGACGTAGTCGAGGTCCTCGCGCGGATCGTCCGGGTAGCGCTCGGAGGCGATCGAGTTGTCCGCGGTGTCGAAGGAGTACGGGTGACCGGTGCGCGCGTCGGCGCCGGTCAGGCCGCCGTCGGCGAGCATCGAGGCGTACTCGGGGCTGTGCGAGTCGACATTGAGGTCGCCCGCCACGACCACCTGCTCCGAGGCGGGGATGTTCTTGCCGTCGAGGAAGGCGTCGATCGCCTTGAACTGCCGGCTGCGCATCTGGGCGGCCTCGCCCGCGCCGCAGCCCGGATCTGTGGACTGCGCGTGCGTGCCGACGACGTGTACCTTCGCGCCGCTGACGTCCAGTACGGCGTACACGAAGCCCTTGTTGGAGTAGCAGTCGGCGCCGCACGCGTCCTTGTAGACGTACTGCTCCTTGCGGACGACCGGCCACTTGCTGAGCACCGTGACCCCGCCGTCCTCGGGAGTCGTGGCGGAGTACGACCCGCCGGTCGCGTCCCACCCGGTCTTGCCGCGGCCCATGACCGGCGTCTGGTACGGGTACTGCGCCGCGGCGTTGCTCTTCAGCGCGTCGGAGGCGCCGTTGTCGAAGGCCTCCTGGAGCACGACGACGTCGTTGCCCTGGAAGAAGGAGGCCGCGGGTATGGCTTTGGCGCGGTGGTCCTGGCCCCAGTTGGGGTAAAGGTTTTTGCTGAAGAGGAAGGCGTTGTACGACAGCACCTTCAGCGACGGCACCTCGGCGGATGCGGATGCGGATGCGGAGGCGCCGGCCGGGGTCACCGGGGCCGCGGAGGCGGACGGGGCGGTCGTGGCAAGTGTGGCGACCGCCAGTACGGTGGCCAGGGCTGCGCCAGGGGTACGGCGGAGCGCGGAGTGCGGCACTGGGACTCCCGTTTCGGGTGGGGGGTAAGGATCGGCGCGGCACATCCAACCAGCCGGAGTTACCTTCCGGTAGCCATTGGGCGGCGAATGACTTGCCGGGAGCTCACCATCACCCCAACTCCCGTTACGAGCCGGGTTGGTGCACCTGTGCGAACGGGTAGGTCCCGAGCATGAATACGCAGTTGTTGCCGATGAACATAGGCCCCCTCAATCCGCGCGCTGTACGAGTCCGCGCTGGCCGACGCCCGGCACGCCGCCGCGAGGACCCGCCAGCAGGCGCACGAGGAGGGCGTCGCCCTGATCACCGCCGCCCGCGCGGACGGCATGCGCGTACGGGAACAGATCCTCACCGACGGTGCCGCGGTCATCGCTGCCGAACGGGCCACCGCCGAGGCCGCACTCCGCCCGTACGTCGACGATCTGGCGCGGGAACTGGCCGGCCGGGTCCTGGGCGAGCCCCTGCCCGCCTCGGCAGCCGACCACCGGCCGTAACGGGTCCTTGCGCATACTGGAGGCATGAAGATCAGTGGGCAGGACCCCGTACCGCCTCCGCCAGGCGGCGTCCTGTGGACGGTCGCCGGTGATGTGCGGGCGCTGCTCATGCTGCCCGCCGCGCTCACCCTGCAGGTCGCGCGCCCGGCCGTCGGCGCGGGCGTCGACCAGCACTCGGTCTTCCGTACGGACCCGTGGGGACGCGGCGAACGGTCGCTGCGCTCCGTGCAGCTGTGGGTGTACGGGGGAGAGGCGGGCGCCGAGGAGGGCCGCAGGCTCCGGCAGCTCCACAAGACCATCCAGGGCACCGACGCGCACGGCCGTCCCTACCACGCGCTCGACCCGGCCCACTACTCCTGGGTCCATGCCACCGGCTTCCCCTGCTACCAGCACGCGCTGCGCTATCTCTTCCGGCCGCTCACCGAGGCGCAGGAACGGCAGCTGTACGCGGAGTGGCTCCAGGTAGGCCGGATACTCGGGATCAACGACCGGGACATGCCGCAGACCGTCGAGGAGTTCTGGCCGTACTTCCGCAAGACGCTGGCCGACGAGGTGGAAGCGACCGTGGTGGTGCGGGAACTGATCGCCACCGACAGCCCGGTGCCCGCCCCCGGCCGAGGACCGCTTCCGGTACGTCTGGCCCTGCGCGCCCTGTGGCCGCTTCTGTTGCCGCCACTGGCCCGCTTCAGGGCGTTCCTCACCGTCGGCTACCTGCCGCCGGACGCGCGCGAGGCGCTGGGGCTGGAGTGGAGCGACGCACAGGAGCGCAGGCTGCGCCGGTTCAGTCGCGTCGTACGCACCCTGGTGCCACTGCTGCCCGAGCGGCTGCGCTATCTGCCCCTGGCGCGCGAGGCCAGGGCGCGGCACCGGAACGAGGTCGCCGACGGCAACCGAGAGCGCTCTCAGTAATCCCCTCGGAGCATGCTCCCACCTGCCCGTGCCCGTCAACAGTTGAACGCACGGCGGTCTGCCGCGCCTCCAACTGCCGTTTGTGTCAGACGTATTGACACTTGTGTTTCAGAAGTTTTACGTTCCCTGACATCTGAGAGCGCTCTCGGACGCCCTTCCCCCACGATTTCGAGGTGCCGTCCATGCCAGCTCCTCCCTTCAGAACCGCGTCCGCGCTGATCCTTGTCTCCGCTCTGACCGCCCTCGGCCTCGGCTCGGCCGCCGCTCCCGCAGCCGCCGCCACCGTCCCCGTCGGGTCGGGCAGTTACTCCGACGTCCGCCCCGCCGGGACATCGGGCCCCACCACCAACACCGGCACACCCGTCACCCCCAAGCTCACCCCGGCCGCGAAGGACAAGCCGCTCCCCACCAACGACTGGTGGTCCTCCCTGGCCTTCCAGCGGTACGGCGACAACCCGCACTCCACGCCCATGTACGGCCACCCGCTCACCTACCAGGCCACAGCCGCGGGCCTCGAAGTCGGCTACCCGACCACCCCCGCCGTCGTCGGCGACGGCCGCCAGTACGAGTACGCCCACAAGCGTGACCTCACGCTCGGCCTGACCGGCCTCAACTCGCCCGACACCAAGGCCGACGACTGGTCCGACTGGACCGTCACCCCGTACTGGTCCGACGGCGCCCGCACCCTGCGCACCACGATCGGCCACGGCATGCCCTTCGTGTACGCCAAGGGCTCGGGCGGCAGCGCGCAGATCACCACCGCCGCCGCGCCCACCGTCTTCGCCGACCAGGGCAACGTCCTCGGCATCACCGTCGCGGGCCACCACTACGCGCTCTTCGCGCCGACCGGCAGCGACTGGAACATCGCCGGATCCACCCTCACCGCGGGCCTGGGCGCCAAGGACTACTTCTCGCTCGCCGTACTGCCTTCCCCCGACGCCCTCGCGACGTACAAGAAGTACGCGTACAGCTTCGTCACCGGCTCCAGGGCGAGCTGGAACACCACCGGCGGCACGGTGAAGGCGACGTACACCCTCACCACCGAGGCGAAAGAGGGCAGCGAGAGGGGCACGCTGCAGGCCCTCTACCGCCACCAGTGGCTGCACACCTCCGACCCGCTCACCCCGTACACGTACGTCTCACCGCGCGGCACGATGAAGGTCCGCGAGGGCGCCTCCTTCACCACGAGCCAGCGGGCCTCCGGCGTGCTGCCCGCCCTGCCGCAGTCGAGCGGTGTCGACAAGGCCAGGCTCAGGGGCTATCTGAACGAGGCCGCGAACGCCGCCGACCCGTTCTCCGGCGCCACCGACACGTACTGGACCGGCAAGGCGCTGGGCCGCCTCGCCCAGCTGGTACCCGTCGCGGACCAGATCGGTGAGACCGCTGTCCGCGACAAGCTGCTCGGCCTGATGAAGGGCCGCCTCCAGGACTGGTTCACGGCGGGCGGAGCCAACGAATTCTCGTACGACAAGACCTGGAAGACGCTCACCGGCTACCCGGCGTCGTACGGCAGCGACACCGAGCTCAACGACCACCACTTCCACTACAGCTACTACGTCTACGCGGCCGCGATCGTCGCCCAGTACGACCAGGCCTGGGCCGCCGACTCCGCCTGGGGCGGCATGGTCAAGACGCTGGTCCGCGACGCGGCGAACCCCAGCCGCACCGACACCGCCTTCCCCTTCCTGCGCGGCTTCGACGTCTACGCGGGCCACAGCTGGGCCTCCGGTCACCAGGGCTTCGCCGCGGGCAACAGCCAGGAGTCCTCCTCGGAGTCCACCAACCTCAGCGCCGGCCTGGTCCTGTGGGGCGCGGCGACCGGTGACACGGCCCTGCGCGACCTCGGCACGTACCTCCTGACCACCGAGTCCGAGGCGATCGCGCAGTACTGGTTCGACGCCGACGAGCAGGTCTTCCCGTCCTCCTTCGGCCACGACACGGTCGGCATGGTGTGGGGGAGCGGTGGGGCGTACGCCACCTGGTGGACGGCCAACCGCGAGGAGATCCACGGCATCAACGTCCTCCCGGTGACCGGCGGTTCACTGCACCTGGGCGGCGAGAAGGACGCCATCCGGCGCAACCTCGCCGAGATGGAACGCGAGAACGGCGGACCCGCCGTCGAATGGCGCGACATCCTCTGGGAGTTCCAGTCACTGGCCGACCCGGCCGCCGCCAAGGCCAAGTGGGACGCGGGCCACGCCGCCTACACCCCCGAGCAGGGCGAGTCCAAGGCGCACACCTACCACTGGATCAGCACCCTCGACACGCTCGGCGCGCCCGCCGCGACGGTGAGCGGTGACATCCCGACCTCCGCCGTCTTCACCAAGGGCACGGTACGGACGTACGCCGCCCACAACCACACCTCCACCGCCCGCACCGTGACCTTCTCCGACGGCGGGAAGCTCACCGTCCCCGCCCGCTCGACCGCGACGGGCACCGGCACCGGAGGCACCGACCCGGACCCTGACCCGGAGCCGCCCACAGGCAACACCTTCCAACTGCGCACCGGAGGCTCCCTCACCACCACCACCGGGACCACCGCGGCCACCGACACCATCGCCTCGGCGGGCGGCGCCAACCACGACGGCACCCCGCACCAGCCGCTGACGTACACGGCCAAGGGCGTCAACGGCACGCTCAAGTCCGGTACGCCGACGGCCTTCCGCCTCCAGGTCGACGCGGGCACGACGGTCGGCCTCGGCCAGCAGACCCGCGTCAGCTACGACCTGACGGGCGACGGCACGTACGACCGGACGGAGACGTACAACTACTTCGCGACCGACCCGGTGGCGGGCTGGGAGGAGTACACGCAGGCGCGCGGCCTCAAGTCGGCGACCGGTTCGCTCGGCGACCTCAAGGGCGGCACCGTACGCCTCGAAGTGTGGAGCGCCATCGGCAACGGCACGGCGAAACTCCGCACGGGAACGGGCGATTCGGTCCTGGTGATTCCCTTCCAGTGACCGGAACGCACCCCCCACGCGGCGGGCCCCGGCCGCTCAGGCCGAGGCCCGCCGCACCAACTCGGTCGGCATGATCACCGAGGCAGGCGCGCCCACTTGCCGGCCGTCGCCGCCCTCGCTCAGGACCCGCGTCAGCAGCCTGACCATCAGCCGCCCCATTCCCTCGATGTCCTGGCGGACCGTGGTCAGCGAAGGCTTCGCCGACTCGGCGACCGTCACCATGTCGTCGAAGCCGACGACCGCCACCTGATCCGGCACCCGCCGCCCCCGCTCCCGCAGGACCCGCAGAGCACCCGCCGCCATCAGGTCGTTCGCGGCGAAGACGGCATCCAGATCCGGCCTGCGCTCCAGCAGCTCCGCCATCGCGCGCGCACCGCTGTCCTCCGTGAAGTCGCCCTGTGCGGTCAGCGCGGGATCGGCGTCGAACAGTACGTCGCGGTAGCCGTCGGCGCGGTCGATGGCGGACGTCTGGTCGCGGGGGCCCGCGATGTGCGCGATACGTTCACGGCCCAGGCCGACGAGATGGCGTACGGCCGTACGGGCTCCGCCCCGGTTGTCGCAGTCGACGTACGGGACCGCCGCCGCCCCGGCGCCGGGCCGGCCGCCGAAGACGGTCGGGACCTTGGCGCGGCGGATGAGGGCGGGCAGTCCGTCGTGGTTGTGCAGCGAGAAGGCGAGCGCGCCGTCGACGTGACCGCCCGCGAGGTAGCGGGCGATCCGGTCGTAGTCGCCGGGGCCCTCCACCCACAGCAGCACCAACTGTGCGTCGTTAGCGGTCAGTTCCCTGCTGATGCCGCGCACCTGCTGCTCGAAGAAGGGGTCCGAGAAGATCCGGAACTCTGGTTCGGCGATGATCACGGCGACCGCACCGCTCTGCCGTGTGACGAGGGACCTGGCCGCCTGGTTGGGGACGTACCCCAACTCCTCGACCGCCTCCCGCACTTTGTCGGCCAGTGGCTGCCGGACACCCGCACCACCGTTGACGACACGGGAAGCCGTGGCGCGGGAGACTCCGGCGCGGGCGGCGACGGCTTCGAGGGTGGGGCGGGAACCGGGGGACTGCTCGGGCAAGGGGGGCGCTCCTCGACGGCTCGGGGGAGAGGGCTGCTGGGACGGACAGTATCCGCCGGCCCGCCCCCTTGAGAGCGCTTTCATCCACTCACGCGAATGACGCCGCCCCCCTCACGAGGGGAGCGGCGTACCACCGTCAGCGGTGTGCGTGCTCGTGGACCGTGTTCGTCGCGGCGATCTTCTTCCACGACTTGGGCTGCACGGGCTTCGCGCTTTCCCCGGTGCCCTCACCCGCGTCCGAGCGCGCGATCCGGGACTCGGCCGCGGTCGGTGCGTCCGGCTTCGACGGCTCGTACAGCCAGGTGTCGAACAGCTCGGCGAGCGGCTTGCCCGAGACCTTCTCGGCGTACTTCACGAAGTCGCTGACACTCGCGTTGCCGTGGGCGAACGTGGCCGGCCACCCCTTGAGGATCTTGAAGAAGTCCTCGTCACCGACCTCGTTGCGCAGCGCCTGCACGGCCAGCGCGCCCCGGTCGTAGACGGCGACGTGGAACTGGTTGTCCGGCCCCGGGTCGCCCGGCGCGACCGTCCAGAACGGATCGTCGGCCGCGCGCGTCCCGTACACGTAGTCGGCGAGCTCCTGCGCCGTGCCCTCGCCCTCCTTCTCGGACCACAGCCACTGGCTGTAGCGGGCGAAGCCCTCGTTGATCCAGATGTCCTTCCAGCCCTTGACGGCGACGCTGTCGCCGTACCACTGGTGGGCCATCTCATGGACGACGACCGAGATGTTCGCGCCGTTCGCGAACTGCCGCGGGCTGTAGAACGGCCGGGTCTGCGTCTCCAGGGCGTAGCCGCTGGTCACGTTCGGGACGTAACCGCCGAGCGCGTTGAAGGGGTACGGGCCGAAGACCTCGGTCAGGTACTCGGCGACCTCGGCGGTCCGCTCGATGCTGGCGCGCGCGGCCCCGGCGTTGTCACCGAGGTCCTTGCTGTACGCGTTGAACACCGGCAGCCCGTCGGCGGTCCTGTCCGTCGTGATGTCGAACCTGCCGACCGCGAGCGTGGTGAGATAGCTGGCCTGCGGCTTGTTCGAGCGCCAGTTGTAGCGGGTCCACCCGAGCTTCGAGCTCTGCGACTGGAGTACGCCGTTGCTGATGGCCTGCGTGCCGTCCGGCACCGAAACAGACACGTCGTACGTCGCCTTGTCCAGCGGGTGGTCGTTGCTCGGGAACCACCAGACGGCCGAGTCGGGCTCCTGGGCGGCGACGCCGCCGTCCGGGGTGCGGTGCCAGGCGGTGTAGCCGCCGATCTTCAGCTCGGACGGCTTCCCGGCGTAACGGACGACGACCGAGAGGGCCCGGCCCTTCTCCAGCGGAACCGCGGGGGTGACAACGAGCTCCTGGTCCCCCTCCTTGGAGAACTTCGCCTTCTTCCCATTGACCCGCACCTCACTCACACCCAGACCGAAGTCGAGGTTGAAACGCGAGAGGTTCTGCTCGGTGGTGGCGAGGATCGTCGCCGTACCCTCCAGCAGGTCGGTCCTGGGCTGGTACTTCAGGCGGAGGTCGTAATGCGAAACGTCGTATCCGCCATTGCCGCTGGCCGGGTAGTAGGGGTCGCCGATGCCCGGTGCACCCGGTCCAAAATTTGCGGCCGATGCCGGGATCGCCAGCAGGAGTGAGGCCGCCAGCACGCCGGGGGCGAGAAGTCTGCGGTGCACGAATGCTCCAAGTGGTCAGTCCGAAGGATCTGTTCGCACCCTATTCAGCCCACGCGCCACCAGTCATGTCCATGGTCGCTCCTGTCACGCAACTGCCATCCGGCCGAAACGAGCCCCAGGCCTGCCCCCTTTTGCACGGGAGTTGACCGGAGTACTTTCCATGCCCATGCCTATACCTGCGCGGGGATCCCGCTTGAAGTGGCGAAGGCTCGTACCGGCGGCCACGGCTGCCCTGATGGCGGTGGCGCTGACCCCGGCGGGCGCCCAGGGCGCCGCGACCGGCCCCAAGGAGAGCAGACCGGTCTACTCGTACGACAAGGCGATTCGCGAAGCCGTCTGGGTCGACACCAGAATCGACGGCGACGCGGACGGCAGGACCGACCGGGTGGCCGTCGACATCGTCCGCCCCAGGGAGCCGGCCCAACAGGGCCGCAAAATTCCCGTCATCATGGACGCCAGCCCGTACTACTCCTGCTGCGGGCGCGGCAACGAGAGCCAGAAGAAGACGTACGACGCGAACGGCAACCCGGTCCAGTTCCCGCTCTACTACGACAACTACTTCGTGCCCCGCGGCTACGCCTTCGTCGCCGTCGACCTCGCCGGAACCAACCGCTCCGACGGCTGTGTGGACGTGGGCGGCCACTCCGACATCCAGTCCGCGAAGGCGGTCGTCGACTGGCTGAACGGCCGCGGCAAGGCGTACACCAGCCGCACCGGCAGCGAGCGCGCCAAGGCCGGCTGGACCACCGGCAACACCGGAATGATCGGCAAGAGTTACGACGGCACCATCGCCAACGGCGTCGCGGCGACCGGCGTGGAGGGCCTCAGGACGATCGTCCCGATCGGCGCGATCTCCTCCTGGTACGACTACTACTTCGCCCAGGGCGCCCCCCTCTACGACAGCGGCCCCGAGTGGCTGTCCGACTACGTCGAGAGCCCCGAAGCCCGCACCCGCTGCCAGGCCGTGCAGAAGCGCCTGGTCGACGAGGCCCCGCGCAACGGCGACTTCACCCGCCTGTGGGCCGAGCGCGACTACGTACCGGACGCGGACAACGTGAAGGCCAGCGTCTTCGCCGTACACGGCATGCAGGACCTCAACGTCCGCGCCAAGCACTTCGGCCAGTGGTGGGACGCCCTCGCCGACGCCGGCGTCGACCGCAAGATCTGGCTGTCACAGACCGGCCACGTCGACCCGTTCGACTTCCGCCGCGGAGACTGGGTGAGGACTTTGCACCGCTGGTTCGACCATGAACTCCTCGGCTTCGACAACGGCATCGACCGCGAGCCGATGGCCGACATCGAGCGCGCCCCCGACCAGTGGTCCACGGACAAGGTCTGGCCGCCCCGCTCCACCGACGCCACCAGCCTGCGCCCGGGCAAGGGCTCCGCGCCCGGCGTCGGCACTCTCTCCCTGAAGCCCGCCGCGCCCGGCGCCACGGAGACCTTCACCGACGACCCGAAGCTCGGCGAAAGCGACTGGGCCGCCCGGATCGACGAATCCACCCCCTCCAAAGCCGGGTTCACCACCAAGCCGCTCACCCGCGACCTGCGCCTGTCCGGCTCCTCCAAGGTGACGATCACCGCGACACCCTCCACCTCCACCGCGCACCTCTCCGCGGTCCTCGTCGACCTCGGCCCCGACACGATCCGCGACTACACCGCCTCGGGTGAAGGCATCACCACACTCACCCACCGCACCTGCTGGGGCCCGAGCACCACCGGTGACAGCTCCTGCTTCAAGGAGACGAAGGCCCGAACCGCGAACGTCGACTACACCGTCTTCAGCCGTGGCTGGGCCGACCTCGGCACCTACGCCGACGCTGGCAAGGGCCGCCCGCTCACACCGGGCAAGCGCTACACGATCACCCTGGACCTCCACGCCTCCGACCACGTCGTGCCCGCCGGGCACCGTCTCGCGCTGATCGTCGGCGGCACCGACGCGGGCCTCATCGACCCGCCCTCGACCACCCCGACCCTCGGCATCGACCTGTCCCGTACGGCCGCGGAGCTGCCGGTCGTCGGCGGCGCGAAGGCATTCGCCCGCGCCACCGCCGGCTCGCGCGTCTCCACCCCGCCGGGCGCCCGCCTCGACGGCGTGGCCGAACCGCGCTCCATCCGCCCGATCCCGGGAGCCACCCGCTGATGCACACGCGTATCCGGCCCCTCATCATCGGCGCCGCCGCAGCGGCCCTCATCGCACCACTGGCCACCACTACGGCCCAGGCGACCCCGGCCCCGCCCCGTACCGGCTTCGAGGCGACCGACGGCGCCCGCTGGACGACCCAGCCCGAGGAACAGACCTTCCTGACCACGGTCGACCGCGCCACCAACCGCGTCACGATGTCCACGATCGGCACTACCGACGAGGGCCGCCCGCTCCAACTCGTACGCATAGCGGCCCAACGACACACCTCCAGCACTGTCCTGCTGATCTGCTCCCAACACGGCGACGAACCGTCAGGACGAGAAGCCTGCCTGACGACCGTCCGGGACCTCGCCTACGCCAAGGACAAGCAAACTCTCGACTTCCTCGCCCGCACCACGGTCCTCGTCATCCCCACCGCCAACCCCGACGGCCGCGCGGCGAACACCCGTACCAACTCCGACAACGTCGACATCAACCGCGACCACATCGCCCTCAAAACAGCCGAGGCCCGGGCGATGGCCGCCGTCATCCGTGACCACCGGCCCGACATCGTCTACGACCTGCACGAGTACGGCGCCACCCCGCCGTACTACGACAAGGACCTGCTGTCCCTCTGGCCCCGCAACCCGAACACGCACCACCAGGTGCACGCGGAGGCCCACACCCTGTCCGAGAGCTATGTACGCCCCCACGCCGAGGACGCCGGCTTCAGCAGCGGCATCTACGGCATCTGGACGGACCCGGTGACGGGCGAGCCGGTCAAACAGGTGGCGGGCGACGGCCAGGAGCGCATCCTGCGCAACACGGCCGGAATCAAGCACTCGGTAGGCCTCCTGGTGGAAACCCGGGTAGACGCTCTCACCGAGCAGGAAAAGAAGAGCCCCGCCCTCAACAAGAAGCGCCGCGTGGACACCCAACTGGCAGCGCTCACCGGCGCGTTGGCCTTCGCGGACGAGCGCCGCGAACGTATTAGGGCCGCCACCGCCCGCGCACGCCTGGAGGGCTTCGCGGACCGTGGCCCGGTCTACCTGGGTGGCGCCGACAACGACCCGGCCACCCCCGCCGAGACCATCCAGAATCCCCCCTGCGGCTACCACCTCTCGCCGGCGCAGTACGCGGAAGTAGGAGACGAACTGGCACTGCACGGCATCACCTCGCACCGGAACTCCGAGGGCGCGTACGTACCGCTGCGCCAGTCCCAGCGAAACCTGGCCGCCCTCCTGCTCGACGACCGTGCGGCGTACCACCTCACGACCGGGAGGCCCGACACCACCTGTTAGAGAGTTGTGACGTGCAACACATGTGGTAGGGGGTACGGGAGAGCGAAATCAGGCTCCGTGATTCCCGAAAGGTGCCGCTTGTGTCGCACGAACAGGAACCGGCTCAACGGCTTCGGCTGCCGGTGAGGGCGGCTCTCCCGGGCCGCCACCCGCACGAGGACGAGACGCCCCGGACCGACCGGGTGGTGTTCGGCGTGACGGCCGTTCTCACCCTCGCGTTCGTGATCTGGGGCATCGTCTTCACCAAGGCGCTGGAGACTGTCTCCGACACGTTGCTGAGCGGCCTGATCCACAACGGCGGCTGGGCCTTCGTCCTGGCCGCCTCCGGATTCGTCGTCTTCGCTCTCTGGCTCGCCGTCAGCCGCTACGGCAGGATCCAGCTCGGCCAGGAACACGAAGAACCCGAATTCCGCACCGTCTCCTGGGTCGCGATGATGTTCAGCGCCGGTATGGGCATCGGCCTGATGTTCTACGGCGTGAGCGAGCCGCTCGCGCACTACGTCACCCCGCCGCCCGGCACCGATCCCGCCGACTCGGCGGACGCCATGCAGACGGCCCTGGCCACCACGCTCTTCCACTGGACCCTCCACCCCTGGGCGATCTACGCGGTGGTGGGCCTCGCCATCGCGTACAGCACCTTCCGGCGCCGCAGGCGGCAGACCATCAGCGCCGTCTTCGTGCCGCTGATCGGCCAGAAGCGCGCGGACGGCACCCCCGGCCGGGTGATCGACATCCTCGCGATCTTCGCCACCCTCTTCGGCTCCGCCACCTCCCTCGGCCTGGGCGCCCTGCAGATCGGCAGCGGATTCCGGGAACTGGGCTGGATGGAGAAAGCAGGCACCGGACTCCTGATCTCCATCATCGGAGTCCTCACAGCCGCCTTCGTCTTCTCCGCCGTCTCCGGCGTCGAGAAGGGCATTCAGTGGCTGTCCAACACCAACATGGTCCTGGCCGTGATCCTGGCGGTCTTCGTCTTCATCGCGGGCCCGACCATCATCGTCCTCGACCTCCTGCCCACCTCCCTCGCCGCCTACATCGACGAACTCCCGCAGCTGGCAGGCCGTACCGAGGCGGCGACCGGTGGCGGCGACGTAGCCGACTGGCTGAGCAGCTGGACGGTCTTCTACTGGGCCTGGTGGATTTCATGGACGCCGTTCGTCGGCATGTTCATCGCCCGCATCAGCCGCGGCCGTACGATCCGTCAGTTCGTGGGCGGTGTCATCCTCGTCCCCAGCAGCGTCAGCCTGGTCTGGTTCGCCGTTTTCGGCGGTACGGCGATGAAACTCCAGGAGCGCGACCAGCTCGGAGACGCGTCGACACCCGAGGGCCAGCTCTTCGGCGTACTCCAGCAATTCCCGATCGCGAGCGTCATGAGCCTCCTGGTCATGATCCTCGTCGGCATCTTCTTCATCTCAGGGGCCGACGCCGCGTCGATCGTGATGGGCACGCTCTCCCAGCGGGGCACCTTCGAACCGGCCCGTTTCGTCGTCATCTTCTGGGGCGTGGTGACCGGCGCGGTGGCGGCGGTCATGCTGCTCGTGGGCGACGGCAAGGGGGACGCGCTGGCCGGCCTCCAGAACCTCACCATCCTTGTGGCGGCACCTTTCGTACTCGTCATGGTGGGCATGTGCCTGGCCCTCATGCGCGACCTGCGCCAGGACCCGCTGATCGTCCGCGGGGAGCTGGCCGAGGAGGCGGTGGAGAGCGCCGTGATCGCGGGCCACGAGAAGTACGCAGGTGAGTTCGAGATCCGCATCGGCCCCGGCACCCCGGAGGACGGCACCGACCAGGACAAGCAGCACCCCTGACGGGACGAGCCCGGCACCGTCTCGCGCTCCGAGGTGCCGGGCGGGGACGTGCGGGGGCGCTCCCCGCAGGGTGTCGAACGCAACCCCCGAGAACGAACCAGCACCTACCCGAACGTTCGATACCCGAGGAGACGCCCCGGCGCGGCCCCCCCCCCCCGCCCCCCCCCCCCCCCCCCCGCGCCCACCCCGGCCACCCGCCCCTCAACCCCCCACCAGCCGCGCCGCCTCCCGCGCGCAGCCCCACGCGACCGTGACCCCCGCCCCGCCGTGCCCGTAGTTGTGCACGCACAACGCGCCGGACGCCAGCCGCTCCGCCCCCAGCCGTACGCCTCCGTCGCGCGCGGGCCGCAGCCCGACCCGGTGCTCAAGCACCTGCGCCCCCGCCACCTCCGGCCGAACCCACGCGCACCGCTCCACGATCGCCCGCGCAACCGCAGGATCGGGCTCCTGCTCCCACTGGTCCTCCTGGGCGGTCCCGCCGAGGACCAGCCCGTACGGCTGAGGAAACAGATAAACCGAATCCGTGCCACCAGTCGCCCCCACGTACCACTCCTCGACCCCAGGGTTCTCCACGACGACCAACTGTCCCCGCACCGGCCGCACTCCACCATCGGGCACCAGCTCCCGCGCTCCCATCCCGGTGCAGTTGACGACGGCGTGCCCAGCGGAGGGCGCCGCCTCCGCCAGCCGCGTCACGCCGCGCAGCTCCACCACACCTCCCGCCGCCTCCAGCCTGCGCCGCAGGTACCGAAGATGTGCCGGCATGTCGATCAGCGGCAGGACAGCGCGCAAGCCGTCCGAACCATCGGTCAACCCCGCCACCCCCGCACCCCACGCGCCGAGCCCGGCCAGCGTGGTGCCCGCCATGACCCCGGCCACGAGCCGCACACCCGTGTCCTCGGGCGTACGGGCGAGCTCCTCGTAAACCCGCAGCGAGTCCAGTGACCAGTCGCCCACCAGTTCCTCGGGTTCGACGCGGTACGGCCACCACAGCGCGCCCGCCACCGCCGAGCAGGTCCGTTCCGCCGGCTCCCTGCTCCACACCCGCACCGACCAGCCACTTTCCGCGAGGACGACAGCAGTGGCCAGCCCTGCCACCCCGCTGCCCACCACTACCACTTCACCGCTCATGACCGGACGCTAACGCCAATCCGCGCTGCTGTGCTCACATCACGTCATAGGTGGGGATACTCAGGACATGTCTGCCGACTACGTGACTTTCGGGCTGGCTCCGGCCATGCGGGCCGGTGGTGTTCTCATCAACGGGGACTACCAAGTGCACCGCGATTTCATGGACTTCATCATCGACGGCCACCCGCTGCTCCACCAGCTCTCCGACCTCGACGCGGTCAGCCCCCTTGCCTCCGACGTACCGCCCGCCATCTTCACGGCCCAGGTACGCAGCCTGCTGCTGGAAGCGGACGCGCCCCTCCCGGCAGGCCGGTACGTCATCTACGGCTGCCCCGAGTGCGAAAGCCTGGAATGCGGCGCGGTGACCGCCGTGATCGAGCGGGTGGGGGACGACTTCGTCTGGCGGGACTTCGCCTGGCAGACGGACGAGACCGCGGACCTGGACCTGAACGGCTACCACGGGATAGGCCCGTTCCGCTTCCGCGGCCAGGAGTACCGCACGGCACTGGAGCAGCTGCTCGTGGCCGGTGACGAGGAGCCGCCGCCCCGCCGCCGCGTCCTGCTGATCGGCGCGCGCGTCGACGTCCTGGCGAAACTGGCCGCCGCCCTGCGCACGATCAACATCGGCGCGGACATCACCAGCGACGCCGCCGACGTCCCGCCCGACGAGCTGCGGGCGTACGGAGCGGTGGCCTTCGGCAGGGCGGTCGACGAGCACACGCGCGCCACCACGCGGGCCGCGTTCGAGCGAGCGGGTGCCGAGGTCGCCTACGTGGACGGCCTGGCCCCGATCGTCCCTCTCCTCGTGGCCCAGCTGGAGGCCGCCCTGGACCGCAGCCCACCGGAGCGGCGCCGCCTCACGCGGCTGGTGGCGGTGGAGGGCGAGGCGGGGGTCGAGGTGACGTCCACCTGCCGGGTACAGCTGATCGCGTACCGCCTGGACCGGCTGTACCGGACGCACACCCACGAGGTCTTCCATGACGTGCTGGAACCGGGGAAGCACCGGATCCCGCTGGACGCCCGGGCGACGAAGGGCCAGTCGTTCATCGTGGCCCGCACCACGGGAGCGGTACTGGTGACCCGGATGATCCACTGACACCTACGCACCCACGCGGACGGCCCGCCGCCACCCACGCCAACGGCTCGCCGCCACCCACGCCGACGGCTCGCCGCCACCCAGGCGGTCAGCCCGCCGCCACCCACGCGGTCGGCTCCATGGCAACCCACCCACACCGCTGCCGGTCGGCCAGTCCCGCGCGCTCGGTAGGATCGTGGCCTGATGACTGCCACTCTCGTCGCCAAAGATCTCGCCGCAGGCCACGGCGACCGCACCCTCTTCTCCGGGCTCGACCTCGTAGTCGCCCCCGGCGACGTGATCGGCCTCGTCGGCGTGAACGGCGCGGGCAAGTCCACACTGCTGCGCCTCCTCGCCGGGCTCGAAACCCCCGAGGAGGGCCAGCTGCGGCTCTCGCCGCCCACCGCCACCGTGGGGCATCTCCCGCAGGAGCCCGAGCGCCGCGACGGCGAGACGGTACGGGCCTTCCTGGCCCGGCGTACCGGAGTGGCGGCCGCCCAGAGCGCCCTCGACGAGGCCACTCAGGCGCTCGTCGACGAGACCCCCGGTGCGGACGACGCGTACTCGGACAGCCTCGACCGCTGGCTCGACCTGGGCGGCGCGGACCTCGACGAGCGCGCCGAGGAGGTAGCCGCGAGCCTCGGCCTGACAGTCGGTCTCGACCAGCCGATGACAGCCCTCTCCGGCGGCCAGGCGGCCCGCGCGGGCCTGGCTTCCCTCCTCCTCTCCCGTTACGACGTGTTCCTCCTCGACGAGCCCACGAACGACCTGGACCTGGACGGCCTGGAGCGCCTGGAGCGCTTCGTCTCCGGCCTTCGCGCGGGCACGGTCGTCATCAGCCACGACCGGGAGTTCCTCACCCGCACCGTCACCAAGGTCCTCGAGCTGGACCTCGCCCAGCAGCAGATCAAGCTCTACGGCGGCGGTTACGCCGCGTACCTGGAGGAGCGCGAGACCGCGCGCCGCCACGCCCGCGAGGACTTCGACGAGTACGCCGACAAGAAGACCGCGCTCGAAGGCCGGGCCCAGATGCAGCGCGGCTGGATGGACAAGGGCGTCAGGAACGCCCGCCGCAAGGCCACCGACAGCGACAAGCTCGGCCGCAACCTCCGCAGTGAGGCGAGCGAGAAGCAGGCGGCCAAGGCACGCCAGACGCAGCGCATGATCGAACGCCTCGACGTCGTCGAAGAGCCCCGCAAGGAGTGGGAGCTGCGCATGGAGATCGCGGCGGCCCCCCGCTCCGGCGCGGTGGTCGCCACACTGCGCGACGCGACAGTGCGGCGCGGCGACTTCTCCTTCGGCCCGGCGTCGCTCCAGATCGACTGGGCCGACCGCGTCGCGATCACCGGAGCCAACGGCGCGGGCAAGTCCACGCTGCTGGCCGCCCTCCTCGGCCGCCTCCCGCTGGACGAGGGCCACGCGGCGCTCGGCCCGGGTGTCGTGGTCGGCGAGGTCGACCAGGCCCGCGGCCTCTTCTACGGCTCCGAGTCGCTCCTCGACGCCTTCTGCGCGGCGGTCCCCGACACGGAACCGGCGGAAGTACGCACCCTCCTGGCCAAGTTCGGCCTGCGCGCCGACCACGTACTGCGCCCCGCCACCACGCTCTCCCCGGGGGAGCGGACCCGCGCCGCGCTCGCGCTGCTCCAGGGCAGGGGCGTGAACCTGCTCGTCCTCGACGAGCCGACGAACCACCTGGACCTGACGGCGATCGAGCAGCTGGAGTCCGCACTGGACTCGTACGAGGGCACGCTGCTGCTGGTCACGCACGACCGCCGGATGCTGGACGCGGTCCGTACGACCCGCCGCGTCGAGGTCGCGGACGGCAAGGTCACCGAACTCTGACGCGGGCGCCGGGCGTAAGCCACCGGCGCCCCGGTCGGGAAGGGGCGGGTCGGGCGAAGCCCCGAAGCGGAACCCGCACCGCACCCGCCCCACCCGACCCCGTCAGCCCCGCTTCGGATCCGTAAGCCCGGCCCGCCGCAACGCATCCGCCATCGCGCTGTTGGCCGGCGCGGGCGCCTGCCGCGAAGCTCCGCCGCCACCACGGCGCTCACCGCTGCCGCCACCACCGCGACGCTCGCGGCCACCCTGTCGCTGCGCCGGCGGACGGCCGCCAGAGCTGCTCCGCTCCCGCTTCCCCTCACCGGAAGACGCCGTCGCCACGTCGTCATCCAGCCGCAGCGTCAACGAGATCCGCTTACGCGGAATGTCGACGTCCATGACCTTGACCTTGACCACGTCACCCGGCTTCACCACATCCCGCGGGTCCTTGACGAAGGTCTTCGACAGCGCGGACACATGCACCAGCCCGTCCTGATGGACCCCCACATCCACGAACGCCCCGAACGCGGCGACATTCGTCACCACGCCCTCCAGGATCATCCCGGCCGCCAGGTCGCCGATCTTCTCGACGCCTTCCTTGAAGGTCGCGGTCTTGAACGCGGGCCGCGGGTCGCGCCCCGGCTTCTCCAGCTCCTTGAGAATGTCCGACACGGTCGGCAGCCCGAACGTGTCGTTCACGAAGTCAGCGGCCCGCAGGGACCGCAGCACAGCCGTGTTCCCGATGAGCGTCCCGACCCCGCTCCCCGCCGTCTTCACCATCGCCCGCACCACCGGATACGCCTCGGGGTGCACGCTCGACGCGTCCAGCGGATCGTCGCCGCCCCGGATGCGCAGGAAGCCCGCACACTGCTCGTACGCCTTGGGGCCGAGCCGTGCCACGTCCTTCAGCCCCTTCCGCGACCGGAACGGACCATGCGCGTCACGGTGCGCCACGATGTTCTCCGCGAGCCCGGAGCTGATGCCCGAGACCCGCGAAAGCAGCGGCGCGGAGGCGGTATTGACGTCGACGCCCACCCCGTTCACACAGTCCTCGACCACCGCGTCCAGCGAGCGCGACAGCTTCACTTCCGCCAGATCGTGCTGGTACTGCCCGACCCCGATCGACTTCGGGTCGATCTTCACCAGCTCGGCCAGCGGATCCTGGAGCCGCCGCGCGATGGACACGGCGCCGCGCAGCGACACATCCATGTCCGGAAGCTCCTGCGAGGCGAAGGCCGAGGCCGAGTACACGGACGCACCCGCCTCCGAGACCATCACCTTCGTCAGCTTCAGCTCGGGGTGCTTCTCGCACAGCTCACCGGCGAGCTTGTCGGTTTCACGGGAAGCCGTACCGTTCCCGATGGCCACAAGCTCGACAGCGTGCTCCTTGGCGAGCCGGGCCAGCGTCGCCAGTGACTCGTCCCACTTGTTCCGGGGCACGTGCGGGTAGATCACATCGGTCGCGACGACCTTGCCCGTCGCATCCACCACAGCGACCTTCACGCCCGTACGGAAACCGGGATCGAGCCCGAGCGTCGCCCGCGTCCCGGCCGGCGCTGCCAGCAGCAGATCGCGCAGGTTCGTCGCGAAGACGCGTACCGCCTCGTCCTCAGCCGCCGTACGCAGCCGCAGCCGCAGGTCGATGCCGAGGTGCACCAGAATCCGGGTCCGCCACGCCCAGCGCACCGTGTCGCCGAGCCATTTGTCGCCGGGGCGGCCCTGGTTGGAGATCCCGAAGCGCCGGGCGACCATGTTCTCGTACGTGGAAGGCCCGGCGGCCTCCGAAGGCTCCTCGGGCTCCAGGACCAGATCCAGTACGTCTTCCTTCTCGCCCCGCAGCATGGCGAGCACCCGGTGCGACGGCAGCGCGGTGAAGGCCTCGGCGAAGTCGAAGTAGTCGGCGAACTTGGCGCCGGCCTCCTCCTTCCCCTCCCGTACCTTCGCGACCAGCCGCCCGCGCGACCACATGCGCTCACGCAGCTCACCGATCAGATCGGCGTCCTCCGAGAAGGTCTCGGTGAGAATCGAACGCGCACCGTCCAGAGCGGCCTGCGCGTCGGCCACGCCCTCCTCGGAGTCCACGAACGCGGCGGCGGCCGCCAGCGGCTCCACCGAGGGGTCGGCCAGCAGGCCCTGGGCCAGCGGTTCGAGTCCCGCCTCGCGCGCGATCTGCGCCTTCGTCCGGCGCTTGGGCTTGAACGGCAGGTAGATGTCTTCCAGCCGGGCCTTGGTGTCGGCGGCCCGGATGCGCGCCTCCAGGGCCTCGTCCAGCTTGCCCTGTTCGCGTACGGACTCCAGGATCGCGGTCCGCCGCTCCTCCAGCTCCCGCAGATAACGCAGCCGCTCCTCGAGGGTGCGCAGCTGCGCGTCGTCGAGCATCTCGGTCGCTTCCTTGCGGTAGCGAGCGATGAACGGCACGGTCGAGCCGCCGTCGAGCAATTCGACGGCGGCTCGGACCTGCCGCTCCTTTACGCCGAGTTCCTCGGCGATCCTGCCTTCGATGGACGTCGTCACGATGTTCCCGACTCGCCTTCTCCTGCGGGCTGTGCTTGAGCCTGCATTGTGCAGGGTCGTCGGGTCCCGTGTCGCGCGCGCCCCGGCCGGGCCGTCAGGCGCGGCGCGCTCGCCCGCCGCCGCGGGACGCGGTGCTCGACGCCCCTCCGAAGAGCTTGGCGACCAGCCGGAAGGGCAAGGTCACTACCGTCGCGATGGCCGAGCCGATCATCCGGAGTCCATCTGCAATCGCACGCAACACGTTGTACCTCCTGCTGTCTCGGTGCCGGACACACATTGCGTTGTCCGACACAGCACGGGTGTCCGTCATCGCGCCGCGCAAACGCCCCGCTCAGCGGGCAATGTCACGTGCCGGGTCACTTGCCGGTGAGATCGTCGGGGAACGCGCCGGCCCCCAGCGCGACTCCGAGGAAGCCGCGGCCGAGCTCCGTGAGCCGCTCGGTGCCCTCGGCGCCCAGGTGCTCGTACGGCGCCGCGTCGAGCCGGTCCGTCGCTTCCTCCAGCTCGGCGCGCAGCGCCGTGCCCGCCTCGGTCAACTCGCCTTCCCCGTTCAGGAGGCCGCGCTCCCGCAGCCGTTCCGAGGCCGCATCCCAGTCCGTACGGCGCCAGCCGCGCGTCGCCAGCGTCCAGCGCGGTGACATGCCCTTGCCGGTCGCCGTGTGGCTGACCAGCGCCTCCAGCGGGTCGAGCCCGGCGGCGAGCAGCGCCGCCAGGTGACCGTCGCCGCGGTGCTCGCGCAGCAGCGTCGCGGCATGCCAGTAGGCGAGGTGGGGCCGCTCCGGTACGGGCAGGTCGGCGTGGGCGGCGTACAGCGGGCGCGCGTGGCGGGTGCATGCCTCGGCGGCGCGCAGGGCGAGCCCGGCTGCTTCGGCCATCTCGTCGGAGGCGACGGCCTCCTCGCCGAGCAGCCTGCGCAGGGTGGTGTCGACGGCGCGCAGCCGCGCTTCGAGTACGACGCCGGGCGACGCGATGCTCCACACCTCGGGGACGTGGCGCGCGACGAGGTCGTGGTTGAAGTTGAAGAAGGCGGCGGTGATCACGCCGGCACCGACCGCCCCCATGGCGGCGCCGCGGCCCGCGAAGTAGGCGGCCCTGCCGTCTTCGATGCCCACCCCCGCCAGCTCCTTCGTGAAGTCCGGGGAGAAGTACACGGTCGAGTGCAGCGGATTGAGGACGTTGTGGCAGCGGCGGCCGGCGCGCGCGGGCAGAGAGGTCATGTCCGTATGCTACCGACTGGTCAGTACGCCGGGAAGTGTCGGGGCCCCGTGGCAGTAAAGGTGGGGTACTCGTCATTGCGGACACGCGCGGGCGTCCCGAAGGATGGGCGCATGACGCAGCGATCCGTACGGTCCGTGCTCGTCGTTCTGTTCGACGACGTGCAGAGCCTGGACGTAACCGGCCCGGTGGAGGTCTTCGCAGGCGCGGCCAGTCAGGCCGCGGAGGGCCGGGCCGGCGGGGGCCCGGACGACGCGTACCGCATCCGCACGGCCTCGCTCGACGGCTCTCCCGTCCGCACCTCCAGCGGGCTCACCCTCGTCCCCGACGCGGCCCTCACCGACGAACCCGCGCCCCACACCCTCCTCGTCCCCGGCGGCCAGGGCACCCGCGACCCCGACCCGCGCCTGATCGACTGGCTGCGCGAGAACGCCCCGCGCGCCGAGCGCCTCGTCAGCGTCTGTACGGGAGCGCTGCTGCTCGCCGCGGCCGGACTCCTCGACGGCCGCCGCGCCACCACGCACTGGGGGGTCAGCGACCACCTGGCCCGCACCTACCCGGCGGTCGAGGTCGACCCGGACCCCATCTTCGTCCGCGACGGGAACGTGGCGACCTCGGCCGGCGTCACGGCGGGCATCGACCTGGCACTGGCGCTCGTCGAGGAGGACCTGGGCAGGGACATCGCCCTCACCGTCGCCCGCCACCTCGTGGTCTTCCTCCGCCGCCCCGGAAACCAGGCCCAGTTCAGCGCCCAGCTCACCGCCCAGACCGCGCAGCGCGAACCCCTGCGCGAGGTCCAGCAGTGGATCACCGAGCACCCCGGGGACGACCTGTCGGTCGAGTCGCTGGCAGCCCGCGCCAGCCTCTCGCCCCGCCACTTCGCCCGCGCCTTCCAGTCCGAGACCGGCACGACTCCCGGCAAGTACGTCGAGCGAGTACGCCTCGAACACGCGCGGCGGCTCCTGGAGGACTCCAGGGACGGCATCGAGGAGATCTCCCGGACCTGCGGCTACGGCACACCCGAGGCGATGCGCCGCGCCTTCGTGAAGAGCCTCGGCACATCACCGGCGGAGTACCGCCGCCGTTTCCACGCCCCCGCGCAGCCCGCGCGACAGCAACCCACCCACTGAGAGGACCACCCATGCAGATCGCCGTTCTGCTCTACGACCGCTTCACCACGCTCGACGCCGTCGGGCCCTACGAGCTGCTCGCCCGGCTGCCCGGTGCCGAGACGGTGTTCGTCGCGAAGGAGGCCGGTCAGATCCGTAACGACCAGGGCAGCCTCGCCCTCGTCGCCGACCGGCTGCTCGCCGAGGTGACCCGCCCCGACATCGTTCTGGTGCCCGGCGGCCCCGGCTCCAGGCAGGCCATGCGCGACGAGACGATCCTGGACTGGCTGCGTACGGCCGACGCCACCAGCACCTGGACCACATCCGTATGCACCGGCTCACTGGTCCTCGCGGGCGCCGGACTCCTCAAGGGCCGCCGCGCCACGACGCACTGGCTCTCACTGGACGACCTGAGGTCCCTCGGCGCCGAACCGACCGGCGAGCGCGTCGTCTTCGACGGGAAGTACGTCACGGCCGCGGGCGTCTCGTCCGGCATCGACATGGCACTCCACCTGCTCGGACGGATCGGCGGGGACGCCGTCGCACAGACCGTGCAGCTGCTCACGGAGTACGACCCCCAGCCGCCGTATGACGCCGGCTCACCGGAGAAGGCCCCGGCCGAGATCGTCGCGTACTGGCGTGGTCAGGCGGACAAGGTCCTGACCGTCCAGGACTGAACGGAGCCCGGATCACACCTCGTACGTGAAGTCCGGGGCCCGGCGCTCCAGGAAGGCGGCGACCCCCTCGGCGGTGTCGCCGCTGCCGCGCGCCTGCCCGGCCCAGTGCGCGTCCCGGTCGCCCCGGCCGTCGGCGAACTCCTTCGCGGCGGCCTGAGTGAGCTGCGAGCGCGACACGAGTACCCGCGTGAACTCGGCCACCCGCTTGGCGAGTTCCCCCCGGGGCAGCACCTCGTCCACCAGACCGGTCCGCAGCGCCCGCTCCGCACCGATCAACTCGCCCGAGAACAACAGGTACTTGGCGGCCGAAGGCCCCACCAGCGCGACGAGCCGCCGGGTCGACGACGCGGGATAGACGATCCCGAGTTTGGCGGGCGTCACCCCGAAGGACGCGCCCTCCTCCGCGAACCGCAGGTCGCAGGCGGCGGCCAGCTGGCTGCCGCCGCCGACGCAGTAGCCCCTGACAGCGGCCAGCGTCGGCTTCGGGAACGCGGCCAGCGCGTCCTCGGCCCGTACGGCGAGCCCCTGCGGCGCGTCGCCCTCGCGTAGCGACGAGATGTCCGCCCCCGCGCAGAAGGTGTCGCCCGCCCCGGTCAGCACGAGCGCCCGTACGCCCCGGTCCCCGGCCAGCCGCTCCAGCAGCCCGGGCAGCGCGGCCCACATGCCGGCGGTCATGGCGTTGCGCTTGGCGGGGTTGCTGATGACGACGGTGGCGACCCCGTCCGCGACGGTGTGCTCAAGCTGCGGCTCCATGCGCCGGATGCTATCCGGACCGTACGAACCTATGATCAAGAAGGGGCGAGAAGCGGACGCCGCTGCGTTAAGGAGTCGCTCATGGCCGGTCGCGGGCGTACACGTGCGGGTACGAGTGAGGGCAAGAAGCTCAGGCGCGGCTTCGGCTGGCTGACCGTCCTCGGCGCGGTTCTCGTGCTCGGCGGAATCGTCGGCCTCGTCTACACCGGCGTGGCCACCCTCACCTCGATGCTCCTCTTCGGCTGGCTGCTGCTCGTCGGCGGTCTCGTCGGGCTGCTCCAAGCGGTCCAGTCGCGCGGATCGAACTTCTTCTGGCTCGGTGTGGTGGTCGCCGCGCTGAACCTGGCGGCCGGAATCGTCGTCATCCGCCACCCCGAAAGCACCGCGGAGGCGCTGACGATGTTCGCCGCGCTGCTCTTCCTGACCGGTGGCGTCTTCCGGCTGGTCGGCAGTGTGGTGGTGCGCGGCCCGCAGTTCGGCTGGACGCTGGTGCAGGGCGCCTTCGGCGTACTGCTCGGCCTTTTCGTGCTCTTCGACTGGCCGCACAGCAGCCTGTACGTACTCGGCTGCTTCTTCTCTCTCGCGCTGCTCTTCGACGGGCTCGGCCTGATCGCGATCGGCATGGGCGGCCGTCAGATGGTCAACATGGTCTCGGCAGCGACATCGGGGGATCAGGAAGAGACGCACAACTGACGCTGTCATAGGCGGCGCGGTCAAAAACCATCGATTACGACCGACTTGTGTTCAGTGGGCGGGTCCGGACTGCCGGGTTCTCAACACTCGACGCGTGGTGACGAGAGAAGACGCACTGGCGGGGTACGAAGGAGTCTGGCGCTTCACCGCCCCGGCCACGGACGCCTCCGTACCGGAGGCCAGGCACGCCGTCCGCGATCTGCTGAACCGGCAGGGCGTACCGGCAAAGGACGACCTGCTGCAGGGGCTGCTGCTCATCGTCTCCGAGCTGGTCACCAACGCCGTACGGCACGCGGCGCTGCTCTCTCCGCAGCTGGCCGTCGAGGTGGCGATCGGCAGGGAGTGGATCAGGGTCTCCGTCGAGGACAACCACCCCTACCGGCCCAAGGCCCTGGAGCGGGACTACGCGCAGACCGGCGGCCGCGGCCTGCTCCTCGTGCGGGAGATCACCGCCGAGGCCGGAGGGGTGTGCGACATCGAGCACACCGCGAGCGGCGGGAAGGTCATCCGGGTCGCCCTGCCGCTGGCGGGGCCGGCCGTCACCAGCCCGCGGCCGGGCCCGTCAGCTCTCTGATCGCCGGGCGCGCCGCGTCCAGCACCGTCATGAACCACGCCGAGAACGGCGCCTTCGCGTGCCGCTCGGCCAGCTCGCCCGGCGTCACGAACGACGTCTCGCCGACCTCCTCCGGATCGGGCCGCAGCGCGCTCTGGGCCATCCCGACGAAGAGGTGGTTGTACTCCTGCTCGACCAGGCCGGAGTCCGGGTCGGGGTGGTTGTAGCGGACGGTGCCCGCCTCGGCGAGCAGCGAGGGGGAGATCCCCAGCTCCTCGTACGTACGCCGGGCGGCCGCGGCGAACGGCGACTCCCCGGGGTAGGGGTGTCCGCAGCAGGTGTTGGACCAGACGCCGGGGGAGTGGTACTTGCCGAGCGCGCGGCGCTGGAGCAGCAGCCGCCCCGACTCGTCGAAGAGGAAGACCGAGAAGGCGCGGTGCAGGCGGCCGGGAGCCTGATGGGCGGAGAGCTTCTCCGCGGTGCCGATGGTATTGCCGTCCTCGTCGACCAGCTCGAGCAGGATCTCTTCCGCTGTGCCGTTCGACGAGCTGTTCGCCGCGGTGACTGGTGTGCTCGGCATGACCATCCTTCGCTTCGGTACCCGGCGTCCAAGTCTGCCGTAAAAAAGCGTCTTGTCCGTACTTCACGGCACCCACCGCATGTCCGCCCCCGCCGCACGGAGCGGCGGGGGCGGACAGTACGTCAGCTCAGGACGGCGGCGGGCCGCAGTACGTAGCCCGTGTAACCGTACTCCGTGCCGTACTCCGCGCGCACCGCGATCTCCTCACGGGTGGCGGCGAGCGCCTGCTCCATTCCGGGCACGGCGGGGTCGGCCGCGTCGGCACGGGCGCCGAGCGGGACGTAGTACTCGTCCCAGTCGCTCTCGGGCTGTCCGTACACCCCGATCACGTCGTAGCCGGCCGCGACGGCCGCCGCGGTGTTCTCGGACCGGGTGCGCAGTGCGTAGTGCTGGTCCCAGAACGCGCGCGCCCCGGCCGACGGATCGGGGGACGTCCACTCGCACTCGGTGACGACGAGCGCGCCGCCGGGTGCGACGAGGCGCCGCCACTTGTGCAGCGCGGTGTCGAAGCCGATGCTGTAGGCGGAACTCTCCGCCCAGACCAGGTCGAACGACCCGTCCGGGTAGGGGAGTTCGCCCATGTCGCCCTCGACGGTACGGATCCGGCCGCTGAGCCCGCGCTCTTCGGCGGCGCTCCGCAGCTCGGCGAGGAACGGCTCGTACAGATCGACGGCCGTCACCTCGGCGCCGCACTCCGCCGCCAGCAGCAGCGATACCCTGCCCGGGCCGCAGCCCAGGTCGAGCACGCGCGGCCGGTGCGGCAGCGGTCCGGCGAGGGAGAGCAGGTGGCGGGTGGTGGCGTCGGAGCCGGGGCCCTGGCGGGGAAGCCCGCGGTGCAGGGTCATGAAAGCTTCGAACATGGCGTTGTCGGTCAACGTGAGAACCCTTTGGTGTGAGGGCTCCGGCCGACGCGCACGAAGATCGCGGAAGATCGCGACGAAGGGGTCAGCCGAGAGCCCGGGAGTCGAGGAGGAACCGGACACTGCTCGCAGCAGCGTCGACCGTGACGGCCATCAACCTCAGCTCCCCTCATCGTGTCCCCGAGACCTGGATGTCTCGTCGAAGACCCTAACAGCACCGGCGGATCAGTGGCAGAGCCTCGCCTCGTGCTCCGCGTGACCGCCGGGCTCCAGCTGGAACGTGCAGTGCTCGACGTCGAAGTGCTCCCCGAGGCAGCCCTGGAGAGCGTGCAGCATTTTCTCGTGCCCGATCGAGTCGAGGAAGTCCTGGCTGACGACGACATGCGCGGACAGGACCGGCATGCCCGAGGTGATCGTCCAGGCATGCAGATCGTGTACGTCGTCGACGCCCGGCAGATCGAGTATGTGCTCCCGTACCTCCGCCATGTCCACGCCCTTGGGCGCGATCTCCAGGAGCACGCTCAGCGTCTCCCGCAGCAGCTTCCAGGTGCGCGGCACGATCATGAGGCCGATCACCAGCGACGCGATGGGGTCGGCGGCCTGCCAGCCGGTCGCCATGATGATGCCGGCCGAGACCAGCACGGTGACCGAGCCCAGGGTGTCCGCGAGCACCTCCAGGAAGGCGCCGCGCACATTGAGGCTGTCCTTCTGGCCCTTCATCAGCAGGGACAGCGAGATCATGTTGGCGACGAGACCGACCAGGGCGAAGACGATCGCCGTACCGCTCTTGGTCTCGGCCGGGGTGATGAAACGGTCGACGGCCTCGAAGAGCAGGAAGCCGCCGACGCCGAGCAGCAGCAGACAGTTGGCGAGCGCGGCGAGGATCTCGGCCCTGGCGTACCCGAAGGTGGCCTTCGTGGTCGCCGGGCGGTTGGCGAAGTGGATCGCCAGGAGCGCCATCGCGAGGCCGAGGGCGTCCGTCGCCATATGGGCCGCGTCGGCGATCAGCGCCAGCGAATTGGCGAGCAGACCGCCGACGATCTCGACCGTCATGACGGTCAGGGTGATGCCGAGCGCGATACGAAGCCGCCCCTTGTACGCGGCGGCCGCTGTGCCGGTGGGCGGCGGCCCCCCGTGCGTATGCCCGTGATCGTGCCCAGCCCCCATGAAGGACGCCTCCCCAGTGGTGTGAATGGTCTGCCGAGCAGCCAGTGAACTACGGGCGGGGGGTATGCGCAACACGGGACTGAACACCGTTGTCATGTGCTCTGACCTGCGGAAATGACCGCAGGTCAGAGCGACGGCCTGATCAGTTCCGGGCGGCATCGGGATGCCGGAGAAGCCAGCCCTCCCACGCCGAGGCGACCATCTCGCGTACCCCGCGCCCGGCCGTCCAGCCCAGCTCCTTGGCGATCAGATCGGATGAGGCGACCGCCTTCGCCGCGTCGCCGGGGCGACGCGGCTCGACCACGGGGGCGAGCGTGGAACCGGTGATCTCGCCCACCAGATCGGCGAGCTCGCGCACCGAGACGCCCTCACCGCGGCCGATGTTGAAGGTCATGTCCGCCGGCTCGTCCCGCGCGGTCAGCGCCCGCGCGACCGACAGGTGGGCATCGGCGAGATCGGCGACGTGAATGTAGTCACGGATGCAGGTGCCGTCGGGCGTCGGATAGTCGTCCCCGAAGATCCGGGGGGCCTCGCCGCGCGTGATCCGGTCGAAGAACATCGGAATGATGTTGAACACTCCGGTGTCGGCGAGCTCCGGCCTCGCCGCGCCCGCCACATTGAAGTAGCGCAGGCACGCGGTCGAGAAGCCGTGCGCCCGGCCCGCGGCCCGCACGAGCCACTCGCCGGCCAGCTTGGTCTCGCCGTACGGATTGATGGGGACGCAGGGGGCGTCCTCCGAGATGAGCTCCGCCTCGGGAATGCCGTACACGGCGGCGGAGGAGGAGAAGAGGAACCGCCGCACCCCGGCCGCCGCGACGGCCTCCAGGAGCACTGTGAGTCCGTACACATTTTCCCGGTAGTAGAGCAGCGGCTTCTCGACCGACTCCCCGACCTGCTTCCTCGCCGCGAGATGCACCACACCGGTGACGCCGTGCTCGGCGAGCGTACGGTCGAGCAGCTCCCGGTCCAGTACGGAGCCGCGTACCAGCGCGATGTCCTCGGGCAGCCGCTGCGGGATCCCGGACGAGAGGTCGTCCAGGACGACCACCCGCTCACCCGCCGCCGCCATGGTCCGCGCCACATGCGCGCCGATGTAACCCGCCCCACCCGTGATCAGCCATGTCATAACGGCCACCCTAGGCCGTGTCCGGACCCCCGGCGGTCGCGGTTTGTGGGGCGGGGCGCTGATCGACCAAGATGATCTCGGTGGGCCGCCCGCGTCCTGGCCCGGTCTTATCCGGGCGTTAACGGGCCATGAACTCCTGCTTCCGTTCATCCGATAGCCTCTGCCGACATGCCTCGCGCCCGTGCCGGGCCGCAATGCCGCATGCCACGCAAGGCCAGCCCCTGCCCAGCGCCAAGGAGTGAGTTCGTCTGTCGACCGCCATCCTCACCGGCCCGCCGGTACCCGGATCGCCGCTCGAGGGCGATCTGCGGTCGCTGGGATTCGTCGTACGGTACGCCGGGTCCGACGGCGACGCCGCCGAGCAGACCGCCAAGCTGCTCGACGAGGCGCCCGCCGGTGAGCGGGTAGCACTTGTCGACCCGCGCTTCGTCGGTCACGTCCACTCCCTGCGCCTCGCGCTGACCGACCCCCGCTTCCCGGCCGCCGCGGCCCCCGGCGCGCTCACCGCGCAGCCCGCGGCTCGCGCCGCGCTGGCCCGCGCCGTGCGCGGC